>JAFZBE010000051.1 GCA_017561935.1 Bacteroidales bacterium | reverse complement strand
TCTGCCAAGGGTCGATGATGGCAGGATTCCAAGCAGGATAATGACTGTTGGTAAAAGGGTCATGAGATTGCTTTTCATGATTGTTATTTGTTTAATTTCACTTCAATTTGAGCGAGAAAGGACTGACATCTTCTGTGCTTCCCCACAGCTTCGCTAAGCCACGTCACATAGGGATGGTGTTCATGGATCTATCTCGTGGCTAATGGAATTCTATGCAAGGTTGTCCGTTGCAAATATGATGATTTTCTGAATACCTTCCAAATTTTTTTCAATGTTTTTTTCAAGTATTTTTCAAGTTTTCGACGAAATGCACATTTTTACCGATGAAATACATGGCCAGTTTTTTAAAGGTGGCAAAATTAGACAAAAAAGACAAGGAAAAAATCATTTTCTCATTTCTCATTTTCTCATTTTGCTGATGATAAATTGAACGAAAAAGGAGGAAATTTGTACAAAAACACGCGTTTTGCACTCCCATTGCCTAAATTTGGACTGCGATGACAACGAGTTAAATTCTCTTTCTCACAGTACAAATTTATTTGCCCTATCTTTGCACCGCAAAACAAACATCACCACAACAATACACGTACGCACACGAACATTATTGTTATTATTTAACCCTTCGAACTCCTCAAACCCCTCAAACCCTTCGAACTCCTCAAACAATTAAATATCCCTGTATGAAAAACTCTTTTCAGTTCAAAAAAGCATGGCTTTGCCTATGTTTCCTCCTTGCGACAGCTGTCGCAATGGCACAAGTGAATGTAAAGGGTGTCGTGGTTGACGTGACGGGAGAACCCATCATCGGCGCCAACATCCTTGAGAAAGGCACTCAGAATGGTACCATCACCGACATTGACGGCAACTTCGACCTCACTGTCAAGAACGGTGCCACACTGACCGTTTCGTATATCGGCTACATCGCACAAGAGGTGGCCGCTGCTCCCAGTGTAAATGTCGTCCTCGAAGAAGACAGCAAGACTGTCGATGAGGTTGTGGTGGTTGGTTACGGCGTTCAGAAGAAGTCGAACCTGACCGGCGCCATCTCGAGCGTGAAGTCGGGCGACATCGAGAACCGCACGGTGACCGACGCCAACCAGTCGTTGCAAGGTAAGACCGCCGGCGTGCAGCTGCTCAGCACTTCGGGCACCCCAGGTAGCGAGAACGCCATCCGTGTGCGTGGTTTCTCATCGAACACCACTTCCGACCCACTCTATGTAGTGGATGGTGTGCGCGTGAATTCGATTGCCAACCTCGACCCCTCGGACATCGAGTCGATGGAGGTGCTGAAGGATGCCGCTTCGTCGGCCATCTACGGTGCCGAGGCCGGCAACGGTGTGATCCTGATCACCACCAAGCGCGGCAACAAGTCGGAGGACGGCAAGATCACCTATTCGGCACAGTTCGCCGCCCAGAGCCTCGGCAAGAAGGCCAAGGTGATGAACGCCGAGCAGTACCTGGCCTACAACCTTGAGGCCGGCAACTTCGACAAGAGCCTCGCTGCACAGTGGGACGGCAAGACCGACATGAACTGGTGTGACGAGATGTTCGAGACCAGCTGGATGCAGAAGCACAGCATCAACTTCCAGAAGGGCAACGACAAGGGCAACTTCTACGTGTCGTTCAACTACACGGGCAACCAGGGAATCGTGACCGGCGACAAGGACAAGTACCAGCGCTTTGCAGGCAATGTGAACGCCGAGTTCGACGTGCGCAAGTGGCTCCAGGTTTCGACGCAGAACACCATCTCGTACATGGACCGCAACTCGCTGGCCGAGAACGACCCCTACGTGTCGGTGCTCCGTGCTGCCATGGCCCTCGACCCCCTCACCCCCAATACCTACAGCGAGAACAACCTGCCTACCCACATGAGGGACCTGCTCGACAACGGCCGCAAGCTCGTGAGCGACGGCAACGGCAACTACTACGGCATCTCGGTATTCCAGATGGGTGACGACATCAACCCGAACATCCTCATCAACACCCGCGACCAGCAGATGTGGGGCACCACCGTGCAGGGCAACACCGCACTGAACTTCAAGCCCATCAAGGGCCTGGTATTCACCTCGCGCCTCGGCTATCGTTTCAACAACTCGACCAACCGCACCTACCAGAGTGCATACTATGCTACGGCTGCACGCAACGTAAGCGATCCGACCATCGACATGGTAACCCGCCAGCAGAAGTACTACCAGTGGGAGAACTTCGCCAACTACGCGCTGAGCGTGAACAACAACGACATCACCGTGATGGTGGGTACCTCTTTCTCGTCCGACCGCACAGCCAACGTGGAGACAGGTGGTACGGGACTCCAGGCCGACAACGAGAACTACGCTTATCCCGACTACCTGGCCAACAGCGCTACCGGACTGCTCCATGCGGGCAATGACCTGACGGTGAACAAGCTCTCGTACTTCGGACGTGTAGGCTACAGCTACTACAACCGCTACATGCTGCAATTCACCATGCGTGCCGATGCCGCCGACCTCTCGGTGCTGCCAAAGGCAAAGCGCTGGGGCTACTTCCCCGCAGTGAGTGCAGGTTGGACCGTGAGCCAGGAGGAATGGTTCCCGAAGAACCAGGAACTGCTGAGCAACCTGAAGCTCCGCGCCAGCTGGGGCCAGAACGGTTCGATTGCAGGCCTCAAGAACTTCGCTTACGCCAACGCCATCGCTTCGCAGACTGGCTTCTCCTATACCGCAGGACAGCCCAACTGGAGCAACGCCTCGATGCCAAGCTCGACAGGCAATGAGAACCTGAAGTGGGAAACCTCGGAGCAGCTCGACTTCGGTGTGGATGCCAGCCTGCTCAACGGCCGCCTCTCGACCAGCGTCGATTACTTCATCAAGAAGACCAAGGACCTGCTCGTGAGCAACACCAAGCCCACCCTCACCATCGGTAACACCGTTTCGCCTGTCAACGCAGGTAACGTAGAGAACAAGGGTTGGGAATTCGAACTCGGATGGAAGGACAACTTCGGCGGCTTCAAGTACAGCATCAACGCCAACCTCGCCACCCTCGAGAACAAGGTGACCTACCTCGACCACTCGATCGACCGCATCAACGGCGCTTCGTACAACAACAACGCTGGCATCACCGCCTTCGAGGAAGGTTATCCCGTATGGTACTTCCGTGGCTACAAGGTGGATCACATCAACCCCGACAACGGTAATCCGGTGTATGTGACCAAGGACGGCTCGCTTTCGGAGACCATCTCGTCGAACGACCTGCAGATGATCGGCTCGGCCATCCCCGACTTCACCTACGGCATCACGGTCAACATGAGCTACAAGAACTTCGACCTCACCGTCTTCGGACAGGGCTCGCACGGCAACGACATCTATTCGGCACTGGTCAAGACCGACCGTCCGACCACCAACCGCCTGGCATGCTACTACGAGGATGCGTGGACTTCGGCCGGACAGAACGCCAAGTATGCGCGCCGCGACTTCAAGGAGAACACCTACTGGAACAGCTCGGCTGTGATCTTCGACGGCTCGTACTTCAAGATCAAGCAGATCCAGCTCGGCTACAACGTGCCCAAGCAGCTCCTGAAGAAGGTTTCGCTCAGCAACCTGCGCGTCTATGCTTCGCTCGACGACTTCTTCCTCTTCACCAGCTATCCCGGTCTCGATCCCGAGGCTTCGAGCGGCACCACCACTTCGATGGGTGTTGACCTCGGCAGCTTCCCCAACTCCAAGAAAATCGTCTTCGGTCTGAATCTTACCTTCTAACCTTCACAATAAAAACCAATATGAAACGTTATATATTCATCGCAGCCCTTGCTGCAGGTATGCTGACCTTCACCGCTTGTCAGGACGAACTCGACATCGAACAGCATGGTGCCACCGCATCTTCGTCGTTCTACAGCAACGACACCGAGTGCCTGGAGGGCCTCACCGCGCTCTATTCCATCTTCAATTCCATGCCATCGGTGGGCAACTGGTACACCGGCGAGCAGCACATCATCATGGTGCTGAGCGACGACTGCTACACCGGAGGCGGCAACCGTGGCAACGACGGACAGCTTGAGGAACTCAACGAGCTGCGCTACACGGCAGCCAACACCAAGATCTCGACATTGTTCCAGACCTACTACGGCACCATCTACCGTGCCAACCTGCTGACCAGCAACGTGCCGGGCGACACACAGCTGCAGAAGCGCATCATCGCCGAGGCCAAGGTGCTCCGCGCATTCACCTACCTGCGCCTGGTAAGCTACTTCGGCGAAGTGCCCCTCATCGTCGAGGAGATCACCGACGGCAACTATGCCCGCCCAAGCGCTTCGATGGCAGAAATCTATGCACAGATCGAACAGGACCTCACCGAGGCCATCGAGTCGGGTGCGCTGCTCGAGAAGAAGAGCGTCGATGACAAAGTGGTGAACGTGACGAAGCAGACCGCACAGGGACTGCTTGGCAAGGCCTACGTCTATGAGAGCACCTTCCTGGGTGTGAACAAGTATGCCGAGGCACGCAAGGTGCTGGGCGAGGTGATCAACTCGGGCAAGTACAAGCTGCCTACCGACGACTTCGACGACCAGTTCCACAAGGCTGGTGAGTTCAGCACCGAGTCGATGTTCGAGAACAACCGCGTGCTCGACCCCAACAACCTCTGCTACATCTATTCGGTACAGCGTATGGGATGGCGTACCGAGATGTTCAACATCGATGAGCTGGATGCCGCCCAGAAGTCGGGTGCCATCAACTGCTCGCCCGAATCGTACGGCTTCTTCAACCCCTCGCAGGAGCTCTATGATGCCTTCGTAGAGATGGAGGGTGAGGACGGCTGGCGTCTGAACGAGACCATGAAGACCTACAACCAGCTCGTGCAGATTCCATTGCGCATCGCCAACGGCAAGGCCATCTACGGCAACGCAGGCCTCTTCTGCACCAAGATGCCATCACGCGCCGAGGAGCGTGTCGTGGTTCACAAGATTGCACAGAACATCGTCTTCTTCCGCTACGCCGAAGTACTCCTGCTCGCTGCCGAGGCCGAGCTTCCCGCCAACGGCGGCAACCAGGCCCTCTGCGACAAATACCTGAACGAGATCAAGACACGTGCCCGCGAGAAGGCCGACAAGATGAAGGGCAACTACACCCTCACCGATGTGCAGAAGGAGCGCCGCCTGGAGCTCTGCTTCGAAGGCACCCGTCATCCCGACCTGGTGCGCTGGGGCCTCGCTGCACAGGCTTACCAGAACAAGGGACAGAAGATCCCGTCGATCCACGGCATGTACGACAACTCCGACAACCAGAACGACAAGAAGGAGAACGTGCGCGGCTACAACATCAGCTACACCATCACCAATGGTCCAGGCTGGCAGGACAAGTTCAAGTTCCTCCCCATCCCACAGGGTGAGATCGACGTGAACAAGGAAATCGAGCAGCACGCCGAGTGGAGATAAGACCCATTTATTAACCAAGCGTTTCCTGCGGCTTGCAGTAAACCGCAGGGAACGACGCCTAAAATACCAATATCTATGAACAAGACTACCATCCTTACCTCTGCCCTCCTGGGGCTCCTTGTGACAAGCGTACAGGCTCGCGATGTGCAGCCGTTCAATGCCGATTGGCAGTATAAGAAGGGCACGCTGATGACGTGGGGCGTCTATCCCGACATCATGATGCCACGTCCCGACACCGTGGTCAACCTGCCACATACGTTCAATGCCAACGACTTCATGAGCGATGGCGGATACTATCGCGGCAAGGGCTCCTACACGAAGGAGATCGAGGTGCCCGAATCGTGGCGCGGCAAACGCATCTTCGTGAAGTTCGAGGGTGCTGCCAGCGTGGCAAGCGTAATGGTCAACTTCGGCCACATTGCCGTACACAAGGGCGCCTACAATGCCTTTGCTGTCGAACTGACCGATTACCTGGACTACGGCCGGAAGAACTATGTCTCGGTGACCTGCGACAACACGCAGCAGTTCGACGTAGCTACTCAGTCGGGTGACTTCAACATCCTGGGCGGCCTCTATCGCGACGCATGGCTCGAACTGACCGACGACGTCTGCATCTCGCCACTCTACTACGGCTCGGAGGGTGTGCTCATCCATCAGAAGGTGACCGACCAGCATGCCGACCTCAGCGCCGAGGTACATACACTCTGCAAGGCCGACGGCTACAAGGGCTGCGAGATTGAGTTCACCGTGTTCGATGCCGAGGGCAACAAAGTGGCTTCGACCAAGACCGCCAATATACAGAACAACCGTGCCTGGCTCAACGTGGGCATCGACCGCCCGCACCTGTGGAACGGTATGGCCGACCCCTACCTCTACAAGACCGTGACCATCCTGCGCCGCGACGGCAAGGAGATCGACCGCGTGGAGGACACCATCGGACTGCGTTACTTCTGGGTCGATAAGGACAAGGGCTTCTTCCTCAACGGCAAGCACCTCAAGCTGCGTGGCGTGAGCCGCCACCAGGACTGGGCACAGTATGCCTCGGCCCTGACCAACGAGCAGCATGATGCCGATCTCGACATCATCCAGGAGATGGGAGTCAACTCGCTCCGTCTGGCCCACTACCCACAGGCCCACCACATGTTCTACGAGGCTGACCGCCGCGGTATGCTCGTCTGGGAGGAGATTCCTTTCGTGAGCAACTACGTGAAGGGACAGATGGACGAGAACCTGCGCTTCCAGCTGCGCGAGATGATCATCCAGAACTACAATCACCCCTCGATCTTCTGCTGGGGACTCTTCAACGAGGTGCCGGGCTATCATGACCCCATCACGTCGGAACTCAACGACATCGCCCATGAGCTCGACCCCATGCGCCTCACCACGGCTGCCACCTGCTTCGAAGGCTCGTTCAACTTCATCAGCGACCTGATGGGCTGGAACAAGTACTTCGGCTGGTACGAGGGACACATTGCCGACTTCGCCACCTTCTTCGACAAGTGGCATGCCAAATATCCCGACGTGAAGATCTGCATCAGCGAATATGGCGCAGGTGCTGCCTTCAGCCAGCATGTGAGCCAGTTCGTCGAGGAGCAAGATGTGCGTGCCTCGGCACGCGGACGCTGGCACCCCATGGAGAAGCAGACCGCCAGCCATCGCCAGCACCTGCAGATGATCACCGAGCGCGACTACATCTGGGGCTCATACGTCTGGAACATGTTCGACTTCGGATCGGCCATGCGTCGTGAGGGCGACACCAACAACCTCAACGACAAGGGACTGGTGAGCCACGACCGCAGCCGCCGCAAGGATGCGTTCTACTGCTACAAGGCCAACTGGAACAAGGTGGACAAAACCGTGCATCTCTGCTCGAAGGACTTCACCCAGCGCAAGGAGGAGGTGACCGACGTCATCGTCTTCACCACGGCTCCGACGGCCAAGCTCTTCGTCAACGGCAAGCAGGTAGGTACTGCCAAGACCGATGCCTACGCCACCATCGAATGGAAGAACGTCAAGCTGCAGAAGGGTGAGAATCGCGTGGAGGTTCGCACGCCTCACGGCAACGACAGCGCCACCTGGTTTGTGGAATAAGATCGTTAGTTATAATAATATGTGTGTGCTCATAAAAGCAATTTAACGAGTATTTGTCCGCCTGTCGATGTGAATCGGCAGGCGGATATTCATTTTTCGGCCTTTGGATTTGTGTGAATCAATAATATTCCTTATCTTTGCGCCGACAAATAACCGATTGCCCATGACTGCACACAAAAAGAAGAAAATGTTGTCAACCATTGCCCGCCTTGACCGATGGTTCACTCCACGCTATATCACGTATGGCATCCTGACGATACTGGGACTGATAGCCCTGCAGGCCATCATCTACTACACTTCGCCCGCATCGGACCACCGGTTGCCGCCCAACGACTATCTGCTCCTCGACACCGACCTCTCCAGCCGACAGATACACTATATCCATGAAGATGACAACGGCTTTATCTGGGTATGCACCGAGCGCGGCCTGAACCGATACGACGGGCAGCACTTTCAGCAATACTATGCCACAGCCGATACCGCCAGCCTGCCCAACAGCCTGGTGATGGAAATGAAGGAGGTGCTGAACAATCCTGCCGTGAAGATTGTCAATACCTACAACGGCTCCTGCCTCTTGTTCCCCGACAACACCTCTCTCACCCTCACCGCCAAACAGGGAAGCATGGCCCAATATGACGACACGACCTTCGTGGCAATCAGCGAAGACAAGCTCAGCGTGATACGCGTCGATTGGGAACGGCGCACGAAAAACGTCGTCCGTGAACGCACCATGACGAGTCACAGTTCAAACTTCTGTGTGCTCCCGAACACGGCCATCTGTGTCTTCAGCAGCAATCTGGTCGAGCGGTTCGACATCCAGCTCAACCTCTTGTCGCAGACCGAGATTGACAATATGGGCTATACCTTCTATCCGCGCAGCGAGAAGGAGGCTTGGCTCATCACCTCACAGGGATTTGTTGCCCTGGACCTCGCGACGGGACAGTTCAGCAACAATCGGGAGACCGAATTCATATCCAGCAGGATATCGGTGGCCAACATCGAAATGGTGTCGATACAAGACTCCATTGTTATCCTGAAGGACAAGAACCACCCGGAATTGAAGTTGTTCAACCTCAACACAATGACCGAATGGGAAGTGTCGTTCGACCGCCTGAAGGACAACCATATCGATCACGCCATCATCGACTCGAAGGGCAATCTGTGGTGCGGTTCGCGCAGTCTCGGCATCGATGCCCGCTTTGCCCACCGGTCGGCCTTCGCGAAGAACAATGAACTGAGCCAGTTCTTCAGCAACCGCGGCATCACCTGCATCATGCTCCACAACGATGGGGCGCTCTATGCCCTGGTGCACCGCTCGAAGGTCTATGTCTGTCACCCCGATGGCAGCGATATCCATGAGATCGACACTTCGCCATTGGGTGTGCTCCTGCTGACCCACCTCACAAGCCTACACAACGGACACACCCTCTTCATTTCGCTGCAGAATGCCTTTGAGTGCGACATCGACACGAAGGGACAGCTGCGCATCATCCGCCGCCTCTCCTTGCCATCGAACATCCACTCGATCATCGAGGGCGACAACGGCATGCTGTGGGCAGCGTGTTCGGATGGCTGCTATCTGATCAATCCGAAGGATGGCAATCTGCGCAAGCTCAACATCATCCTCAACAGTTCGAACGTGGTGAAGGAGCTGGCCGACCATCGCATCGCCTTCGGTTCGCTGACCGACGGCATTTCGGTCGTTGACCCGCAGACCATGCAAGAACGACACTATGAGCTGCCCCTCGACAAGCCCAGCCTCTTCAGCTGCCGCGACATGACTCAGGACCAACAAGGCAACCTCTGGATAGCCACCATTGGCATGGGCATCTTCCGACTGGACCTCACCACAGGGTTGGTCGAGAACTTCCGTGCCCCGAACATGTGTACCGACGTGAGCTGCATCCTCTCCGACCCGCAGACGGGCGACATCTGGCTGGGGACACTGGACGGCCTGTCGCGTTTCGACCCGGTGAGCTGCCAGTTCCTCACCTTCCATGAGGCCGATGGGGTGCAGGGGAACGAGTTCTTCGAGCGTTGTGCCATCAGCGACCGGCAAGGGACCTTCTACTTCGGCGGCAAACAAGGACTCACCATCTTCGTCCCCTCGCAGGTCACCCCGCAGATGAGCCATACCCTGCTCCTTTCGACCATCATGGTGGGACAGAACATCCTCAGCCCCGGCACCCAAGCACATGGCTACACCTACAGGACCGATGCGCAAGGATTGGCCGAACACATCACCGTGCCCCACGACATGCAGGACCTGAAGCTGTGCCTTTCGACCATGAATTTCGGCGATTTCTCGCAGTCGCCCATCATCTACAGGCTCGACGGCTACGACGAAAGCTGGCAATGGGCCTTGACACCCGACATCATCTACAAGCATCTCCAGCCCGGTGACTATACCTTCGAAGCCCATTCGCTCGACCAGAACGGCAACAATGTGGCCAGCATCGCACTGCCCATCACCGTGTCGCCCGACTGGTGGCAATCGTGGTGGTTCTGCTGGATTCTCTACCCGCTGCTGGCGCTGCTGGTTCTCACATTGGCCTACCTGATCATCTACAATGCCATCCAACGTCGGCAGCGCATCCGCAATTCGCTGCGCGAAAAGGTGGCCATCCGTTATGCCAGCGACATGAACATGCGCTTCTTCACCAACATGGCGCATGAGTTCCGCACCCCGCTCACCCTCATCTCGGGCGCCAACAGCCTGATCGAGAAGAGCGGACAAACCGACGACGAGCGCCATGCCCTACAGATCATTTCGAGTAACACCATCCGACTGCTCAAGCTCGTCAACCAGCTGCTCGACTTCAACAAGCTCGAGCGTGACATGGTGCGTCTGTGCGTACAGCCCGTTCATGTGCAGGAGATTGTCGGACAGGTGGTACAAAACTTCCAGATTGGCTACCAGGAGCATGGCATACAGCTGACCGTGAACTACGAGAACCTCGACGATGCCGTTTGGATCGACCCCGAGAAGTACGACAATATCCTGACCAACCTCCTTTCGAACGCCCTGAAGTTCACACCCAAGGGCGGCAGCGTCACCATCAGCGTGAAGGGCGAGGGCGACACCATGACCACCGAAGTGAGCGACACGGGCATCGGTATCCCCGACAATATGCTCGAAAGCATCTTCGACCGATACTACCAGACCACGGCGGGAGCCATGAAACAGAACGCCACAGGCATCGGCCTGTGCTATTGCCGAGGCCTGGCACGCCTGCATCATGGTACGATCGTGGCACGGCACAATACCAATGCCGAACAGGGCTCCACCTTTGTCCTGACCTTGCCCGTGGTGCGTGAGGCTTATCAGGAAAGCGAAATCAACACCCACATGGCCGAAGCCTCTGCCTCTGCAACCGAAATAGAGGAAGAAAGCAACGAGAGCAACATCGCCATCGCCAGCAACAACAACCTTCCGGACAGCGCTCCCGTGGTGCTTGTGGTCGATGACGAGCCTGAGGTCATCAGTTTCATGCGGCTGATACTGCGCGGCACCTACCGCGTCGTTGCCGAAAGCAATGCCACCGATGCCATCGCTTCGCTCACCGAAATCAAGCCCGACATCATCGTCAGCGATGTGATGATGCTGGGCATGGACGGCTTCAAGTTCTGCCAACTGATCAAAGAGGATGTCGCCTACTGTCACATCCCCGTTATCCTGCTCACTGCCAAGGTTTCGCTCGAGGAACGCATCGAGGGCCTCAACGTCGGTGCCGATGCCTACGTCACCAAGCCCTTCGAACCTGCCTACCTGCTGGCCCTCATACGCAGCATGATCGACAACCGCCGACGGGTGCAGAAACTGCTCCTCACCAATACCACAGCATTGGCTATTCCTGATGACGAACTAACGCCCGACGAAGCAATGCCCGCTGCCAAACTGTCGGCACAGGATACCAAGTTCATGGACACAATCTACGAATATATGGAAAAACATCTCTCCGACGCCAAACTCGACATCGACGAGCTGGTGGGCATCGTAATGATGAGCCGATCGAAGTTCTTCTACAAGATCAAGGGACTGACCGGCGAGAGCCCCAATGCGTTTTTCAAGATATTCAAGCTCAACCGTGCCGCCGAGATGATCCGCAACGGTGACGAGAAACTGACCTACATCGCCGAACTCACAGGCTTCTGCGGTCCTTCCCATTTCGCCTCCAGTTTCAAGAACCAGTTCGGCGTGCTTCCCAGCGAATATGCATCCTCCCACTCTTAACCCTTCAAACCTTTCAAACCCCTCAAACCCTTCAAACCCTTCACCATTAACCCTCTCCTCCCATGCCCACCATCAATGTGTATCAACAGTATTTCGAGGCCGACTGCACCCATAATGGGGTGAAACGTCATGCCGCCTCTGTGCTCCTCATCTCCAACTCCGAATGCGGCAACATCAGCTATGAAGTGGCCGTGAGCTTCTTCCCCCACAATGACGCAGACGACTTCGCCGTCTCGTACGATGCCTATTTCAGTCGCACCGTCTATGAAGCCCCGGGACGCAGGTCGAAGAAACGCGAGAAGGAGCTGCTCGATAACCTACGCCTGATAGCCGACGAGCTGGCCACCGAGGCTCAAGGCGTGATCTTTTGGGATCGCCCCCTCACCGATGAGCAAAGGGGATAACCCCTCTTTCACCATTTTGCCGCACTTTTCCCTTCAAGAGGCGACAAAACACGAGGCCCTCGCCCGTGTTTGTCGCCCCTTTGTCGTTATGTCGCTACATCAGAAGTATTTTTTTGGGAAAAAACTTGTACACCCCACACATTTCCCCTATCTTTGCAGTGCGAAAACAGAAAACGCACGAATCAAAAATACAAAAATATAAAATAAAAAACAAGATTATGAAAAAGATGATACTGATGGCTGTAGCCGCCATAATGGTTACAATGAGTGCACAGGCACAGAAGATGGTTCCCGGCATACGTATGGAAATCGGCGAATCTGAGCGTGACCACGCAGAGTTTTCTCTCTTCACCTATATGGACGATGACGAGACGTTCGGCTATTACCTGAGTCTCAGCCGCGTGACACACCTGCTGGGCATCATCCGCGATGACATCACCGACGCCGCTTTCGACAACATCAAGGAGACGTGCCTCTGCCTGGGTTCCACCTACGACGAGGCTTACGCCAAACTGGGCGAGTTGCTCGACCTCTATGACCAAGACGAGATGACGACAGTGGAGCTTGAGTGCCGTGCATCGACTGGCAGTGACCGTCTGGGCGAGCCGATGACCACCACCTGCATCGTGAAGAAGAAAGCCTTGGGCGGCAAGCAGCTGATGATGAACTTCAAGAGCGGCAATAAAGAGGCGCACACCTATCTGCCCAAGCAGGTGGTGAAGGAAATCCGTTGGGACCTCAAGACCGACAAGAAGCTACATCCGAAGCATCATCGCTAAGTTCAGTCCCCCAGATGGAAGCGCATGCCGTCCCAGCGAAGCACCTTCGTTTCGGTTCCAGCTTCGCGCTGCACGAGCAGGGTAATGTCCTTGCCCCCCTGGGGCAGCAGATAGACAAGAACCGTGTGCTCGCCATACATATTGTCGGGCAACGCTATGCCGACATCTTCATGACCCACGCAATACATGTCGTGGGTCGTTTTGTCGTATAGCTGGAACGTGATGCCCTCGTACTGTATCGAGGCATACCTCTTATCCACCAGCGACTGACAGTTGTTGGCGAACAGGATATGACGCCCATCGGCACAGTTCCAGATGCACATCTCGATGAAGACACGCTCCTCATGCTCGATGTCATCGCCCCACATCTCGTTCACGTTGTTGTCGTAGCGCATATACCCGTTCCTTTCGTCATAGAGCAGGTACGAGCCTTTATCCTGCGGCTCTTTATGCAGGTAATGCGTCCACGCATCCTGTGCCAAACCCCATACTTCGGGCATGGCATCGCTCTCGAAAAAGTGCGTCACGAAGTCGCTCATCTTGGGCCGCTGGCCTTCGAAGGTCATGTGCTCGACATAGGAATCCTCGAACACCGAGGGGGGATAGGGCTCCTGCGCCCAGGCGGTGTTAAACCCTGCACACGCCATCAGCCCCGCCAACAATTGTCGTATTGTTTTCATTGTCTGTCTTGTATTGATTGTGGGTGCAAAGATAATCGATTGCCCGAAGATTTCCAAATTTTTCACAGAAAAAAGCACCCTGTCGCTCGACAGAGTGCTTCGAATTACACACACATACTATTATTCATGGATTAGAGTTAACTAATATACCTGTCAATGTGATCAATGAGCTATTTAGTTTTTCAGATTTTGCCGCAACTACGCATGGGCCGGTATGACTGCGCAGGCGGATTGTGGCACGCCCGTTGGCTGCCTGAATGCGTCGGGAACCCGTGGCAGAACCCTGGTTCACGAGCAGTTCCCCATCTCCTGCGATAGAGAATTCTATCCAGTCGCTGCTGTCGAGGCAACGGTTGCCGTGGGCATCGAAGATCTGGGCCTCTATCAGGTCGGGTGCAACCTGTGCCAGCCGAAGCTCGGCGGGCGGGCCCCATTTTTCAGTCTGATATTCGAAGGTGATCTCGTCGGTCAGGTCCTTCGACACGGCACGGATGGTGTTCGAGCCTTGCTGCAGGACGACACTCCAATGGAACCCCTGGGCAGGATAGTCGGCGATGTTGCGCTTGCGCTTGCCGACCGATTGGCCATTGACGAAGAGCTCCACTTCGGGCTGATTCGAATAGACGAGCACCTCCTTTGGCTCGCCTTTTTCGCCCCAGCGTACGGGCCAAGAATGTCCATAGATGTGTAACATCGGCTGCTGGGCCCAGTAGCTTTGGAACACATAGTAGCTCTCCTTGGGTGTGCCATCGCGCTGCACGACGCCTTTCTGGTTGACGTAAGGAATGGGGTTATCGGGACGCAAGGGGGTGCAGAAGTCCTTGAATGTCCAAAAAGCCGACCCCGTGAGGTCAGGCATCGCGGCCTGCTCCTTCAGATGCCAGTCGATGAGTCGGACGATGTAACTTTCGGACCAGTCGCCATTGCGGTCGCCTGCCTCGATGTCGAAGCCCGTCTCAGCATGTCGCCCAGCATGGCTGTCGCCTCCCCATTCGGCATGCAGGAAGTGAGGATAACGGGCAATGGCCTCGACAGTCATCTCGCGATAGTCGGTGAAACGACGGCTGTACCAACCCGCCCAAATCGACGGCGAATAGAAATCGGGGATATCGGCGCAGAAGTCGCAACGGCGGACAGCCGTCTTGCGAAGCGGATCGAGCCGATGTGCAAAATCGTGGAGCGAGGTCATCAGCGAACGAACGGCAAACGTATCGATGACCGTGGAGAAATCGCCTGGCCAGTCGTTCTCATTGCCGAGGCCCCAAAGGATGATGCTGGGATGATGACGATGGCGCGAAATCATGTTTTCGAGCATACGGTGCGCCTGTTCCCGATAGGGATCACCACCCACACCGCCCCGGCACCAGGGGATCTCTTCCCAAACGAGGATGCCGAGCGAATCGCAGAGGTCGAGCACCAGGTCGCGCTGCTGATAATGTCCCAGACGGATGAAGTTAGCACCCATCGCCTTGATCTGCTGCATCTCTTCACAGATCTGCCCGTCGGTCATGGCTGCACCCACTCCTGCATGATCCTCATGGCGATGGGTGCCCTGAAGGAGAAGGCGACGACCATTGAGGAAGAACGGCCCGTGTTCGCGGAACTCGAAACTGCGGAATCCGAAGCGTCGCTCGATGACCTGTTCGCCGCAGGTGATACGGGCAGTGTAGAGTTGCGGTGACTCGACGTCCCACAACTGTGGTTTGCGGACACGGATGGGCTGACCAATACTGCCCTCATAGACCTTACGTCCATCGGGGGAAAGGATGGTGCAGTTGATGTCAGGAATATCTGATGGGAAGGAAAGCACACTCACCCTGTCGCCCTCCACATCGATGCGAATGTCTTGGATGTAAGATTTCGGCTGATAGACCAGATGGACGGGACGATAGAGGCCGCCATAGAGACAGAAGTCACTCATATCGGAAGGGATCATCTCGACGTCGCGGCTATTATCGCAACGCACGGCGATGGAGTGTGTCCCGTTTCCAACTTCGGTGATATCGACGGTCCAGGCATCGTAGCCTCCGACATGCGAACCCATCAGCCGACCATCGACATATACCTGCGTCTTCTGCCCCGCACCTTCGAACTCCAGGAGGGTATGTCCCTCGGGATAGGGGTTGCCGACTTCGACGGTAGTGCGATACCAGGCAGCTCCCTGATAATATTTCACATCGGGATCGACACCATCGTCAGCATTGTAGCAATGGGGAAGGGTGACGTCCTGCCACAAAGGAACGCTCTCGGGCTTACCCGCCTTGACCGGTCGCTCCACCTCCCACACGTTGGCCATGTCGGTGCGGACAAACTGCCACCGCGACAAGTTGATCTGTGCGCTGGCTTGGACTGCCAGCACACAAATCGGGAAATATAGAGCGAGCCTGGGTGACATGGAGGAGTTTGAGGAGTTTGAAGGGGTTTGAGGGGTTTGAGGGGTTCAAACCTTTCAAAGTTTTATCGGAGGTGATCCCTACGATAGAGGGCCTCCAGGTAATAATAGTCGGCGTAGTTGATGGGAGTGTCGATCTCGTCGTGGGCAGGATAGTTGCCCGTAGCGTGGAGGAGCAGGAAGCCCTGTGCGGTGCGTGACTCTGGCTGATAGCTGGTCTCGAGCGAATGAAGCATACGGTCGGCATAGTTGCGATAGCGGGCAGCAACGTCGGCCTCGCAATAGGTGGCCAGCTCAAAGAGCGCCGAGGCGATGATGGCGGCTGCCGAGGCGTCGCGCGGACAACCTCCATCGTCGGCGGGGCCAATGCCGGTCTTGATGGCCGGGTCGCGCATGTCCCAATAAGGTACGAGGTCGTCGGGCATATCGGGCTGCGAAAGCCAGAACTCGGCTATCTTCTGCGCCTGCTCCAGATAGGCCTTGTCGTGCGTGTAGCGGTAGCAGAGAGTGAACCCATAGAGGCCCCAGCCCTGTCCGCGGCTCCACACCGACGCATCGTTGAGCCCCTGGTGGGTGATGCGCTTAATGACGCTGCCATCCTCGGGATTGTAATCGACCACATGGAAGGAAGAACCGTCCTCGCGGAAATGATTCTTCATTGTGGTGTTGGCATGCGAGACTGCAATATTGTAATAGCGCTTGTCGCCCGTGATGCGTGAGGCTTCGAAGAGCAGCTCGAGGTTGAGCATATTGTCGATGATGACGGCATACTGCCAACGGTCGGGTGTGCCCCAACTCCAGCTTCTGATGCAACCCACGGTGTCGTCGTAGCGGGTGATGAGCGTTTTGGCCGCCTGCACCACCACATCGCGATAAGACTGCTCACCCGTCAGTTCCCACGCTTTGCCAAACGAGTTATAGACCATGAAGCCCAAGTCGTGGCTGCCGCCATGGAGCTTCACCTGCTCGATGGGCCAGGTGTTGCTCACAGCCTGCTGGCGCCAGAACGTGTCGTGCGAATACCGATACATCTGCCACAGCTCGCCGCTGAAGAATCCGCAGCACCAGTCGGGTTGATGCACCATGCGCAACTGTCCGTCCTTCTCCACACTGCGTGGCATCAGCGTCCAGTCCTTACGGTCCTTGCGTATCCGGCCGACCTGCTCGAGCTGATAGCGCAGCTGCACGTCTGCACGGGCGAAGGCATTGTCGGTATCGTCGGGCGTATAATAAAGCAGGAAGAAACGGTCGGCGAAGCGACGCACCACGTTGTCCTTGGCCAGCTGCAGGTAGTCGGTGCGATCGGGGTTGAGCAGATAGAGGCGATAGAGGTCCTTGGCCAGTTCGTTCTGCTTGTAGTCCCACTCGCTGATCTGCTGGTAGGGCCATTCCTCGACCTTCTTGCCGAGATACGGGGTCAGGAAGTCGGCAGCCTTCTCCAACAGGTCCATGCCCTCGGGCTCGTAACCCGCATGGCGTGCCAGCTGCATCACGTCGATGATGTGCGTCATGTTGTACTGCGAATAGCCAAAGGCCAGCGTGCGTCGCAGTTCGTTGGGTTGACGTCCATCGGGCTCGATCTGCGCCTTCATGCGCTTCTCGTAGAACTGCGACAGGTATTCGTCCATCACCTGCTTGTCGCCCACAAACCTGGCGTAGGCTATCACCTGCACATCGTGGGCCGTGGCGTGATTGTTGCGCTGGTTGCCCTCCTCGATGCCCTGCTCACTTGTAAGGATCCAGTGGAGGAACTGAGCAAACCACCGTCGGAGCGCCTTGGCATCCTTGGCCGTGAAGGCCTTCGAAGCCTCGAGCAGTTGCACAGCGTCGAGCATCTCGACAAACGAGTAGGAGTCGATCACGCCATAGCATCGCCCCTTGCCGTCGTACTTGCCAGGCACGATCTGCGCATGGTTCAGGTTGGGATTCATCCGCGTGTCCTTGTCGAGGAACCACACCCTCAAGAGCTCGGTTGCCTTTTGGGCATAACGTTCGTCACCGCTGAAATACCATGCCAACGAAAGGGTGGTGACTCCCGTAGCCATCTGTGCCAGCTTCGGACGATCGAGCCGCTCAAGTTCGGGATTCGACACGCCGTCGCGGCTGATATACGGCAGTCCGTCGGGCTTCGTCGGGTCGGGCCAGAAGTAGCGGCTCAGACTCAGATAGTCGTGCTTGTCGCCACTGGCCGGCACCTTCTCCTTCATCATCACCGAAAGGGGCTGGCGCTGCAATTCGCGATCAGCCTGATCGAGCAGATGACGGTAGGCTGTGGCGTAGGCCGGCTCTTCCAATGATGCTTTGACCTGGGCGAGGTGAGCGCCGTCCCAGATGGACTGCGCCCCCGCCGTCATAACAAGCCAAGGAAGGAGCAATAAACCAACTAACTTATGAATCCTCATACGTCATGTTGTTATTTGATGGTAACTTTTACCTTATAGTTCACGGTGAGACAACGCACCTCATAGTCGGCTGTCTTGTTGTTGGGCACATAGTACTCCGTGTCGTCGTCCTTCGTTCCGCCGTTCGAGATGCGCAACTTGCCGTCGGCATCGACATCCTTCGGATCGAAGGTCATCAGCGTCACGTCACCCGTAGCGCCACCAAGTGCCTTCACGGCGACGTTCTGCACACGATGGTTATCGGTGTTATCGGGCTGACGAAGGTCCCATGTCAATACCCATGCACCGTTGCTGTTCTGCTGAAGAACATTGCCGCTGCCATCGACCACCTGATAATCGGTGCCGAGGGTGAGCTTGCTGTCGGCATAGAGGAAAGCCTGTGCCTCGAAATCGCGCGTGCCTTCGCACCATAGCTGTACGGGCACCTCGGTCTGGCTGCCCTGGGCGACCGTATAGGTCTTATCGTTGTTGCTCTTGGGACCCCATTCGGCAAAGGCTACGATGAACACATTCCTGTAGTCGGGGTTATCGTTGCCCCATGCGTCGTCTTCGCAAGAGGTCAGGGTGGAAAGACCCATCACCATGGCCACGGCCCAAGCGATCTTATTCATATAACGTTTCATATCTCAATTTATTATGTTCATTATTCACATTTATTCTCTTAGTTCCATCCCGGGTTCTGCACCACGTTGCCCTCGGAAGTGGCAATCTCGTAGGTAGGAATAGGATAATAGTAATCCTTGGCGGGATTGAAGGTGCGGTTGGCTGCATCCTCGATGACGTAGATGCCTTCCTGATCGGCGACCTTTCGGCCGTTGAACATGCCGTTGGCATCGGTCAGACGACTCTGGATGTTCTCACGCTGTGTGCTCAGGTTGTCGGCATCGTTGTACTTCAGGCCGAGCATGGTCTGTGGCAACACGTTTTCGGCAATCTTCCAGCGGATGATGTCGTTGTAACGCAGGTTCTCGTCGATGAACTCCACCAGGCGCTCGCGACGGATCTCTTCAAGCATGCTCAAGCCATTGGCTGAGCAGAAGGCATTGGTCAGCAGAGCCTCGAAGCCTGAACGATGGCGCACCTTGTTGACGGTGGCGTTGAGCTGGGCGTCGGTGATCTGTCCGTTGTACTCATAGAGTGCTTCGGCATAGGAGATCAGGACTTCGGCATAGCGGATGATCATCTTATCGACGGTCTCCTTGTTGGTGGTGTTCCACTCTTCGAGCATAAAACCCTTTTTCAGGCCGTAGCCGTTGCCATGCTGGTTGCCGAAGGGGTTATAGCCGGCCTTGTAGGCTTCCTCGTCCTTCTGGTAGAAGGTCATGGCCATGCGGGGATCGCGGTTGATGAACACATCGTTGTGGTGGGTCTCCTCGACCTTCAGCGTGGTCTTCTCGCGGGGAAGGCCGTCGGTGTAGAGAATCTGGTCGATGGTCTGGCGGGTCACGCTGACAGCGTTCTCCATACCGCGGGAGTTGTTGTGGACGATGACGGCACCATCGCCATTGGGGCCATAGATCTTGACAAAGACATTCTCCTTGTTCTGGCGACCTTCACCATCGAAATAGAAGAGTTTCTGGAAGTCGGGATAGAGATCGTGCTTTCCGCTTTGGATGAGTCGCTCGGCAGCGTCGATACTCTCCTTGAGGTGAACTTTATAGTCACCACCCAGATTGTGGTACTTCATGAAGGTGCCCTCATAAAGTCCGACGCGCACCAACATACCGAGAGCAGCACTCTTCGACACGCGGCCCCAGTCGGCGGCATTGCTCACCTGGTCGATATCTGGCAGATACTGTTCGGCCCATTTCAGGTCGCTGTAGCACTGCTGGATCACCTGTTCACGAGGCGTGCGAGCCATCTTGATGTCAGGATCGTTCGTCGAGTCGAATGCCTTGAGGATAAGGGGCACATCGCCGTATTTTTTTACAAGATCAAAGAAATGGAAGGCGCGGAAGAAGTAGGCTTCGGCGAGCCAGCGGTTCTTCTGGGCATCGGTGAGAGGAGCATTGCCGCCCTTCTCGATGATGTTGTTGCACACGAAGATCTTCTGGTAGGCGTTGGTCCAGTCGCTGGAGGTGGCAGGCACACTCCAGCTGCCGCTCGATGTAGCGTTGGAAGCTGTGCCGATGATGTCGTCGGCGCGGGTGTCGTGCGAGAAGCCCGGCAGATCGACATACAGCTTGTTGCAGGCACCACGCAAGTCAGTCTCACTCTGCCAGAAGGTGTTGTCGGCAAGTGTGGTCTCGGGCAGACGGTCCAGTTCGCAACTGGTGAGCGACATCATGCCGCATACTATGCCGACTGCATATATTGATTTGAATATATATCGTTTCATAATATTTCTAAAGCTCTTGATTCATTACTCTTGATTACAACGTCACGTTCACGCCGAACGACCATGTGCGGAAGAAGGGATAGTAGTTGCGACCTACATTGTTGCTTGCCTCAGGATCAAATACCTTCAGGATATCAGTCTTCTCCCAAATGTCGTTGCCGGTCACATAGAAACGCAGTTTCTCGATATAGCGCTTGGGAATGGGGATGGTATAGCCGAGAGTGATGTTCTTCAGACGGAGATAGGCTGCATGCTGCACCCACTTGTCGGAAGGCTGGAAGTTGAACATGTCGCCATTATAGTTGTAGAGGCGTGGCCAGTAGGCATCCTGGTTATCCTCGGTCCAATAGTCGCGATGGATGGTCCAAGGCATCTGATGGGTACGTCCGAAAGGTGCAATGGCCTCGGTGTCGATGAGCAGCTTGCGCTTGGCCACGCCCTGGAACATGACGGCAAAGTCGAAGCCCTTCCACTTGGCCGAGAGATTCAGGCCATAGAGATAGCGTCCGTTGGTATCGCCCAGATAGACGAGGTCGCCATGGTTCTCCTTCGTGCCGTCGCCAGCACCCACCTGGTGGTTGATCGAGCCGTCCTTGTCGGGCAACGTTAGGAACTTGACGTCACCGGCGCCCACCTTGCCGTCGGAGAACGACTTGTAGCCGGGATGTGCTTCCTTGTACTGCTCATACTCCTCCTTGCTCGACCAGTAGCCATCGGTGGTATAGCCCCAGATGGTGTTAAGGGGATAGCCCTCGATGAGTTGGCGTGTACCAGCGGTGATCACGTCGGCTCCGTCGTACTCGACGAGTTCGTTCTTCGAGTCAGAGAGGTTGAATGCCACCTGATAGCTGAAGTCGCCGATGCGGTCGTTCCACTTGATCTCGAACTCCCATCCCCAGGTCTTCAGCTTGCCGATGTTGACGGCAGGCACACCGATACCGATGGTGTGGGGCAGCTGCAGGTTGGAGAGCATGTCGTTATTGTACTTCCAATAGTAGTCGAACGAGGCGTTCAGACGGCTTGCAAACATGCCGAGATCGATGCCGAGGTTTGTGGTCTCGATGGTCTCCCAGGTCTTGTCCTTCGAGGCGAGCTGGCTCTGGTAGTAGCTCTTCTCGGTGATGTAGGTGGTCGATTGCGAGATAGTTGGGATGTAGTCATACAGGCCGAGCACGGCGCCATTACCGAGCTGTCCCCATGAAGCACGCAGCTTCAGGTTGCTCACAAAGTCGAGCTTGAACCACGTCTCCTGATTCACACGCCAAGCTGCCGATACCGAGGGGAAGGCCTTCCAACGCTTCTCGGGGGCCAGACGTGAGGATCCGTCGTAACGGATGTTGGCCTCAAGGAGATAACGCTCGGCGAAGTTATAATTGATACGGCCGAAGTACGACATCATTGACCAGGGCTGAATCAAGTCACCCAGCGTGGTGTTTGAGGCTTCGGAGGCATCGTAGTAGTTGAACGAATAGAAATCGTTGGAGTTCATGTTGCGTGCCGTGGCATCGAACTGATCCTTACGGTAGTTCTCGTAGCTCGAGCCGGCAAGCACCTGGACATTGTGCTGACCGAAGTCGGCCACGTAGTTGACGGTGGCCTCAAACTGGTCGTGGTAATCGTTGTTCTTCTGGCGATAGAGCGAGTTGGGATTATTGGTCTGCTGACGGATGGTGGTACCATTCATCGCATACCATGCCAGCCAGTGACGCTCGGAACGCTGTGTGTAGTAGCCCGCACGACGGCTGGCGCTGAGGTTCACGCTGAGCCCCTTCACAAAGTTCTTGATGGTGAGCTCACCCTTGCCAAGGAAGGCCTCGTAGAGCGACTCGTTGGTGCCGCCGTTCTTCAGGATGTCGATGGGGTTGACCTGCAGGTCGCCGCTGTAAGGTTGGGCATCGTAGTTTGGAGTCTCTTCGGGCTGCCACAACAACTGACGTGCACGTGCGCCATACATTGTATTTAGAATACTGCCAGCACCATTTGAGGGGGCGTTGTTCTTCTTCGACTGGTACTGCACGTTGATGCCCAGGCTGAGATACTTGTTCAATTCGGCATGCATCTTAGCATGGAGGTTCACACGGGTATTGTTGTTCTTTGCATACTTCAACATACCGTCCTTGAAGTAGTAGTTGCCGCTGATGAGGTAGTTGATGTTCTTCGAACCGCCGCTCACCGAAATCGAGTGGTTGGTCTGTCCGGCCCAGTCCTTAGTGCCTTCATCCACCCAGTTGGTGGCGGTGAACTGCTCCCAACGGCCATTGTTGTTGTTAGGATAGTAGTTGAAGTTCGGATTGGCCACCCAGGTGGTCTTCTCCTTGTTCCATTCGTACGAACCGCCTGCATTGTATCGGCCAATGTTGATCCACTGCTGCTCTTCCCATGCCGGCAGACGCTCGGGCATGTTGCCTGGCATATTCACGGCATAATAGCCGTTGTAGCTGATCTTCGGACGACCTTCGCTACCGCTCTTCGTGGTGACGAGCACTACGCCCGAGGCGGCACGTGCACCATAGATGGCACACGCCGAGGCATCCTTCAGCACCGAGATGCTCTCGATGTCGTCAGCATTGAGCAGGGAGATGTCTCCCTCGATGCCATCGATCAACACCAGAGCCGAAGTGGCATTCACCGACGAGAAACCACGGATACGCATGCCGCTGGTCTCACTGCCAGGCTCACCGCTCGAACGGAGCACAGCCACACCAGGCATTTCGCCCTGCATGGCGCTGAGCACATCGCTCGCTGGCTTGGCAGACAGCTTTTCACCATCGACGGCACTCACGGCACCCGACAGATTCACTTTTTTCTGAACACCGTAGCCAATGACAACCACCTCGTTCAAAGTCTTATCGTCTTCCTCCAACAGCACAGTATTACCAACCTGTGCAGCCAGAATTTCCTGTGTGGCATAACCAACATACGAAAAGACAATTGTTGCTCCCGACTTGACACCTTGCATCATGAAGTTGCCATCTACGTCGGAAACCACACCGTTCGAAGTGCCCTTCTCAAGTACACTAACCCCTATCAGAGGTTCGCGCGTAGAGGCATCGAGCACCTTGCCTCTGAGGAGCTGGGAACTTTGGGCAAAGAGGCCCACGTCCAAAAGGAAAAACAAACAACCGATAACCATCAGTCGCAGGAATTCCATTGATAATGTTTTTTGTTTCATAAAGTAAAAAATTAGTTGAAAAACTTGAATGTGATGGTGCAAAAGTAGAGGTTTCCTCAATATAATCCAAGCATTTCACTACATCACGATTACTATTAACCACAACATCGACTACATCATGACTTTCTCATCGACTATGAAACATACTGATTTTCAACGAATATTTATATTTCATCGCAAAAAAATTACACAAAAATTTGCTTTCATGAAAAAATTGCCTTATCTTTGCGCCATGAAACATATTATCCTGATAGTCTGCCTGACTTTGATCACGATATCGACCAAGGCAGAGAACTACTGGCAACGCGTGGTGGTGAACTACACGAGGCAACAATATCACTCGGGGAATCAGAACTGGCAGGCTGCCCAGAGCAAGGAGGGTTGGATGTACTTTGCCAACAATAAGGGGTTGCTGGAGTTCGATGGCAACACCTGGCAAACCTATCCTTTGCCAGGCAATGTGAAGGTGCGGTCAGTCCGCGTCTGTGGCGATACCATTTACGTGGGTGCCTTGGGACAATTCGGGCTATTTACACGCAATCCCAAAGGGGAACTCATCTACCATAGGCTGTCGGAAAGTGTCGATAGGGCCGGGCAACTCAACATCTGGAACATCCATCAGATCGGGGACGATATCTATTACCAATGCGACAACGCGCTATACATTAACAATAGCGAGACGAAAATTGACAGTCCGCTGGGCATCAGCTATTCGACAGTAGTCTATAACAAACTATATGCCGTCGGCTCGCAGGGTGTCTTCGTGCTCGTGGGAAATGAGTTCCAACAGCTTCAGGGCATCGACATCAGCCAGACCTCACGTGTGGTCAGCATCCTTCCATACGGACAGGGACAGCTGCTGCTCGTGAGCAGTGACCGCGGGCTCTTCCTTTACGTTGACAACCATGTCGAACAGCTTCATACCGCAGCCGACGCCTTGATAGCACGGGGTGGTCTCTCATCGGCAGCCTGCTCGGGAGAAATGCTTGCCCTCGGCACGATGCAGGATGGACTAATACTATTGGATCTCAAGGCTAACACAGCTGAACGGATGTCAATCACCCATGGATTGCAAAACAAGACGGTACTCTCGACAACTTTCGACCGCGACCAGAATCTCTGGCTCGGGCTTGACAACGGCATCGACTGCATCCCCATGCGCTCACCACTGCGATTCCTCAACAGCAGGCAATCGCCCATCGGCAGCGGCAACTGTAGTGTCGTCTATAACGGCAAGCTATATCTCGGCACCAATCAGGGGCTCTACGTTATGTCTGGCAATGACATCCGATACATTGAGGGGACCGACGGGCAGGTGCTCTGTCTTGACACTATCAGCGGAAGGCTCTTCTGCGGCGGACGTCAATTCTTCCTCTCCATCGACCGTGAACGTATCACTCGCTACAAAAACCGTGGCGTATGGGGAGTGCGCTCCATCGGCCATCGAAACGACGTACTGCTCACAGCCTCCTACTGGGGTCTGCGACTGATGCGCCGACAGGGGCAAGACTGGGTGATGGCCGAAGAGGTGAAGGGCACCGACATCTCTGCCAAGACATTCTACGTGGAAGACGGATTGGAAGCCGTTTGGGCGGCCAACAAGGAGAAAGGCATCTTCCGACTTACCCTCACCGACGATCTGAAGGAAGTGAAGAGCCAGAAGTGCTACAACTCCGACCTGCTGCCCAAGGGTGACAACGTTTGCATTGCACGTGTTGACGGGGAAATGGTCGTAGCCTCACGACAAGGGCTGCTGCGCTACGATGCTGCCCATGACAGCCTCGTGCAGTTCACGGCCCTCGAGGACCGGCTCGAAGGTCATGTGGCCTATACCTATCTCCTGCAGCAAGCGAATGGCGACATCTGGTATGCAGCCGACGGCACACTCCATCTGGTCAGGGGCAAGCACAATGACGGCTATCTGAACGACTGGTTGATGGAGGACTTCGAAAGTGTCAGCCTATTGGACGACCAAGCCATCATCGGAACCGAGGAGGGCTTTGCCTTGCTGAACCTGCAGCACCCTCTCGACCCCCTCAAACCTTTCGAACCCCTCACCCCCTACATCCGAAAGATCTATATCGGGAATAATGCCGACACACTCTATTACGGCAACAAACGCCCCATCGTCCTCAGTTGGCACGACAATTCGGTGCGCATAGAATACAGTGTGAGCAATTACGATCCAGCCCAATCGATGCTCTTCAGCTACTGGTTGGAAAAGAAGCGGACAGGCTTGTCATACGCCGGCATGGGTACTACTGACAGCGATTGGAGCCCCTATTCCCGTCGAAGCAACAAGGAATACACCAACCTGTCGGAAGGTTCCTATACTTTCCATCTGCGCGTCGTCTCTTCCTATAGTGAGAATCCCGTCGAGACTTCGTTCGACTTCACTATCCTGCCGCCCTGGTACCGCTCGTGGTGGGCTTACCTTTTATACATACTGTTCGTTGCGGCCATCTGCTATGAAGCCTATCGTCGTCAAAAAAGAAAGCGCCAACGGCTGTTGGCCCAGAAGGACGAGCAGATTCACGAACGCGAGGAGCAGATCCACGAACAGGAGGAGCAGATTTTGGAGCAGGAGGAGAAGATCGCGATCCTGCGTGAGGAGAAACTGGAGATCGAACTGCGCTCGAAGCAGGACGAACTGGTGCGCTCACGGATGAACATCGTGCGCAAGAACGAGATGCTGCAGGAGATCAAGAAGACGGCCGTCAGTCTGAACAAGTCGCTCAGCGAGGAGAACCTACCCGCCTCGAAACGGCGCATTGTCCGCCTGATCGGGCAGATCGACACCAACATCAGCCACGACGACGACCTTGATGCCTTCCACGACTCGTTTGATGCCGTGCATCACAAGTTCCTGCAGACCTTGAGCAAACGCTTCCCCGACCTCTCGCACAAGGAGATGATGCTGTGTGCCTACATCCGCATGGGTCTGCAGTCGAAGGAGATTGCCCCGCTGCAGAACATCTCGACGCGTGGCATCGAAATCAGTCGCTACCGCATCCGTCAGAAACTGGGCTTGGACAAGAGTGCCAGCCTCACCGAATTCCTTCAGCATCTTTAATGTTTGTTAATTGCGCGAAAATTGTTAATTGTTAATTCCTAATTGTTAATTGTTAATTGTTAATTGTTAATTCCTATACCATCGTATATAAATAATGTGTATCTTTGCGCCATGAAATTTAGTGAATTAGGACTTGATCAGGGCGTGATGGATGCCCTGGAATATATGAATTACGGCCAATGTACTCCTGTGCAGGAGCAGGCCATCCCCCCTGTGCTCAATGGCGACGATGTGATTGCCGTGGCACAAACGGGCACGGGCAAGACCGCCGCTTACCTGCTGCCCATCCTTTCGAACCTCAATCGCTATCGTTACCCCTCCGACGCCATCAACTGCGTCATCATGGCTCCCACCCGCGAACTGGCACAGCAGATCGACCAGCAGATGCAGGGCTTCTCCTATTTCGTCGATGCCTCGTCGGTAGCCGTCTATGGTGGGGGCGAAGGCACTGACTTTGCCGCACAGGAACGCGGTCTGCGTCAAGGGGCCGACGTGGTGATTGCCACTCCCGGACGACTCATTTCGCACATCAACCTGGGGTACGTCGATCTGTCGCAGGTGTCGTTCTTCGTGCTCGACGAGGCTGACCGTATGCTCGACATGGGCTTCTACGACGACATCATGGCCATCGACAAGCTGCTGCCCGACGACTGCCAGAAGATTCTCTATAGCGCCACGATGCCACCCAAGATACAACGGTTGGCAGAAAACATCCTTTGGAACCCCGTGATGGTGAAGATTGCCATCTCGAAGCCCGCCGAAAAGATTCACCAGCAGTGCTGCATCTGCCACGAGGCACAGAAGACGCCCATGCTGATACGTTTCCTGAAGAAGTTCTACGGCGGCCGCGAGGACGGCTTCGTGAAGGACGAACTGCTCCACAACTCCGAGAAGCGCGTGGTGGTGTTCGTAAGCCGTAAAGCCGATGTGCGCGACGTGGTGCTGGGTCTTCGCAAGAAAGGTTTCCAGGTGGCGGCCATGCACTCCGACCTTGAGCAGAAGGATCGCGACGAGGTGATGAACGCCTTCCGTGCAGGTCGCACCAACGTGATCGTGGCCACCGACATCGTCTCGCGCGGCATCGACATCAGCGGTATCGCACTGGTCATCAACTACGACATGCCGCACGACCTGGAGGACTACGTTCACCGCATAGGCCGCACTGCCCGTGCCGACCACGACGGCGAGAGCCTTACCCTGGTGAGCTGCGACGACCGCCGCGACATGCGTAAGCTCGATGCCCTTGAGAAATTTATCGACAAGAAGATGGAACGCATCCCCGTGCCCGAGGAACTGGGCGGATGTGATGTGAAGAAGATAATTTACAAAAAGACAAATGATAGACGCAATGAAGACAAGAATTCATCTCGCTGCACTGGTGGCAGGCATGCTCGCAAGCATCACTCTGCTGACCGCCCTGCCGACACAGGCAGCACCAGCCCGTCCACAACCAATAACCATCATCCAGCCTGATGGCTCACTACTCACCATCCGCCTGCATGGCGACGAATGGTGCCACTGGACAACCGACCTCGACGGCAACCTGCTCGTCACCGACGCTCAGGGGTTCTACCACATCGCCAATGCTGTCGAAATGGCTGCTTGGGAAACCGAGAAAGCCCGGCTGCTGCAACGTCGCGCCGAGGTCAATGCGGCGCGTCATGAACGCCTGTTGAGCAATCGTCGTGCCTTTGCCAAGCGATCCAAACTTGCCGACGGCACGGACAACGACAGCATTGCCACAGACAGCATCGCCGGCGACTCGATCGTCTATGCCCCCGACTCACTGGTCTGCGACAGCACGCTCGCCCCTCACTTCGGGTTCCCGACCAGAGGCAAGGTGCGTGGCCTTGCAGTGCTGGTAGAGTTCCAGGACGTTAGGTTCACTATCGACGACCCATATCAGTCATACGTCGATATGTTGACCAAGGAAGGCTACGACCGCCCGCGTTATGAGGGCAGCAAGTACAAGCACATCGGTTCGGCCCACGACTTCTACTATCAGAATTCATGCGGCGAATTTGACCCGCAGTTCGATGTCTTTGGCCCCATCCTGCTCAAGGACAGTGTCAAGCACTATGGCAAAAGCAATGATCAATACGCATGGGAAATGATCAAGGAGGCGTGCGACTACCTCAACGACAGCCTCGATGTCGATTTCTCGGTCTATGACACCGACGACAACGGCTTCATCGACTTTGTCTTTGCCTTCTATGCCGGTCAAGGAGAGAATGCCACCGGCAAAAAGAACGATATCTGGCCCCACGCCTGGACTGTCCTGTCGGCTTCGGGTGGCAAAATGTTCTACTACGATGACAAGCTCCTCTTCGACTACGCCTGCTCGAACGAGCTTTATGGTAATTATATGGATGGTGTAGGCACGTTCTGCCATGAGTTTACCCACGTCCTGGGTCTGCCCGATCTCTACAATACCTCCTCAATCGCTTCCTCCACATGCACACCCTGTGGATATGACTTGCTCGACGAGGGTTGCTACAATTGGAACAGCTATATCCCGGCCGGTATGAGTTCCTACGAGCGCTACGAACTGGGCTGGCTTACACCTGTCGTCCTGTCGGAACAAAAAACCGACACGCTGATGAACCTCTCCTCCAGCAACCAGGCATTCATCGTGCCCGTCACCGAAGACATCGACGATCCTCGTGAGGGCGAATATTACCTCTTCGAGAATCGTCAGCCCATGGACTGGGACCAGTATCTCCCGGGACACGGAATGCTCGTCTGGCACATCGACTACAAGGAATCCCTCTGGTCGTACAATTCACCCAACAACTGGCCCAGCCACCAATGTATTGACCTTGTGGAGGCCGATGGTCAGAAGAAAGGAATCGACGGCAAGTATTTTCAAGACGACAGCACTCCCTTCCCAGGCTCGTCAGGTGTTACAGACTTCACCGACGACACCACCCCGGCATTCAGCGGATGGACAAAACCTGGCACCAACAATAGTTCGCTGACCCATCGCCTCGAAAAACCAATCTCGAACATTCAAGAACTGGAATATGTCGATGAGACGGGGGCACAGTTGGGACCCGACATCATCACATTCGACTTCCGCACGGCTCCCCAAGGCATCCAAGCTATCATGGTGGACGATGGACCAACCACACTGCCAAACAACAAGGTATATGTGGATGGCCAACTGATGATACGCACCGAACATGGCACATTCGACATGATGGGACGAAGGAAATAAAAGGAAACAAAACAACGAGAAAGCGAGCATGACCGAAGTCACGCTCGCTTTCTCTTTTTCTCACGGAGAGAATTTGGCTACACAAGCTTCTCAGGCATGATGAGGGCGATGCAGACGTAGCTTACGATACCGGGGATGAAGCCCGTGAGGACTGTCCCTCCAAGGATTATCACGCGGATCAATGTAGGATCCACATCGAAGTACTCGGCGAGTCCGCCACAAACACCTAACACTTTCTTGTCGGTGGTCGATCTTGTCAATTTCTTTGCCATAGTCGTATAGTTTTAGTGGTTTATTTTTCTGGTGCAAAGATAATGCCTTAATACCATACCGCGTATCATTTGACAACGTTGTCAAGGATTTTCCCTTGAATTCTTGAATTATTCTGACAAATATCACTCGCGATGGAGATGGATATCCAGCGGGATGTTCACCTTAAGGCAGATGTTGCGTCCCATAGCCGAGACGCCCATCCGTCCAGTCACAGCATTCACATCGGCATATTTCAGGCGACTCAGATGGGGCTGATAGACCTTGTCGAGCAGGTTCTGGCAGGTAAGCGTCAACTCAATGCAGTTGTGTCCTTTCAAATGCAAATCCACTCCAGCCGACACATTCAGCAAAGCGTAGTCGGGCGTTGCCGTTTCCGTATCGTCCACCCCATAGAAATGGTCTTGTCGAAAATTGTATTCCATGCCGAATGCGAGATAGGAACGACGGAAGTGATTGCGTCCGAAATCGCGGAAATTGTACCGCAGGTCCATATTCCAACGTGGAGCAGGAATCATAGGCAGATACTTCCCCTCATCGTGGCGATGCAGCTGTCGTGCCTCTACATAGCTCAACGAGTTCTCGAAGTGGAAGGCATTGACGGGATGCAGGTCGAAGCTGACCTCGCCACCCATGAGGCGGGCATCGCCCTGCTGGTATCGGTAGGTCTGATAGCCGTCGGTCAACACGTCTGTAAGCTTCGAGAGGAAGATGTAATTGTCAATGCGGTTGGCGAAGAGGGCGGCCTGGAAGCTTACCCAGTGCGTGGTGTAATCCATGCCAAGGTCAAGTTGTTGGCTAACCTCGGCCTTGAGCCGATCGTTGCCAAGCTCATACTGGATACTTCCTTCGTGTACACCATTCGACGATAGCTCGCTGACCGTAGGTGCACGGAATCCGCGTGCCCAGTTGACTCTCACATTGAGCGCCTGACTGACGTTCCAGACAGCACCCAAGCTGCCCGTGATGCCTGTGAAGTCTCTGTCGAGATCCGCAAATCGCTGCTCCCCATCTTCTTCGAGCGCTTCGGTCTCCAATGTTCGACGATCGACACGCACACCGCCTGAAAGATGCCAATCATGCACCTGACGATTGGCGGTGACAAAGGCGCCGATGTCGAACAGACGATAGTCGGGAATCAGGAACTCCTCGCCCGCATTCACATTCTTCTGCCACATGCCACCCACGCCCGCAGCCATCCGCCAGTCGTTGGGGAGCTGCAGCTGGTACTTGAGGTCGTAGTTCACGGTGTGAAGCTTCAGGGCAAGTTCCGCCTCATCGATGGCCTCTTCGAATTCGCGCCGATAGTTGCGCTGATACCCCACGATGGCCTTCAGCTGACCCGAGCCGAGTTGCCAGGCATTGTCGCTGACGACCTTCGAGTGGAGCACGCGCTGAAAGGGCAGCTGCTTGCCGTAGCCCTTGGCCGTATTCCCATCCTCCCACTCCAGTTCGCCGGTCACAGCGTCACGCTCTCCCTCCACGATACCTGGGGTGAAATCGACGTGCGTCAAACGAAGCCAGGAATGTCCCCAGCTTTTGCTGACGCCCAGCATCCCCTGGATGTCCTTTTCGCCAAACCACGAGCCGGGCACATAGCCGTCGAGGTCGTTACGGTAGGCATGAGCTGCCTTGTCGATGTAGTGCCAGTTCCACACCAGGCCATCGACATTGCCAGCATAACCGACGACGTTCTCCCACAGTCCCTGGTTCGACTGGTATTCGCCGCCCACATGGAGTTGCATCACGCCCTCGTCAAGCACGGGTTCTGGATGCAGCACGATGACACCGGCGATGGCATCGCTGCCATACATGAGCGAAGCAGGCCCCTTGAGAACCTCCACCGAATGCACGGCTTCCGAGGCCACTTCGAGGCCATGTTCGTCGCCCCACTGCTGTCCCTCCTGTCGTATGCCCTGATCGACCACCACGACACGATTGTAACCCAAGCCACGTATCACGGGCTTCGAGATGCCCGTGCCCGTGCTTATCTGCGAGAGTCCCGGATGTCGGCTGATGGCATCGACGAGGTTGCTGCCTATGCTGCTATGCAGCTCATTGGGCGACACCACGGAGAAAGGCGCAGAAGCGTCACGCAGACGCTGGGTGCCCGTGATTCCCGTCACTACGATTTCGTTCAGTATCGCCTCCTTCATCGGGTCGATACTGTCGTTGACACACGCACTATGCTGATGGATGTCCTGCGCTGCCGCCGACAGCGGCAACAACGTCATGATGAGCAGAGAAACTGTTATAAGAAAAGTATTTGGTTGTCTAAGTTGCATTCTTTGGGAAATGTTACCACTCTATCCACTTGTTGACATCGACAATGTTCTTATAGAGCGGAGCAATGCCGATATCCTCGGTATCAATGTCACTCTTTCCAAGCAGGAACTTGTCGATGAAGGCCTCCACTTCGGGGTACTGTGATTCGGGCAACATGCAATGTCCATGTCCATCGATAATCGAATAACCGATGCGGTCGGCGATCCCGAACTGCTCCCACACCTTGCGTGCCGCATTGACCGAGACGTATGCCGAAGGGTCGGCCAACCACGGGTAGTCGGGATTGCCCAACATCAGGAACGCACGCGGACAGATAAGCGCACAAAGCTCGTGATGATCGTAGGGCAGATAATGGACACTATCGCCATGGAAGTTCTCCCTCAGGCTTTCAAGGAACCAGTGATAGTCAGTTCGGTCAAGGTCCTCTACGCCCTCCAGTTCATGCGAGACGCGCCATGCGGCAGCTCCTCCTCCACCCGGTTCCTGGGCAATGGTGAGGGCCACACGTTCGTCGAAAGCACCGCAGAAGAGTGCCATCTTACCGGCATACGAGCAACCTGTCACGCCAATATGCTCGGTGTCAATCCTGGTAACCTCAGGCCCAAGCTGCTGCAAACCATCAATCAGACGGCTCAAGCCCCATGCCCACTCGCTGTAGGCACCATTATTGATCAGATCGGGATAGAGGCGCACGAAATCATACTTCGTGCGGTCGAGTTCGCCCCTGAACTGCGAATAGCCGTTCACCTGTCGCTCGTGATAGGTCATCTGCGCGATGGGACGCGAAGCAAATATACCCTGAGGCAGCGAGATGTGGCTCGTGCCAATCATGAGCGGATAAGGAGCCTCGCCCGTCGAGGGATAGGTGATCACGGAGCTCAGGGTGAGCGTCTCGCTGCCTACAGTCACATCGACGATGAGCGTATCGCCCGACATGCGTGCCTTCACCTGACTCGGATCGACCGTGGGCTTGGTGCCAATCTCGTAGTGCTGGATTTCCTTGGCGATCTCAGCCCTGCGCTTTGACCACGAAGCAAACTCCGTGGCACGTCCCGATCCATCGCTCCATGTCAACGGGTCGGTAAGCCCTTTGACGTAGGGCAGTGCATCGCGCTCGGGTAACACGGGGTCGGCAAATGCAGCACCTGTATTCTCCACATCATAAACTAAAGGAACGCGCGTATTCTGCGCATCAATCACGTTGGGCAATAGAGCTACTGCCGCTATTGTCAGAATTACTGAATGAATTCGAATTGACATATTTACTTGTTTTTTAATGGAAGATACTTCCCATACGTCAGCATGCGCCATATCCATTCGAGAGGACCGAACTGGAAAAAACGGAGCCATAAGTGGGCCAAAATAACTTCAATAAGATAGACGGCAAGGGTGATGAAGAGTACCCAAACGAGGCCGATGTGGGCACCGAGGCCGAAGCCGACACCATAGAAAAGCAGGATACCGAAGAGTGTCTGGCCGATATAACACGAGAGTGCCATGCGCCCTGGGGCAGCAAAGAAGCGTGTCAGCGATGTCTCGCCAAACCGAAGATAAGCCAGCACGATGGCAGCCACATATCCGAAAGCAAGTGGAAAGACGCTGAACGTATAGAGCATCGTGTGGATGGTGAGCCCCCACGGATGATGCATCATACAGCTATGCGCATAGACGAAGCTGAGCGGAAGACCGACTACAAGCCCTACCCGTAGCACTTTCCGCAGCAGCGGTCGTATCTCCTCAAGCCGTGCATAAAGCCGATTGCGCCCGATATAGAAGCCAAGGACGAAAAGCCCCAGCACCTTGAAGTAACGGTTCCCGTCGATGAACTCAGTCATGCGCTCGTAGGCTCCCTGTACCAGGAACTGGAACATGCCTGCATAAGTGGTCTGCTCCTGCAGCCAATAGGCATAACGTTCCTCTGTGATGCCATACACTCCGCAATAGTACCACATCTTGTCGTAGAACCACGAAGCCGGCTGGAGCCTCCATAGTTCGACCACCGCATCGACACCGATGGGAAGCACGAGCAGGACAGCCGCCCATCGCAGCAAGGTCTTGTTCGAACAATTGCGGAAGAGCGGCAGCAACATGCCCATCAGCGCATAGAGTGCCAGGATGTCGCCACTCCACAGGAAGAAAAGATGCAGCAGACCGATGATAAGGAGCAACGTCATGCGCCGATAGAAGATTCGGAAGCCATTGGCTCCACGCTTCGCGGCATTGCCGATGATGATCGAAAAACCGATACCGAAGAGCAGGGAGAACAGCGTGTAGAACTTGCCATCGACCAGCAGGTACTCAGCCCAATGCACTACCCTATCGACCGATGCCGTCGGCATTGCTGCAGCATCAGCCTCGCTGAGGAACGACCACAGCGAGAACTCTGGAAAGTTGGCGATAGCTATACCCAAAAGGGCGAATCCACGCAGGGCATCAAGTATGATGTATCGCTGCTTCGCCGATATAGGACCTACCCCTCCTTTATGCTCCATGGAATAGATATTCCTTCTCAACATCGGCTGTCAGACGCGAGAGGAGTTCGATCTCCAACTCCTCGGCCACCTCAAGGGCACGCTTCAGCAGTCGGTCGGAGAAACGCTGGAGCAGGTCCTGCGCCTCCATCGGACACTCCTTATAGATCTTGAGGTATTCGGCCTCCATCTCACGCTGCCGCTGGTCATTCTCGGCCTCAAGTTTGGCGTAGGCTGCCTTGATGATGGGTGCGTATGCATTGTAGTTCATCATGCCAAGCGTCATCACCTTGCGGAACCTCCAGTAGGCCGACTTGTTGTCGGCACGTCCCACGCTGCCCACCATGTACGGCTTCGGATAGCTCTTGATACCCTGGTAGAGGGGCAGGAACACGCCGAGGTCGGCCATGCCGATGGCCACGTACGAGATGCAGCCGATGGCCTTGGGAAGCCACGGACGATACTGCATGATATGGGTTTGCTGGGTGCGGAAGATGCTGACGGGACGATAGGGTTCCTTTCCATTCGAGTGCAGATAAGGGTCATGCTCCGTGCCATCGTAGTGGAAACGGAACGCGGTGCGCATATCCTGCAGCGTGATCTTGTTCTTGGCCTTTGCAAAGACGGGGAAGGTGTTCTTCGTCACATCCTGCTTCTTGCCAGGCGTGAACATCTTCTGCAGGCCCCACACGCGCGGATAGTTATAGGTGGTGTCGAGCTTCTCGTCACGCTGATAGACCTCATGGAAGTCAAACTTGCCCTTGCCATTCCACAGGCCATTCTCCTTGGCAAACTCGATGAGCCCCGGTGCGGCCATGAAGTTGTCCTTGTCGTTGGGGTCATAGTCGCGATAGCGGCTCTGGTTGCCCGTCACGAAATACTTGTCCTTGGGCATACGGGTAGCCAGCCAGAGGTGACCGCAGCAGTTCTCGAGGTACCACGTCTCGTTCTCGTCGATAAAGCCGATGCCGAAGCCCTCGGCCGAACCGTAGTACTCGATGAGCGAACCAAGGCGTGCCACACCTTCGCGTGCCGTATGGATATAGGGCAGCACAATGTTGAACGTGCAGTTCTCGGCCAATCCGTCAGTCACGTAAGGGTCCTTGGCCAAAGCCTTGTCGCTGCTGAAGATGGTCTCGGTCGAACTCATGCCGACACCTGCCGAATTGAAGCCGCAACTGCCCCACTCGCCCGGGAACTGGGTGTCGGGCATGGCCGTATAGCCCAACGCCTTCTTGGGCAACGGACAATGGAACCCGCTGTCCTTGGCCACAAATTCCTCCGGTCCGAAATCCGTATCCTCATGCACTTCAAAGTTGATCGAAGTCATGGCCGTGAAGTCACTCGAACGGGCCAACAGACGACTTCCGTCGGCACTCTGCTCTTCGCCCACAATAATGGTCGTACACTCATGGGTCAGTTTATCTGTCTCATGCTTAAAATCTACATTTTTCATAGCTGAATAGTTTTTTATTTAAACGTGAACTTAGGCAATTTATTGCCTTTTTTGTAAACACTATGAGATATTTTTGGCCTTTATTGACGAAAAAACAGGAAAAATCAACCATTTCGTTCAACAATTTGTACATATTGTCCAAAAAAGCAATATATTTGCATCAAAACCATTTGACCAATTCCCTTAAACCACACAACATTTATAACGAGATGAAGACCAGATTCCGTTCTTCAACACATCAGTTCCTGTTCATCATTTGTTGCTTGTTGTTTGCCGCGTTCTGCTTTCCCACCCAGGCACAAGACCAGCACACTCGCCGCGAAGTGAAACGTATTGCAGCCCGCAAGGGCGGCAAGACCATCACGTTGAACCTCGTGGACAACAATGACCGTGAGCCCCTCATCATGGCCAACTGCCAGCTGAAGCCCTTGGGGGCATACGCAGCCACCAACATGGATGGCATTGCCACGCTCGACAATATCCCCGATGGTGAGTGGACCATCGAAGTGACCTACGTAGGCTATGAGACGCTGACCCGCAAGATCGTCATGCAGGGCGAGAACGTGAGCCTGACGCTCGGCATGAAGCCACTGACCTTGGAACTCCACGACGTGGAGGTTGTGGCAAAGCAGAGCGCCAGCGGCGAAGCCACCGCCTCGGTCATCGGCCGTCAGGCCATCGACCACATCCAGGCATTCAGTCTCGACGACATCATGCAGCTCGTCCCCGGTGCCGATATGAAGGTCACCAACCTCACTTCGCAGTCGAACGTCCAGATCCGCACCCTCGTCAACGACAACACCAATGCCTTCGGTGCTAGCATCGTCGTCGATGGTGTGCCCATGTCGAACAACGGCGCGATGACGCAGGGCGGATTCAGCAGCACGGCATTTGTCGGCACCGATACCCGACAGATCAGCGCCGACGACATCGAGTCGGTCGAGGTGGTGCGCGGCATCCCTTCGGCCGAATACGGCGACCTCACCAGCGGCCTCGTTGTAGTTCACTCGAAGGTGGGTGTCACTCCGTGGCAGGTCAAGGCGAAGGTGAATCCATCGGGACAGAACTATTCGGTGGGCAAGGGCCTTCATGTGGGCAAATGGGGAACCGTCAACTTCAACCTCGACTATGCACAGGCATGGGGTGACCCGCGTCAGAAGACACGTTCGTTCGACCGCTATTCCGGCTCGATAGGATGGAGCGTCGATCCTTCGCGCAAATTCAACATGACCACCAAGGTGCGCTTCAACCTCGGCAAGGACTGGAACGGCAACGACCCCGATGCCATCGACGACGGCACCTTCAGCAGCGCCCGAAACCAGACCCTTTCGCTGACGCACAACGGCAAGTTGTCGCTCGGCCTGCCCTTCTCGCGCTCCCTCACCTACACCATCGGCCTTAGCCTCAACACCTCCAAGTCACGCCAAAGCTCGATCGTCACCAACTCGACGGGCCTCCTGCCCATCCTCACCGCTCGCGAGACAGGTTACTACAACGTGCCCTGGATGACATCGTCGTATGCCGCAAGCGGCGGCACCACCAGCACGCCGGGCAACGTCTATGTCAAGGTGGGCAACAACTTCTTCGTCAAGGCAGGCCCCACCCGACAGAGCTTCAAGATGGGCATGGATTATCACTACGACTGGAACAACGGCATCGGCTACTACAACGACGACGAGGCCCATCCTTTGCATCCCAACAGCAGCGGTCGTCCGCGCTCGTTCAAGGACATCCCGGGCGTACATCAGTTCAATGCCTTTGCCGAGGACAACTTCACCTGGGACATCAACAAGGTGAACAAGCTCAAGCTGCAGGCAGGTCTGCGCTTCACCAGTTTCCAGATGTTCAAGGACGAGGCCACCTATGCTTTCTCTCCCCGCTTCAATGCCTCGTTCACTGCCACCCGTTGGCTCGATATCCGTGCCGGCTTCGGCCTCAACTCCAAGACACCAGGCATGGACTACCTCTATCCCGACAAGAAATACAACGACCGCGTAGCTGCCAACTACATGCCCCAGGACAATCCCGCCGGCCAGACCATCGTCTATCATACCAACGTCTATGAGGTCGAACGCACCAAGGGACTCAAGAATGCCACCAACTACAAAACGGAGTTCGGCTTCGACATCAAGCTGCCCGACGACCGAAGGATGAGCATCCTGGCCTACTACGACAAGACCCCCGGCGGCTTCAGCTCCGCTACCGAATACATCACCTACACGGCCTCCTTCTACGACACCTCGGCCGGACTGACGCCCGTGGCAGGTGGAGCAACGCTCATCGACTACAGCAATCCCGCACGCATCGACACCGTATTTGCCACCACAGGCAAGGTGGGCAACAACAGCGTCTCGGTCAACAAAGGCATCGAACTCGATTGGGACCTCGGCAAGATCAAACCCATCCAGACCAGCGTCTATCTCACAGGTGCCTATATGGAGTCGAAGCGATGGTCGAAGGACATGAATTCCCAGAATCCCACCAGCTATCCCGCCCGTTATTCGCAGGCCAACACCGTGCCCTTCAAGATTGTCTATCCTTCGGAGATGAATTCGACCACCTATCGAAAATTCAGCACCACGCTGCGTCTGGTGACACACATCCCCGCACTCAAGATGGTGGCTTCGCTGGCCGGACAGGCCATCTTCTACAACTACTACCACAGCGAGGTGCCTGCTATGGATCCCATCGCCTGGATCGACACCGACCTCAGCTATCACGAGATAACCTCCGCCATGCTGGCCGACGAAAGCTACACCATCAAGGGCGTAGCGCTCAAGAACCAGCGCAAGAGCGGCACCGAGAACGAACCCACCAAGTCGCCTGTCACCTGGCTCGTATCAGGCCGTCTGACCAAGGAACTCGGTCGAATAGGCGGCTTCTCGTTCTATGCCAACAACCTGCTCTACCACGAGCCCTGGAAATCGACCTCCAAGTCGGGCACGCTCACCCAGCAGAACTCGGGCTCCTTCAGCTTCGGCGTCGAAATTTACTTTAATCTCTAATCTTGATAATCTAGAGCCTCTAGAAAACCTAGAAAATCTAGACAACCTAGCCCCCAGCAAAACCATGAACAAGATATCAACCCTCATATCCGCCGCCCTGAGCATCGCCGCAGTCCTTGGCCTGAGCAGCTGCCTGAGCAGCGACGATCAGACCCAGCCCATCACCGTCTATGTCACCGTCCAGGACCCCTCAGGCCTCACGGGCGTGACCGGTGGCCAGAACGTGTCTCTCATCAGCAGCACGGGCTACAGCTACACGGCAATGACCGATGGCAGCGGCACGGCCACCTTCACCAACGTGATTCCCGACATCTACAACATCAGCACCTCGTGGAGCATCACCTCCGACCAGTACATGGCCGCCACGGGCGAGACGGTGCAACATGGCACCTACGTCCTTTCGGGAGCCTTGGCAGGTCAGGTGCTGGTCACCGATGCCACACGCATCACGCTCAACACCAACTGCGCCCGCAAGCAGTCGGTGCTCCTCAGCAAGGTCTATTATGCGGGTTGCAAGGACAACAACAACAAGAATTACCTCGCAGGACGCTTCATCGAACTCTATAACAACAGCGACGAAGAGGTCGATATCGCCGGCATGTACCTCTGCCTGATGGAGAGCGGTTCGACACCCGCCTACGTGATCAGCACGCACAGCGACTACATCTACATCAAGCAGGTGTTCCAGTTCCCCAGCGAAGGCAATCATATCCTCTCGCCTGGCGAACATGTCATCGTGACCAACAGTGCCGTTGACCATCGTGTCAATGCTTCGGACGATTTCGACGAGAGCGCTGCCGACTTTGAGTGCAAATCGAATGCAGCCAACGCCCCCGTCAACAACCCCGCCACCCCTGCCATGATATTGGTGTGGACAGCCTTCACGGGCATTCCGAACATGAACCTCGTGCAGAGTGGCCCCTGTGGCATCGCCCTCGTCGAAACCGACGAGAATCCTGCCGATTGGGAACCCGTCTATGCCGACGGCAAATCCTCCGGCACCCAGCAGCTCAAGGCACCGGCCAAGTATGTGGTCGATGGCGTGGATATCCTGCGTTACCGTACCGATGGTACCGTCGATGTCAGCACCAAGCGATTCTACGACTACATCGATGCAGGCTACACCAACATCACCGCCGTCTCGGGCTACACAGGCGAAGTGGTCTATCGTGTCGTCGAATCGACCACCGAGGATGGACGCGCCGTGCTGAAGGACACCAACTATAGTGTCGATGACTGGGCTTGCACCACCGACATTGAAATAGGTGAATTCAAATGACCTCAAAACTGAAAACCTCATGACCTCAATATTCAAAACCAAACTCTTTCAGCCGCAATGCCTCCACCTACGCAGGGGGTTAAGTGGGGGACTTTTTCTGATGCTCGCCGCCGTGAGCACCAACGCACAAGCGCAGGGGGACTTGAGTTCGAAAGGCTCCTACGAATACCAGGATGCTCAGGAGGTGTGGCGTAACACGGGCAATGCAGCAGGTCTGGGACTGGACTCGCTCACCGATCGCGGCCTCACCTACTTTGAGCTGTCGCAGACCAACAGCGACCATCATCTCGTGCAGGACGGCGACAAGAAGAACACCTTCCATTTCCTCTCCGAGCGTTACCAGCGCGTCAGCAGGCACATCGTGGGTTTCGGACGTTTTGAGTTCAATACCGGCCGCGACTTCAACCGCGCATGGTGCGACGTGCTTCGCAACGAACACAGCAACCCCTACATCTCGGGCAGCGCCATCCCAGGCAAGTACGAACGTCAGTTCATCGACCTCACAGCCCGGCTCTCCACCATCCACACCGGTCCCTTCACCTACGGCTTCCGTCTCGACTACAAGGTGGGCGACTACTCCCGTCTGAAGGATCCGCGTTCGCGTGTGATGATGGCCCGTTATCGCGTGGCCCCTGCCATCACCTATACCCTCGGTCAGCACAGCGTAGGCCTGGCACCCCACTATCAGCGCTACAAGGAGAAACTGACGGGCCTCACCACCGTTCAGAGCGACGCCACGCTGATGTATTACCAGGCCACGGGCCTCGAACACGTCATTGGCACCGTGGGCGGTTACAATGCCTACAGTCGCGAATATGTGAATCATGAGTTCGGCCTCGAATTCGAATATAGCTTCCGCACCGAAGCCTTCCAAAGCCTCAACGCCTTCGGTTTCGAACATGCCCGCGAATACATGTACGAGCAGTATAAGGCCGAGCCCGCCGCCTGGCGCAACCAGGAGTGGCGGTTCCAGTCACAAAACCGCATCCATGGCAATACGACGCTCCATCAGCTCGATCTGACGCTGAAGTACAAGCCCGCCTTGGGCGATGAACACCGTCAGCAGAAAGTCATCGAACTCAACTCCGAGACGGGCGCATCGACCACCTATTACCAGACGCTCATCACCTACAAGAACCGCTATGAGCAGTACGAATACCTGGCCGACATGCACTACAAGTTGCTTTGGCTCGACGGCGACAAGGCAAAGGCATACGCCGGCGCACGTGCCATCTACCAATACGACAAGGCACAGTACAACCTACCCGTATCAACGCGTGAAGTAGGCGGACTGGATGCATTGCTCGAAGGCGGTGGTGCACTCTTCCACAAGGGCGACAAATCCCTCTGGGTGGAAGCCACGGCCGGCTATCACTTTTCCACCCTGTCGGACCTCAACCTCAACGATGCCACGGGCATCTATGCCACCAGCGTGCTGCTCCCCGACATGGACTACTACGGTGCCAACTACTACAAGGGCCAGCTCGAACTCACTTATCAGATGCCTATCACCTTCAAGACCTACCGCAACATCTGGTTCATCAAGTTTGGAGGCTCCTACCTCAAGACCGACAACGACACCGACGGCTACCATGTCGCCGCCGCCCTCGGCATATATTATTGAGGTTTGAAAGGTTTGAGGGGTTCGAAAGGTTCGAGGGGTTCTTTAACACGAACTATCACGAATGATCATGAATTATATGCTTGTACAAACTTGCTATAAATCATTGAAAGAAAATATATGGTAATTAATGGTAATTCGTGTTAAAAAACAATTATTTATTATGAGGATTTCACTGCTTCTCATTCTATTGCTTCATGCGCTATCGGTTGCTGCCGAGCAAATGACCGAAGTGCCCTGCGACCTGCTGGGCAAGGACTTCATCGTGGCAGCACGCGTGGAGCAAGTGAGTCGCGACTGGTGGATGGGCAAGAAACACATCTGCCCTGGGGTGCGCATGTACGATCCGCAGCTCGTCCGTTTCTCGATACGCAACGACAGCCTCGTCATCACCACCGACGACGCCCGCTTCAAGCCCGAACCCACCGTCCTTCCGATAGCTTCGATGCAAGGCGACAAATACCTCGTGGACCTTTCCCCCTACTTCCTCAAGATCCAGAAGGGCTTGGATATCCTCTCCGGCAAAAGCCTCCCCGGCGAACTCATCGATAGCCGAATCACCAGGTTCCGCGGCGACCTCCGCCACCTCGAAGTCCGCATCGATCACACGTATTCGAACAAATACACTATCTCCGTTCGCAAATCTCTGCTGCAACTTCCCGAACCCGCCATGCAGCGCCGACCGGCCGACAAACGCATTGGCTACAAGGACAACGAACACCCCTACATCAACCGTTTCCGCTTGGACAAGGGCACAAACATCGTCTTCCACATCGACGACAGTTTCCCCAAGCTGTGGCAGGATGCCATCCGTCAGGGCATCGAGGACTGGAACCTGGCCTTCGCGACCATCGGCCATCCCGACCTCCTGAAAGGGCTGACCTTTGCCGAAAGTGGCAAGGACTTCGACCCCTTCGACATCACCAGCAACACCTTCTTTCGCATCGAAAGCGATCAGGCCAATGCCGAAGGCCGTCACTGGATCGACCCTCGCACAGGAGAAATCCTGCAGGCCGACGTGCTCTTCTATTCGAATGTCATCGCCAAGCTCAAATCCTGGCTCTTCCTCCAGACGTCCGCCTATTACCCCGATGTTCGTCACGGGATAAGCGATAGCCTGGTGTTCCACCTCATCCGCTACGCAGCCGCCCACGAGATCGGACATTGTCTGGGCCTCGAACACAACTTCCGCGCCTCGTTCGCCTATCACACCGAAGACTTGCGCAATCCCGTCTTCTGCGCGGCACACGGCACCACGGCCAGCATCATGGACTATGCCCGTTTCAACTACGTTGCCCAACCTGGCGATGGTGTGACCTACGTTTTCCCGCCTATTCTCGGCCCCTACGACATCTATTCCATCCAGGCAGGCTATAGCGACTTTGCCGACGACGAAGCCTACATGGAATTCCTCGACCAGCATCAGGACGAGGCCTGTTGCCTCTATCGCAAAGCGAGCCGCAGCGCCATTCCCGACGAACCCGACGTGCAAGCCTCCGACCTCGGCGACGATGCCCTGGCCTCGACACGCTACGGCATCGCCAACCTCCAGTATATCGCGACCCATATCCGCGAATGGAACCCGGGCAAGGCCGATCCCTGGGAAGGAATGCCCGCCACCCGCCTTGAACTGCAACGCTATTATTTCGACCTGCTGGGACACCTGCTCCCACGTCGCAACGACCCCGAGGTGCGTTCCTTCCTCGACCTGCAGCTCAGTCAAGGCTACCTCTTCCTCAAATATTCAGGCACCGAAGACATCCTTGAGAAGTTGCGCGACGAGTTCATGAAAAAACTATCATCCACATAGAAAATGAAGAAACCGACATTCAGCATATTGTTGCTGTTCATTTGCTGCAGCGCATTCTCACAAGTCTCAACTGGCCTGTGGTTCCCGCATCAGGCCGTGTCCGACGAAGTCTATCAGCTGCTGCGGAAGGATGGCCTCAAGATGAGCCGCGAGCAGATCTACTCCACCGACGAGGCCAGCCTCTCCACCGCCATCCTCTCGCTGAGCCAGGAGGGCGGACTCGCCTCGCCCTTCGCCACCGCATCGTTCATCTCCGACGACGGTCTCATCATCACCAACTACCACTGCGTGAGCCGATACATCAAGGACATCTCGACACCCGAGAACGACTATGTCAAGTATGGATGTTGGGCCGAAAGCCGCGAACAGGAAGCCCCGCTCCACAACCTGCAGGTCAACCAGCTCGTTTCCTGCGAAGACATCACCGCCCAGCTTGCCGAAGGCCTCGACGGACTGTCGGGCAAGGTGCGCACCGACTCCCTCGCCGAACGTGCCGCCCGTTTCGCCAAGGCTGCCAAGAACACCGGCAGCGAAGGCACACGCGTCTATGCCATGATGGGCGGACAGCAATACATCATGGCACGTTACAGGATGTTCCACGACGTGCGCATCGTGGCCAGCCCTCCCGTCTCACTTGCCATGGTGGGTGGCGACGAGGCCAACTGGCAATGGCCACGTTATGCCTGCGACTTCGCCATCCTGCGCGTCTATGCCAACAAGGCAGGGCTCTCAACCACCTTCAAGGCGACCAACATCCCCTACCATCCCACCTCCCATCTGAAGATCGCCACGAAATCGCCCAAACGGGGCGACTTCGTCATGGTGGCCGGCTTCCCCTCGCAGACGCGCAAGCACATCCCGTGGTTTGCCGTCGATAAGATTGTGAACTCCGACACCCGCTTCCGCATGGACGTCTCAAAAGCCAAGATGGACTATTTGAAGACCTGTCAGGAAAAAGCCACGGGCGAAAAGAAGTCCGCTTATGGCGTACGCATCAGCAGCATCAACAACACCTACACCCGCTCGCGCGGCGAGATCAACGGCACACGGGAACGCAAACTTGTGGAACGCCGCCGACAGGAGGACGAGGCACTGCAGGCCTGGATCAACGCATCACCCGAACGCCAGCAGGAATATGGGGCCACGCTCATCAACGACATGCACGACAACTACCGTCAGCTCACCCGCTTCAACCATGCCGAAGAGGTGTTCAACCAGGTGGTGAGCAGCGGTGCATCCATCCTGCCCTTCGCCGGCAAGTTCGAGAAACTCCTCAACATCGACCGCGCCCATCGTCAGAATCGTGAAAAGGCCATGGAGAACGAGATGAAGGAGATACGCCGCATCGCCGACGACTTCTTCCGACAGTTCGACCGCAACGAGGACTGCGGCATGATGAAGACCCTCCTGCCCTATTACATCAAGGAGATGGACCCCGAATACCTTGAGGACATCTTCCGTCAGCCCTACGACATGGACCGTCTCTATGCCCAGTCCCTGCTCACCGACCCCGCCAAGGTCAACGCCTTCCTCGGCAATGCCGTCGAGCAGGGCACCCAGGCCTTGCAGCAGGACACGCTCTACAACCTCTGCCTTGCCTTCTACCGCAACCGCGTGGCACGCATCAGCCGTGACCGCACCCCCTACGCACGTCGCCAGACCGAGCTCTACAGCACCTACATGCGCGCCTACAGCGACATGCAGCAGGACAGGGTGAAGGAATATGATGCCAACAAGACCATGCGTCTCTCCCCTGGCAAGGTCAAGGACCTCAGCAAACAGAAGGGCGTGCCCGTTCCCTGCTGTCTGCTCGCCAATGCCGAGACTGCATCGGGCAATTCGGGCAGTCCCGTCGTCAATGCCAAGGGCGAACTCGTCGGCCTCAACTTCGACCGCGAGGAGTCGGGCCTCGCCTCCATCTACCGCACCGATCCCGCCCTCATGCGCAACATCTTCGTCGATATCCAGTATGTCCTCTGGGTCCTCAAGAACAAGTCCCATTCGCAGTACGTCCTCACCGAGTTAGGATTTTAGATAGGTCGCTTCGCTCAAAATCCCACAAAAATCCGATGTAAAAATCCTTCAGCAAGGTTTGTTTGATTTTCAATATGATTTTGAGAGATTTTGAGGCCTTAGGCCGACCCATTAAAATTCATGTTCATTCGCGATAATTCGTGTTTTTAAAATAAATATTATGCAAATCTCTACATCAAGAAAATTCCTCGCAGCCGTCCTCGTGATCGCCAGCTGCCAATACGCAACAGCCGAGACCGTCACCGTGACCGAGCCCGGCACCCTCTCCACCCTCATCGACGCCGCCGCCAAGACCACTACGACGTCACTGAAAGTCAACGGTCCCCTCAACGGAGCCGACATCCTCTTCCTGCGCCAGATGATGACCGCCGGCCTCACCTCCAGCGAGACCAACGAAGGCGTGCTTGCCGAGCTCGACCTCAGCGATGCCACCATCGTCGCCAGCGAAGACCTCTATTACAAGACCAGCAAGGTGAACTACACCACCGCCGACAACGTAATAGGCGACTGGATGTTCAACAATTGCCGCACCCTCACCAGCATCAAGCTGCCCAAGACAGTTACCCGCATCGGTCAGAATGCCTTCCTCCGTCTCGAGAGCCTCGTCACTGTCGAGCTGCCCGAAGACCTCGTCACCATCGACAAGAGTGCATTCTCCTACAGCAGTGCCATCGCCGAACTGGCTTTCCCCGCCAAGCTCGACACCATTCAGACCTACGCCTTCCAGACCGCATCAAGTCTGAAGAAGATCAGCTTTGCCGACGGCGCCACCTTGCGCTACGTAGGCGAGAGTGCCTTCAGCTATTGCACCGCCCTCGAAACTGCCGAGCTGCCCGCCACCGTAGAAGTCATCGCTGCAAGCGCATTCAGCGGTGACGCTGCCCTCACCAGCTTCACCTTCCCCACCTCATTGAAGGAGATGGGCAACAACGTCTTCTCGGGATGCACCGGCCTCAGCGAGATATCCGAGATTCCCGCAGGTGTCACCAGCCTCGGCTACGGCATCTTCCAGGGTGTGCCCTTGTCAACCATCTCGGTAAGCAAGGACAACACCAGCTATGTGGTCCAGGACAACGTGCTCTTCAATGCTGGCAAGACCATCCTGATGTACGTGCCGATGAACTGCGGCAAGACCACCTACACCGTACCATCGACAGTGACCGAGATCCTCAACTTCGCCTTCTACAAGGTTGCCACCCTCAAGGAACTCAACCTCAACGAAGGCCTCACCACCATCTGGAACACCGCTTTCGCGCAAACCAGCCTTGAGACACTGGTCATCCCCAGCACCGTCACCACCATCAGCAGCTACATGCTCGAAGGCTGCACCGCGCTCACTGGTGTCACCATCCTCGGCACCATCAGCGGCGTTCCTGCCAACGCTTTCCGTGAAGCTGCCAACATGGAGCGCATCGCCTTTGCCCAGGCCACACCTCCCACCTTCGTCAAGAACTCGTTCTACGGCAACCCCGCCACCATCTACGTCTATGTCCCCAGCGAATCCATCTCCGCCTACGAGACAGCCATGGCCGTAGCCAACCGCTCGTCGTACGTCTTCTGCGACATCAACACCAGCGACATCCAGCTGCCAACAGCCAATAGCCAAACGCCAAACGCCACCTGTTACGACCTCCTCGGCCGTCCCATCAAGGGCACAGCCAAAGGGTTGTTCATCAAGAAATAGAACAAGAGAAAGCAGAAATAAAAATAGAGAAGAATTACAAAAGAATTTCAGCAAGCTGGCCTGTGAAGGTCGGCTTGCTTTTTTATTGGATTTTTGAGGTAAAAGAGGCGGGAAATGAAAAAAAGGGGCTAAATCTTCATTTTTTATTGTAGAAAAATTGGAGTATTTAAGATAATACATTATATTTGCAGCCGAAAACGAGCCACTACATCGTACATAAAAATGTATGATTTCTATCGAAAGTCGTACATAAAAATGTATCAATTCGCCCAAAAGTCGTACATAAAAATGTAATCTAAATGGAAAGAGATCTTTATAAAACATTGATAAACTGGAAGAAGAGTGAAAAAAGGAAGCCCCTCGTATTGAATGGAGCTCGTCAAGTAGGTAAAACATGGCTCCTCACTGAATTCGCAAGGCGTGAATATGCTAAGGTCGCCATGTTCAGTCTAGACAGAAATGCCAGAGCGCGCAAGGTGTTTGAGGATGGCGGACAGACCAGCGACCTGCTGTTGAGTCTCTCCGCCTTGTCCGGTGTTGACATCACCCCAGGCGACACCCTTCTCATACTCGACGAGATACAGGACTGTCCCGCAGCGCTAACATCCTTGAAATACTTTTGCGAAGATGCACCCGACATACATATAGCAGTGGCAGGATCGCTTTTGGGCATATCTCTCCACAATCAGACCTCCTTCCCCGTAGGAAAGGTCGATATGATGCGTCTTTATCCCATGACGTTCTGCGAATTTCTCCGAGCGTTGGGGAAGGATTTGATGGCAGATGTACTGGAACGTGGCGACTGGAATGTTGTCAACAGCCTTGGCGATAGTTATATTGATTTGCTACGACAGTATTACTACGTAGGAGGCATGCCCGTTGTTGTGCAGGCATACGTCGATCACCATCAACTGCAGGAAGTGCGTCAATTGCAGAAAAAGATTCTCGTTGCTTATGAGCTGGACTTCTCCAAGCATGCACCAGCTAACGAGGTACCACGCATACGTATGGTATGGCAAAGTATCCCCTCTCAACTGGCAAAGGACAACAAGAAATTCATCTATGGTGCCCTGAAGAAAGGTAGCCGTGCCGCTGCTTTCGAGGTAGCAATCGAGTGGCTGAAGGATGCGGGATTGCTTTACAAGGTCAGCAGAACAAAAGAGGTGCGAAGCCCCTTGAAGTTCTATGAAGACTTCGATGCATTCAAACTGTTTATTTTGGATGTCGGATTGATGGGAGCAATGGTGGAAGCTGATGCTGGCGCGGTACTTGTGGGAAATAACATTTTCACGGAGTATAAGGGAGCGTTCACCGAGTTGTTCGTTTGTGTCCAGATGCAAGGCACCGATATTCCACTCTATTATCATACTGTCGAAGCATCGCGCATCGAAATAGACTTTGTCGCTCAGATAGCCACCAAAGTATATCCCATTGAAGTGAAGGCAGAAGAGAATGTGCAGTCCAAATCGATGAAGACATTCATCAGCAAACATCCCGAACTTCGTGGCATCCGCTTGTCGTTGAAACCCCGCATCAGTCAGGATTGGCTTGAGTGCATCCCCCTCTATGCCTTCCGAGAAGAATTCATCAGGATGAAACAAAGTAAATAGATATCAGCAAGCTGGCCTGTGAAGGTCGGCTTGCTTTTTTCTTACAGATACAAAATTTGCTTTCAATTAAATTAAATGATTTGGATGTATGGCACTTACAATCTTTTTCTTTTGATTTGGGGGTAAAAGAGGCAGGAAATGGGAAATATGCGACTATAGCTGCATGTTTTATTGATGAAAAATTGGAGTATTTTGAGAATTGTGTTATATTTGCACCCGAAAAGTATATCATGGTAATTCTCACTACAAGATAAATGGCGAACAATACTCAACGCGACGAACTGCATAAGACGATATGGGCGATAGCCGACAGCCTGCGTGGGGCTGTGGGAGGATGGGAATTCAAGGCGTATGTCCTGGGTGCCATCTTCTATCGTTATATCAGCGAGAACATCACACGGCACATCAACCTACTGCAGGCCGAGGCGGGCATCACCGACTACGACTATGCCCAGGAGAGCGACGAGAATGCCGAGGAGGCACGCGAGGGTATGGTGGGCGAAAAGGGCTACTTCATCCTTCCGAGCCAGCTGTTCCTGCCATCGTCGAAGCATACGCCAAGCGCGAGCCAGTACAATTCTTCACCGCCCTTGTGCCTATCGAGGACATCGAGAAGAACGACTACAATCTCTCCGTCTCCAGCTATGTGGAGCAGGAGGATAAGCGCGAAAAGGTCGATATCGATGCCATCAATGCCGAACTCGTTGATGTGGTGGCTAAGGTCAATGAACTGCGCAGTCAGGTGGATGAAATAATTAGAATTTGACAATAATCAAATACAAATCTAAGGATGGACAATAATAAACTTCTTACCATAGATCATGAACTGTATGAGCGATGGTTGCAACAGCTTTGTGAGGAGATTGACCGCCAGCGACTAAGAGCAGTGATGCAACTTAATGCAGCAACACTGCAACATTATTGGTGGATGGGTAATGATATCATACAAAAACAACGTGAACAAGGGTGGGGTGGAAAAGTAATCGAAATGCTTTCCGCAGATCTTTTGAAACGAAATTCCAATTTTGCAAGCGAGACTTGCAAAATTTACGATTTCAGCAGATGGAGAATTTGTACAAGTGCCGCTTGCACAGATCACTTGGTATCATCATATATCATTGCTCCCCAAAATCAAGGATAATGCTTTGCGAGCTTTCTATATTACTGAAGCTGCACAGCAAGGGTGGAGCCGTGACATAATGCTATTACAGATAGCCGATGGCTACGTAGATAAAGCGCAATCATTGCCAAACAATTTCTCTTCCACATTGCCACCTGTTCATAGCGACATGGCTAAGGCTGCTTTCAAAGATCCCTATAACCTTGGCTTCGTAGATTATGCAAAGGTCAAAAAAGAACTCGACCTTGAGGATCAATTATCAAGCAAGATTACAGAATTCCTGTTGGAGTTAGGAAAGGGATTCGCTTATGTTGGCAGGCAATATCCTATAGTCATTGAAGGCGATGAAAGCCGTGTTGACTTATTAATGTACCATACGCGATTACATTGCTATGTGGCCATTGAACTGAAAATAGCGGAATTCAAGCCAGAATTCTTGAGTAAGTTGAACTTCTACATTTCGGCCATTGATGATTTAGTGAAGTTGCCAACCGACAACCCTACTATTGGTCTTCTCCTTTGTCGTACAAAGAACAATACCAAAGTAGAGTATGCTTTACGCGGCATGACTCAACCCCTCGGAGTGGCGGAGTATAAGACCAGAGAGATATATGAAAAACTAAAATCTTCACTTCCTTCAATTGAGGATTTAGAGAAAACTTTGGAAAACCCTGCCGATTTGTCACAAGAATAATTAGCATTTCATTGAGGTATGAGCGAAATTCAAAGATTGATTCATGAAATGTGTCCAGATGGGGTGCCGATGGTAGCCTTGGGGGAGATATGCAACAAAATTACTGATGGCAGTCATAATCCACCTGCTGGGATTGATTATTCTTCATTTAGAATGATTAGTTCACAAAACATATTTAATGACAAACTTATTCTTAACGATATTCGATTTCTAAATGAAGAGGATTTTTGGAAGGAAAATAGACGTACCGATGTTTCTCAAGGTGATCTGCTTCTGACTATTGTTGGAGCTATAGGAAGATGTTATGTTGTCAAAAATGAGGATTTACCTTTTACTTGCCAAAGAAGCGTCGCTGTACTGAAGCTCCATAAAACAAATGTAATTCCTGAGTATGTGCACGAATGTATTGTAAACATCAATTCATATTTGGAAACACAGGCTAATGGTGCGGCTCAAAAGGGATTATATCTAAAACAAATAGCAAAAATTCAAATCCCTCTTCCCCCTCTCTCCATCCAGCGACGGATAGTAGAGATCTTAGATAAATTCACCTCTTTAGTATCTTCATTGGATTCCGAAATCGCTTTGCGACAGAAGCAATATGAGTACTATCGCAACAAACTCCTTTCGTTTGAGGAAGGGGATGAAGGAGTGGAATGGAAGAAACTTGGAGATGTTGGTAACGTCTATATGTGTAAGAGAATAATGAAAGCGCAAACTGATTCAGAGGGAGAAGTTCCATTTTTCAAAATTGGAACCTTTGGAAAAGAACCAGATGCATATATTTCAAGAGAATTATTTGAGACATATAAAACCAATTACAATTATCCAGAAGTTGGAGATGTATTAATTTCTGCAGCAGGTACAATTGGACGAACAGTAGTCTTTGATGGTACACCTTCATATTTCCAAGATTCAAATATTGTTTGGATAAGAAACGACGAATCATTAGTTTATAACAGTTATCTGAAATATTTCTATACAGTTGCAGAATGGGATATTGATTATGGTGGTGTTGTTGCTCGTCTTTATAATGACAAGTTGAAAGCCACACTAATCCCCATCCCACCCAAATCCGTCCAGCACTCCATCGTCCAAACCCTCGACACCTTCGAGTCCCTCATCGCAAACCTGAAGAAGGAGCGCAAACTGCGTCAGAAGCAATACGAGTATTATCGGGAGAAACTCCTCACCTTTGAATAACATGACAGACCACAGCATCATAGCCGAACAGAACGACAGCACCGTCGTAGCGCAATGGGAGAAGGTGAAGCTCAGCAACACCGCCTACCAGAGCGAAGCCGAGCTCGAGAAGTCGTTCATCAAGCAACTGCAGAACCAGGGATATGAATACCTCACCATTCATACCGAGAAGCAGCTGCTCGACAACCTGCGCCTGTGTCTGCAGCAGCTCAACGACCAGATCTATACAGACCAGGAATGGGAGCAGATACTCGCCGAAATCACCTCCTCGCAGCTCCGCATGGAGGACAAATGTGCCAAGATCCAACAAGACCCCACGCTATCGTTCACCCGCAAGGACGGAACCACCTTCAACGTCCACCTCATCAACAAGGCAAGCAACATCTTCAAGAATAAGCTGCAGGTCATCAACCAGTACGAGAACACAGCAGGCGTCCACAAGAACCGTTACGATGTCACCATCCTCGTCAACGGCCTGCCCCTCATCCACATCGAGCTGAAGGCGCGTGGCGTGAGCATCAAGGAGGCATTCAACCAGATCAACCGCTACCAGCGCGACTCGTTCTGGTCGGGCTGCGGACTGTACGACTATGTGCAGATATTCGTCATCAGCAACGGCGCCGAAACCAAATACTATAGCAACACCACACGCTACGCCCATGTGCAGGAGTTGAAGCAAGGGCAGAAGAGTGTCATCAAAAAGAAGAAGAACGAGAGCAACAGCTTCGAGTTCACCAGCTATTGGAGCGACCAGAAGAACAACCTGCTGCCCGAGCTGGCCGACTTCACACAGACCTTCTTCGCCAAGCATACCATCCTGCGCATCCTGACACGCTACTGCGTCTTCAACACCGACCAGCAGCTCCTCGTGATGCGTCCCTATCAGATTGCAGCCACCGAGAAGATTCTGCTGCGCATCGAGACCGCACTCAACAACCATTGGCAGGGCAGCATCCGTGCAGGTGGCTTCATCTGGCACACCACGGGCTCGGGAAAGACATTGACCTCGTTCAAGACCGCACAGCTCGCCAAGGACATCGAAGGCGTCAACAAGGTACTTTTCATCGTCGATCGCAAGGATCTCGACTACCAGACCATGAAGGAGTATGACCGCTTCGAGAAGGGGTGTGCCAACTCCAACTCGAACTGCTACATCCTGCGTCGCCAGCTCCTCGATCCCAAGTGCCGCATCATCATCACCACCATCCAGAAGCTTTCCTCCCTGCTCAAGGTTTCGACCAAGGACAACATCTCGGAGCAAAGCCGACAGCAGCAGGCACAACTCGACGAGGTGCTGCGCAAGGAGAACTTCGTGCTCATCTTCGACGAATGCCATCGTTCGCAGTTCGGCGACATGCACGCCCTCATCGTCAAGCGCTTCAAGCGATACATGCTCTTCGGCTTCACCGGCACGCCCATCTTCCCCGTGGCGGGCACCACGTCAGGCATCGGACATGTCAAGACCACAGCCGAGGCCTTCGGTGGTGAACCCGACGAACAGGGCAAGCCCACACGCGCACTCCATACCTACACCATCATCAACGCCATCCGCGACAAGAACGTGCTCAAGTTCCACGTCGATTACGAGCGCACCATGAAGATGAAGGAAGGCGTCGATAACAAGGAGGTCTGGGCAATCGACAAGGAGGAAGCCCTCCACGCCCCCAAGCGTATCGAGATCATCACCGACTACATCATCCACCACTTCGGACAGAAGACCAAGCAGCAAATGCTGACACGCGGCTTCAACTCCATCTTTGCCGTCGATAGCGTCAAGGCAGCCATCCTCTATTACAACGAGTTCAAGAAGCAGCTTGCCCTACCTGGAGCCCCAGCCTTGACCGTTGCCACCATCTTCACCTTCGCAGCCAACGAAGAGGAGGACCCCATGGGCACCCTCGACGACGAGAACCCCGAAAGCACCGACAAGCTCGACCTCCAGAGCCGCGATGCCCTCGACAGCGCCATCGACGACTACAACCAGCGTTTCGGCACCAGCTATTCCACCGACGGCGAATCGTTCCAGAACTACTACAAGGACGTTTCGCTCCGCATGAAGAACAAGGAGATCGACATCCTCATCGTGGTGGGCATGTTCCTCACGGGCTTCGATGCCAAGACATTGAACACCCTTTGGGTGGATAAGAACCTCAAGCTGCACGGACTGCTGCAGGCCTACAGCCGCACCAACCGCATCCTCAACGCCGTGAAGGACTGCGGCAACATCGTCTGCTTCCGCAACCTCGAGGACGCCACCAACAAGGCACTCGCCATCTTCGGTGACGAGGGCGCAGGCGGCATCGTGCTGATGCGCACCTTCAAGGAATACTACGAAGGCTATACCGACAAGGACGGCAAGCAATACCCGGGCTACGAGGAGCTGGTCAAGCTGCTGCAGAAGAAGTTCGATATCGGCTCGTTCCTCGACATCACCGACGACGACCTGAAGAAGGAGTTCATCCGCCTCTTCGGCACCATCCTCAAGATGCGCAACCTGCTCAGCACCTTCGACGAGTTCACGCCCGACAAGCAGCTCATCACGCCCTTCGACATGCAGCAATACACCAGCTGGTATCTCAGCCTGCGCGACGAGATGCGCGGCAAGGGAAGCGGCAGCGTCGAGAAGGAGAACATCAACGACGACATCGAGTTCGAGATCGAGCTCGTCAAGCAGGTACAGGTCGATATCGCCTACATCCTCATGCTCGTGAACAAATACCACGAAAGCAACTGCGTGGACAAGGAGATTGTCATCAAGATCATCAAAAGCATCGAAGCCAGCCCCGACCTGCGCGACAAGAAGGAGCTCATCCAGAAGTTCATCGACCAGATGACACCCGACCCCTCGGGCAACGTCATCGACGACTGGGAGCACTATGTCGCCGAGAGCCGCAAGCGCGACCTCGACACCATCATCAGCGAAGAGAACCTCAAGCCTGACGAGACCTACCGCTTCATCGACGACAGCTTCGAGCAAGGCGAAATTACCACCACAGGCGTAGGCATCACCCGCATCCTGCCACCCATGCCCGTCATCGGCGGCATGGGCAAACGCGAAGCCAAGAAGCAGACCGTCATCCAGAAGCTCCAGTCCTTCCTCAAGAAATACCTCGGCATCAGCTCCTCCATCGAGATGGCTGAGCCCGCGCCCGAACAGCTCCCCACCCTCGATCTGTCCGAACAGAAAGCACCCGTCATCCCCTTCAACAACATGCTCAAGGATGACGACAGCACCAACCTCATGGCCGCTGACAGCTCGGGAGAAGAATAATCTAAACCTATGATAAATTATGACCGAGGAAGAGCTTGCCGAGAAGAAGAAATACGCAGGTGAAAAGAAGCCTTCGATGAAACGCCGAGCCAGTGGTCATGACTACACCGAACGGCGCTTCTACATGATTACGCTGGAGACCGAAGGCCGCCTTCCCCTCTTTGGCAAACTGGCTGGCAACCCCTTCGCCGAGGCAGGAAGCAGCGACGCACCGCACATCGTCCTTTCGGAACTTGGCAAGGCGTTGCGGATGGCGGTCGGAACGCGTGATGTCGCACGTCTTTGAGCGATATTGCGGCTGTTCTGCAATCGAATGGCTTGCGATGCATGGGGTTAAGAGGGGTTAAGATGTTAAGAAGGGGTTAAGAGG
>JAFZBE010000050.1 GCA_017561935.1 Bacteroidales bacterium | reverse complement strand
GCCACGCCTTCGGTGATGCGATAGGTGTAGGTAATCTCATCAGAAAGTTGTATCTCGAAGCAATAGTTGTGGAAACGGTCGGGAGATTCCTGCTGCATCTTGGATAACTCAAGGTCGTGGGTAGCGACAATGCCAGTGACAGGGAGGCTGGATATGCTTTGGAGAAACAGACGTGAGCCGTTGAGCTTGTCGAGCGAGTTAGTACCTTTGAGTATTTCGTCGAGGATGATGAGCGTATGGCGGTTTTGCTTGCAATAGCCGATGAGTTGCTGCAATCGGAGCAACTCGGCGTTGAAGTAACTGATGCCGTGGGCAAGGTCATCGGTGGTGCGCATACTACTGAAGAGCGAGAAACGTGACACCTTCAGATGGTTGGCAAAGACTGGCAGGCCACAAAGAGCAAGAATGTAGTTGATGCCAACGGAACGGAGGAAGGTGCTCTTACCTGCCATGTTGGCTCCTGTGACGATGTAGTAGTGACCGTCGCTGATTTGGAAGTCATTGCGCACGGCCATTTCGCCGAGGAACGGATGATAAAGCCCTTGGGCAGAATAGACTATAGCATCGGCCTCGATAATCTCTGCATCTGTCCCCGCTGGTTCGTTGTAACGGAACGTGGCCATCGACACGAGCGCATCGAAATGGCTCACCGCCAGAATCCAGTCTTCAATGCAGGGCATATACTGCTGTTGCCATTTTAGGAAGCGGCGCACAATGAAATAGTCGGCCAGATAGAGCGCATTCGATATGGGTACCCACACCTCGTTGCGCTGGTCGAGGTCGTTCAGGATGCTCTTCAACTGTCGGAAAGACTTGGTTGCGCTTTGCTGGTTGTCTGAAAGTCGACCGATGATTTCACGTGCCTCCTGGCTTTTCAAATTAGACTCCACAATGAGCATAATCATGCTGACGTATGTGCCTAATCGTGGCAGGATGACATTGATGGAACCATTGACCTTTTTCAGCGTCCGACCGAAGAACAGATAGGCCGCAGATACCTGAACGAGCAACCACAGCATAGGCCAAGACCCTGGCAGGGGACCAAACACGGCACCAATGAGCAGACCATAGAACACGATGATGCTCAGAATGGCCATAACAAGAGAAGTACGACTGAGTGCCAAAGGGGAAATGTCAGCCTCCCGCACTTCACGTAGTGCCTCCAAGATGGCATCAGTGTTGATATGCCGCCCTCTGCCTTGCATCAAAAAGATGGAGCGCAGGCTTTCCCGTTCCGCCAGTTCTGCGATGGCTTCGCGACGGCGGACTATGCTCTCTGCCGATGGCGCTTCTGTCTGGGAAAGAACGGTAGCCAAATAATCGCTACCGCCTGTAGTGACAGTCCTGTTTATGCGGTTAAAGAGAGATTCAGCACCGAAAATATCCATATCGAACGTAAACGGGTGTCGCGGGTCGATATACTTCTCTCCTACATCGAAGCAGGAGAAGTCACCATTGAGGTAAGACAGTTCATTTTCATACACCTTCAGCAATCGCTCACATTCATCAGCCTTGTAGTTTTTCCCTGCATCCACCTGTCGGATGAAGTAATAAACGGCAAAGGAAATCACGGCGAGAATGATAAACAGGACACCGATACTGGTCAAAGTATAAGCCACGAGGCTAGCAAGCATAGCCACGAAAGCCGCAAGCTCTGCTAACACGAATGTCGTGTTGTGACATTTCAACTCAGCAATCTCAGTTGTCAGTGCCGCCACCTTGTCGGTGTAGAATTGGTGTAGGGTATTATTCATTGAAGATCGCTATTCTGCTTCGGCCTCCTTAATCTTCGATAACAGTTCCTCGCGCTTCGTCTCGTTGGTGCCGTGGACGGCGTGGCGGACGATGCCCTTCTTGTCGACGACAATGGTGAGGGGGAAACCCTCATAGCCAATCCATGCCATCATGTCTTTGGCCTCGACGAGGTGCGTCCATGTGAAATGGTGCTTGTCGGTGATGCGCTTGGCCGTCTCGGCATCGTGGTATGTGGCGGAGAAGAACATGACATCAGGCAATTGCTCCTTCCACTCCGATAGGATGGGCATCTCTGCACGACAGGGGCCGCAGCCTGAATACCATAGGTTAATCACCATGACGTGCCCTTTCACGCTGTCGTTCGTCCATGTTCGTCCGTCCATGTCCATCTCCGAGAACTGCGGAAACGGCTCGCCCTCCTTTGGCGAATACCATGTGCCGTCGGCCTTCACACCAGCCTGTGTCAGCGAGGTCACCGTGGCCATCATGTTCAGGCCATTCAGAAACTGGTCGGCGTTGTGAACTTGTTCGCGAGGGATGGCCTTGCGAATGACGGACTTAGGCAGTGTGGCGTTGACGTTGATGACGATGACGCTGTTGCCCTCCTTGTCCTTCAGTCGCGACATGGTTTTCTCTCCGTCGGGCAACTGAGGCATTTCGCGGAAGAAATAGCCGTTAGAAAGGAACTTTGGGATCACTGTGTCAATGCGTTCTTCCTGTGCCAATGTGGCAAGTGGAAGTAGTGCGAGTAGAACTGCAAATACTTTAATCTGTTTCATCATTTTATCTTCTTAAACCTTGAAAGTTCCTCATTGCTATCCGTATTGTACCAAATCATCTGTGTGCTGGTGAGGCGGCGGATGTCGCAATCCACGGTGAGG
>JAFZBE010000049.1 GCA_017561935.1 Bacteroidales bacterium | reverse complement strand
TTCAGTAACGCTTTGTCAAGATTTCACTCTTTCAAAGATCGTCGCCTAAGCGCTGAACTTATCGTCTCATCGTTTAAGCGGGTGCAAAGATAGGGGATTTTTGAATTCCTTCCAAATTATTTGGGAACTTTTTTTGAAAAATCGTCTATTTACCCATCTATTGCGCCTCTATTGTGGCTTATTTGCCATCCGAGTCTTTCATTTTCGACGCGTAATACTTGCAAAACTCCGTAATTCCACAGTCTCTGCATTTGGGATTTCGCGCAGTGCAAACATACCTTCCGTGCAAAATGAGCCAATGATGGGCCTGAGGGATGTACTCATCGGGGATATTACGGGTCAATTCCATCTCGGTCTCGTAGGGTGTCTTGCTGTTCAAGGTCAATCCGATGCGATTGGAAACGCGGAACACATGGGTATCGACGGCCATACGGGGCTCGTTCCATAGCACTGAGACCATGACATTGGCGGTCTTTCGTCCCACACCGGGGAGCGAGAGCAGGGCATCGTAGTCGGACGGCACCTCACCTCCGTACTCGTTAACGATTCGGCGGGAGGCGGCCAGCAGATGACGCGCCTTGTTGTTGGGATAGGAGACCGACTTGATGTAGGCGAAGATCTCGTCTTCAGTGGTCTCGGACATCCGTTGTGGCGTGGGGAAGGCACGAAGCAGGTCGGGAGCGACCATGTTGACACGCTTGTCGGTACATTGAGCCGAGAGTATCACAGCCACCAGCAGTTCGAAGGGGGTGTGATAGATGAGTTCGGTCTGAGCGTTGGGATTATGCTCGAGGAAGTAACGGATGACCCCCTCGTAACGTTGTTTCTTGGTCATAGTGGTTTTGCTAAAGGATTCCTATCTTGGTGAGCCGTCCATCCCAGAACTGGAGGATGCGGTTGTTGCTGTAATACCAATATTCGACGACTCCATTGCGTGCCGCACCACGCTCTACACGCGAAGGACGCCCCCAGGAAAGGCGTACTTCTTCGGAAGTCATGTCGAGCTGCACCTGGCTGTACTGTATCTTCGCCCAAATCTCGGGGGTGATGTCGGGATGCTGGTCGTAGGGATCGTACATCGACAGATAGCGAGTCAGGGGTGTGGAAGTGGCATTCTGTCGCGACCCGGGCAAAGAGGCCAGGAAGTAACCGTGCTCGTCACCCTGGGTGAATGCAATGCAGAGGGGCGCTGTCTCGGTACCGTAGGATACCGAATCGATGCTGACGGGCACAAACTTCTGATGTGTCTTCACTCCAGGCAGCGAATCGGCAGGATAAAAGATACGGTCGTCATTATATAAAATATAAAATGTACGCGCACGAAGCAGCGAGTCGGTTTGCCGTATCAGCTCCTCGGGGTACATGATGGCCAAACTGGGATGATAGGTGGTGTCGGTCATGGCCGACATGGGGCGCCCTGTGCTATAGCGGTAGGCCTGGCCTTGAGGAGAGATGAAACGCAGCTGTAGGAGCTGCTGGCCCATCCAATCTTCCTCGGAGACCATCGAGTCGTAGAGCCATCGCGTGCCACGCATATTGGTCGTATCGGGGGACTCGGCAGGTAGTTCGGCCGTCATGCTCAATCCGACACGTTCGTTGAGGAAGACGAAAGGCATGCCCTGATACCACAACGACGGGGACGGGAGCGAAAGCCCATCGAGCAGTTCGGCCACTGTCTGCGGCTCATCGACAGTCGGCTTCCGCACTCTGGCCAACATGAGCAAAGGCAGGAGAAGCAGGTAGAGCAGCACGCTATAACGAAGAGTTTTCATTTCGAAGATTATTAAACTTGTGACAACGGATAAGAACGGGACCCACAGTGCTTACTGTTGCTCCAAACAGATAGACATCTCCCCCATCGCGAATACCCGTGCGATTACGTAATGCATCGGCTGTGAGCGGGAAATTACGGACGGCTATATTGGCCTGAGGGACATGTGCACGAAGTGCCTTCAAGTTACTCGAGGCGAACTTCAACTGCTCGTCGATGGCAAAGATTCGACCAGGGAAGTCAGGTATCAATGCCGAGGAAGTGAAATAATGGCAATCGGCATCAAGCATCTGCACCGGATAGGCTGCAAGGAGCGCATCGAAACCCTGGGCCTTCATGATGCTGACATCGGGCTCGTAGAACCAGTCGCCCAAACTCGTGGCAATACGAGAGACATGAAGCTTCGGAGCTGACAACTCGTCGTCTTGGTGCACGAAGTGGAACTCGATGGTCCGGTCGGGATAGAAGTCAAGGCAGTGGATAGGGTAATCGCCGATATGTGCCGATGAAGACGCTTCGGGACACTGCGTGACGAGCAGTTCCTTGCATTCCCCCTTGACCGAAAGGACATGAACACCGCTGACGTGACGAAGCCGCGCTACGGTGCGTGAAATATCGGCCATGGGCGAGACCTTGGTGATGAGCTGGCGACAGTGAGCCAACAGGTTGTCCTGCCAAGCCACGACATCGGGTTCGCAATCGCTGATCTCAAAGATACGCGAGCCGTCGGTCGAACGACGTGCCGGATCGAGATAAATCACATCTACATCGGGGATAGGCAGTTCGGTGGAAAGTCCTTCTCGCACTTCTATCCGCGTTGGTTGGCCCAAGTCCTTGGCCGAAAGCACCGCGAAATTATGACGGGCCGCTTCGCAAAGATGGGGCAAGCGCTCGGTATAGATGGCATAATCCAATTGGCGCGACATATACCAGAAATCAACACCCATACCGCCCGTCATGTCGCAAAGGCTGCGTGCATCAGGCAGCATAATGGTACGCTTAAATCGGGCTGTCGTCTCCGACGAACACTGCTCAGCCGGAATCTTGCCCCCCATGATGAGGTCGGGGTCGGCATACCACTCGGGCAACTTGTTGCGAAGGCGGCGTCGTGCCTCAATCTGCTCGACTGCAAAAGTCATGTCGATACCAGGATAGCGATGGGCCGAAAACAACAACCGCGCCGTATCATCGGCCAGATGATTGGTAATGAATTGCTGTATTTCAGGGGTCCATTCCATGCTTGAAATTGCTTTTATAAGTGGGCAAAATGCAAACTTATACGAAAAATCGCTGCAAAAATAATAAATTTTCCGATTATTTAGACCATTCTATTGAAAAAAAGATTATTTTCGCGACGCGAAATTATGTGAATTGGGTTAATTTGTCATGACAGAATACTGGAAGTGCAAAGGAGGCTTCAGGCAACTTCCCGAATGGGAATCGGACTGCTGGGTCCAGGTTACGCAGCCATCGCAAGATGAACTAAGTGACCTGGAGAGCCGTTTTGGTGCGCCTATGGACTTCATCCAAGACGTTGAAGATACTGAAGAACGTCCGCGTACGGAGAGCGAATCCGGCTGGCTGATGACCCTTATCCGCGTGCCGAACAAGGAGCTTGACGAAGACGGCGATCCCATCTTCTCGACCGTGCCTTTGGCTATCCTGATACACAGCGAGATCTTCATCACCATCTGCTACTACAAGACCGAGATGATCGATGACTTCATCCGCTACACGATTCGCAAACAGTTTGAGGACCGGCAACGCTATGACCTGATGCTATCAATCTTCCTCAGCAGTTCGGTGTGGTACCTGAAGTACCTCAAGCAGATGAACGTGATGATGAAGCAGGCTGAAGAGGCCCTGGAGGAATCGTTGCAGAATGAACAACTGCAGAAGATGATGGGTATCGAAAAGTTCCTCGTGTATTTTGTCACCTCGATGCGTGGCAACGAAGTCGTTATGGTGCGCCTCAAGAAGCATCTGCGCCACCTGCCGTACGACGAAGACCTGCTCGACGATGTTGAGATCGAGCTTCAACAGGCCTACGCCACGGCCAACATCTATAGTGAGGTGCTCGAACGTCAGCGTGAATCGTATGCATCGATTATCTCGAACAACCTGAATGCCATCATGAAGCGCCTGACCACCATCACCATCATTCTGATGATACCTACAGGCATCGGCGGCTTCTTCGGCATGAATGTGCCCAATGGACTCGAGACCAACCCCTTTGCCTTCGGCGCCATACTCGTGGGCACGATGATCCTCTCGCTGTGCGGTTATCTCTACATGAAGAAGAAGAACCTGTTCTGATCTACATTGTTTCGACCGGTTGACAGAAGCTTCGCTCGCTAAAGGATGGAGAATCTGTCGGAATCGGCTTGACTCGGGAACTTTCGGCGAAAGTCCTCGAGTTTTTGCATATCAGGGGTGAAGGTGCAGACACCCTCCTCGCCATCGGGACAATGAGCAAGGATATGACCATAGGGATGAATGGCTCGCGTTCCACCTTTGTAGTCGCAGATGATGTCCTGGCCCATCCTATTGACGCCAATGGCATATACCTGGTTTTCAATGGCACGGGCAGGCAGCAGTGTCTCCCATGCCAATTGGCGCCGATGGGGCCAATTGGCTACACAAACCAGTATGTCGTACGAATTGCTCGGCGTAAACCTCGACCAAACAGGGAAACGCAAATCGAAACAAACGAGCAGGAAGAAACGTATTCCCCGCCACGTGACGATACATTGCTCCCGTCCCGGCAAATAACCAAGGCCTTCGTCACCGACGTTGAACAGGTGGTGCTTATCGTAATGATGCAGCTCACCCTCTGGGGTGACGAAATAACAACGGTTGCGATTGTTCTCTCGATTGACGGCATCCTTTCGTCGAGGCGACAGACAAACGGCAAACGAGCCACAGAGGGCCGTCTGATAACGACGTGAGAGGTCGAGCAGACGTTGCTCGACATCGACAAAGTATTCCGTTTGGCCAGACTGAGGAACAGTAACGAATCCGGTGTTGCACATCTCGGGCAGCACCAGAAGATCGGTATCGGGCATCTGGCTCAGGACTGTCTCAATTTTTCGGTAGTTGGCCTCCGGGTCAAGCCACTGTATGTCCTGTTGATAAAGGGAGATATTCATTGTCCAAAAAGAAGGGTGTGTCGGAACGGCACACCCTTCGTCTCGATAGTTTTAGGATTATTTCTTGAAATAACGGTTGAAGAGGCCTTCGAAGCCCTTGCCATGACGTGCCTCGTCCTTGGCCATCTCATGAACGGTATCGTGGATGGCATCCCAGCCCTTGGCCTTGGCGTTCTTAGCAATGCGGAACTTATCCTCACAAGCACCAGCCTCAGCATTCATGCGCTTCTCAAGGTTGGTCTTGGTATCCCAGACAACATCGCCGAGAAGCTCTGCAAACTTGGCAGCATGCTCAGCCTCTTCCCAAGCGTAGCGGCGGAAAGCGTCAGCTACCTCAGGATAACCCTCGCGATCGGCCTGACGGCTCATGGCCAGATACTGGCCAACTTCCGAGCACTCGCCCTGCCAGTGGGCGTTGAGGTCCTTGATCATCTCCTCGTCAACGCCATATTCCTTGGCAATGCCGATAACGTGTTCCTGAACGAACTGGAGGCCTCCAGCCTCTTCAACGAGCTCCTTGAACTTGGAAGCTGGAACGCGACACTGTGGACAACGCTCGGGAGGAGTTGGGCCTTCATGAATATAACCGCAAACGGTGCAAATCCATTTCTTCTGCATAATAGTTTGGTTTTAGTTGGTGAATAAAAGATTGAAAGTTAGAAATGTACCGCAAAGATAATCAGCATTTTTGACAAAAACAAATTCCCGCGGTACATTTTGGATTATTTAACTAAATGGAACTTCAAAAGTTGTCCTACAACATACAAAGCCGTTAGGAGTGGGTCACACGATCCTTGAGTTCGGCCAACTTGCCGCTGTTCCAACGATCGGTGGTACCAACGAGATAGCCGGTTATACGCTGCAGGCGGTCGATGTTGTGGCCACCGCACTCGGGGCAAACCTGCTCGTTCTCGATAGCATCCTCATGTCCGCAGTCCATGCAGCGGTTGCGGTTGTGGTTCACCGATCCGTAACCCATGTTGAGCTCATCCATCAGGTCAACGACCTTGCTGATGGTCTCGGGGTTGTGAGTAGCATCGCCATCAATCTCGACGTAGAAGATGTGGCCACCGCCAGTCAGATCATGATAGGGAGCCTCGACCTCAGCCTTGTGGCGAATAGAGCACTTGTAATAGACGGGCACGTGGTTCGAGTTGGTGTAGTAGTCCTTGTCGGTCACACCGGGGATGATGCCGTAGCGCTTCTTGTCGATGCGGGTGAAACGTCCTGCCAAACCTTCGGCGGGTGTAGCGAGCACCGAGTAGTTGTGCTGATAGCGATCGCTGAACTCGCCGACCTTCTTCTTCATGAAGGAGATGATCTTCAGACCGAGTTTCTGAGCCTCATCGCTCTCGCCGTGATGATGACCACAGAGGGCGATCAGGCACTCTGCCAGGCCGATGAATCCGATGCCGAGGGTCCCCTGATTGATGACCGAGGCGATGGTGTCGGTGGGCTTCAACTTCTCGGCGCCTGTCCACAGGCAGGACATCACGAGCGGGAACTGCTTGGCAAGGGCGGTCTTCTGGAACTCGAAGCGCTGGTGCAGCTGCTTGGCGGTGAGTTCGAGCATCTCGTTCAGGCGGAGCATGAACACTTCGACACGGCGGTCGAGGTTAGGCTCGCTCATGCACTCGATGGCCAATGCCACGATGTTGATGGTCGTGAACGAGATGTTGCCGCGACCGATGGAGGTCTTCTTGCCGAAGCGGTTGTCGAACACACGGGTACGGCAACCCATCGTAGCCACTTCATAGAGGTAACGCTCAGGATCATCGGGACGCCACAGCTCATGATAGTTGTACGAGGCATCGAGGTTCAAGAAGTTGGGGAAGAAACGACGAGCCGAAACCTTGCATGCGAGCTGATAGAGGTCGTAGTTGGGATCGTTGGGCAGATAGTTAACACCACGCTTCTTCTTCCAGATCTGAATTGGGAAGATAGCCGTAGCATGGTTACCGACGCCCTCGTAGGTCGAGTGCAGGAGCTCACGCATCACACAGCGTCCTTCGGCCGAAGTATCGGTACCGTAGTTGACCGACGAGAATACCACCTGGTTGCCACCACGCGAGTGAATGGTATTCATGTTATGGATGAATGCCTCCATGGCCTGGTGAACACGGCCCACGGTGCGGTTGACGGCCTGCTGCTTGATGCGCTCATCGCCTGTAAGGTCAGCCAGATCCTTCTTCAGGTAATCGGTGAATTCCACATTCATCAGGTGGCTCAAGTCCTTGCCTTCATAGCTCTCGAGGTTGCGGATCTCCTCCTGGTAGGTAAGGCGCACGTAAGGTGCGAAATAGAAGTCGAGAGCGGGGATAGCTTGTCCACCGTGCATTTCGTTCTGAGCGGTCTCCAACGAGATGCAAGCCTGTACTGAAGCAGTCTCGATACGCTTGGCTGGACGCGACTCGGCATGGGCAGCCTTGAGGCCATGCTGAAGGATGGTGTTCAACGGATGCTGTACGCAGGTGAGCGACTTGGTGGGATAATAGTCCTTGTCGTGAATGTGAATGTAGCCATTCTTGGCAGCGGCACGCACATCCTCGTCGAGCAGATAGTCATCGACGAAAGGCTTGGTGGTTTCGCTGGCGAACTTCATCATCATGCCTGCCGGAGTGTCGGCATTCATATTGGCATTTTCGCGGGTAATGTCGTTCTTCTTGGCACCAATGATCTCCTCAAACACCTCGCGTGTCTTGGCACGGCGGGCGATGGTACGAGAGTTACGATAAGAGATATAGACACGAGCCACTTCCTTGCGCTCGGAATCCATCAGCTCCTCCTCCACACGGTCCTGAATGGCTTCCACCGACATCAGGGCGTCGCCATTCTTGGCAATCTTGTCTGCTACTGTTGCGGCGAGGATCGCGTCCACGCCCTTCTCGGTCTGCGCCATCGCCTTACGGATGGCGTCTTCAATCTTGTTGAAATTAAAATCGACAGTACGGCCGTCGCGTTTAATTACTTTTTGAATCATGTGTATAAAAAATGTGAATAGTTAGGAAAATACAAATCACGGGTTGCAAAAAGGGGAAAAGCACAGTTTTTTCATTTGCGGCTGCAAAATTATGGAAAAGATTTGACCTATGCAAACAGATTTTTTCTATCTTTGCATCGATAAAAATCAATAATGCCGTTTTCCGTTGTTTAGAAACAACAATTCGTAAGGCGAAATAGCTCATCTCCGCAAGTATTAAATTTTTTAACATTCAAGGATGACCTTCCAGCAATTGGAATATATTGTAGCCGTTGATACGCATCGTCACTTCGTGAATGCGGCCACTGCGTGTGGTGTAACGCAATCCACGCTCAGCACTACCATAGCCAAATTGGAGCAGGAGATTGACGTGGTGATCTTCGACCGTTCGAAACATCCCATCGAACCTACTGCGCTAGGCAAACGCATCATCAGCCAGGCACGTGTCATCCTCCACAATTCGCAGCAACTACGCGACCTTGTCCTCAACGAGAAGGAGTCCGACAAGGGAAATCTCTTCATCGGTATCATCCCGTCGGTTGCTCCCTACCTCTACCCCGCCATGGCCAAGGTGATGCGCCAGGAATTTCCCAACGTACACACCACAGTCACCGAATCGTTTGCCGAACAGCTCATCGAGCGTATCCAGCGAGCCGAACTCGATATGGCCATCGTTTCGGGCACGGAGATCAAGGACACCAACCTGCTGGAGATAGAGCTATACACCGAGCGTTTCCTGCTCTACGTGTCACCCACTTCACCGCTTTGGCAACGCGACTCGCTGCGCGCTGAAGATCTTCTCGACGGTGGCAATTGGGCTATGCGTGCCTTCCACGACCACTATCCGCAACTCTCCAACATCACGCATAAGGAGACTTTCCACAACACAACCATCGTCCAAGGCGGCCTGCATACGCTCATCAATCTCGTCAACACCAATGGCGGCTACACGCTTATTCCGGAACTCTTCCGCAATGCCCTGCCTGCCGATATGCAACGCAACCTGCGCTCCATCCAAGGGCCGAAGTTTTTCCGCACCATCTCGCTGGTCATCCGTCAGGATTACTTGCGTGAGCGGATGCTCAACATCGTTGCCGAAGCCGTGAAGCACGTCGTGCCCAAGGAGATGCTCAAGGAGCGAATACTCAAGTTCAAGATCACAATCTAAAAACATGGTTAAACAGTTTTTCCAAGTCATACGGCGATATATACGTCCATACAAGGCCAACCTGGTGTGGTCGATCATCCTGAACTTCTTGAGCCAATGGCTCAACATCTTCTCGTTTGCTGCCCTGGTTCCCATCCTGCAGATTCTCTTCCAAGTCGATCGGCAGGAGTACGTCTATCAGGCCATCGACTGGTCGAATCTCGACAAGGACGTACTCATCAACGATGCCTACTGGTATGTGAGCCAGCTCATCGCCGACCATGGAGCGCTGTGGACACTCATCGCCATGGGCGTGGTGCTCATCGTGATGACGGCCATCAAGACCGCTTCCTACTTCGCTTCGTCGGCAGTGATGATACCCTTCCGTACCGGTATCACCAAGGATATCCGTCTGGAACTTTACAACAAGGTTTTGCGCCTGCCCCTTTCTTTCTTCAGCGAGGAGCGCAAGGGCGACATCACTGCTCGTATGAGCGCCGATGTGCAAGTGGTCGAGACAGCATTGACCTCGTCGGTCGATATGCTTGTCAAGTCACCCATCGCCATCCTGGTATGCTTCTTCACGATGTTCATACTGAGCTGGAAGCTCACCATCTTCGTCCTGCTTTTCATCCCTATCGCTGGCTGGATCATGGGCTCGGTAAGCCGCAAGCTAAAGCGCAAGTCGCAGTTTGTACAGGACCAGTGGGGCGAGATTATGACCGAACTCGACGAGACCTTGGGCGGACTGCGCGTCATCAAGGCATTCATAGCCGAGAGCAAGATGATGCAACGCTTCACGCGCACCAACGACATCTATCGCGGTGCGCTCAACAGCATGGCTATCCGTCAATCATCGGCCCACCCGACGTCCGAGTTCATGGGCACCGTACTCATCGTCATCGTACTCTGGTTCGGCGGTTGGCTGATCCTGGGCGGCAACTCCTCGATGGATGCAGCCATGTTCATATATTATTTGGTTATCCTCTACAGCGTCATCAACCCATTGAAGGATTTCTCGAAGGCATTCTACAACGTACCGCAAGGTCTTGCCTCGATGGATCGCATCGACATGATACTCAAAGCCGAGAACCCCATCACCGACCCTGCAGAACCCAAGGAACTGAAAGGCTTCGAAGAGGGTATCGAATTCAAGGACGTTTCTTTCCGATACAGGAATTCCGAAACGCTCGTTTTGCGCAACATCAATCTCACTGTGCCCAAGGGCAAGACCATCGCACTCGTCGGACAATCGGGTTCAGGCAAATCCACACTGGTCGATCTTGTGCCACGATATCATGACGTGCTTGAAGGACAAATCCTCGTCGATGGCAAGGACGTGCGCGATGTGCGTATCGGAGACCTTCGCGCCCTCATCGGCAACGTCAATCAGGAGGCCATCCTCTTCAACGACACGATCTTCAACAACATCACCTTCGGCGTTGATAGCGCCACACAGGAAGAGGTCGAAGCCGCTGCGCGTATCGCCAACGCTCACGACTTCATCATGGAAACCGAACATGGCTACCAAACCATGATAGGTGACCGCGGCGGACGTCTCTCAGGCGGTCAGCGTCAGCGTCTCAGCATTGCACGCGCCATCCTCAAAAACCCGCCCATCCTCATTCTTGACGAAGCTACCTCAGCCCTCGACACCGAGTCGGAACGACTTGTGCAGGAGGCCCTCGAACGCCTGATGAAGAGCCGCACCACCATCGCCATCGCTCACCGCCTATCGACCATCAAGAACGCTGACGAGATCTGCGTGCTCCACGAAGGAAAGATTGTCGAACGCGGCACACACGAGGAACTTATCGCCCTCGGCGGATATTATAAGAAGCTAAACGACATGCAGTCGCTGTAGGAAGCGCTTGATGCACACAATAATATATAACAATGGAACAGCATCTCGAAGTACCCAATCTTGAACAGAAGCTCGCAGCCTTTGCACGTGCCCTCGGCGTGATGCAGACGCTCCGCAAAAATTGCCCGTGGGATGCCAAGCAGACCAACGAGTCCATTCGCCAGAACTCCATCGAAGAGGTCTATGAACTCGGCGAGGCCCTCATCAAGGGCGACCCTAACGAGATCAAGAAGGAATGCGGTGACGTGCTCGAACAGATCTTCTTCTACGCCATGTTCGGTGAAGAGAAAGGGCAGTTCGACTTTGCCGACATCTGCAACTCAATGTGCGATAAACTCGTCTTCCGTCATCCACACGTCTTCAATCCCGATGGTTCACTCATCTCCCAAGTAGGAGTGCGCGGTGGAGAGAATGTCGGTAATGCCGACGACGTGTCACGCCTCTGGGAAGCCGTCAAACTGAAAGAGAAGGACGGCAACAAGACCATCCTCTCGGGCATTCCTGCCAGCCTTCCTTCTCTCATCAAAGCCTATCGCATGCAGGACAAGGCACGCAATGCCGGCTTTGACTGGGAGCAACGCGAAGATGTCTGGCAAAAGGTCAAAGAGGAAATCAGTGAATTCGAAGCCGAGGTAGGACACATGGACCGCGAACAGGCAGAAAACGAATTCGGCGACCTGCTCTTCAGCCTCATCAATGCTGCTCGTCTCTACAAGATCAAGCCCGACAATGCCTTGGAGAAGACCAACCAGAAGTTCCTGCGCCGTTTTACCTACCTCGAAACTGAAGCCCGCCATCAAGGCCGCCAACTCTCCGACATGACTCTTGCCGAGATGGACGCCCTTTGGGATGAGGCCAAGGCCAAAGGAATTTAAGCCCTCCTATCACTCGAAATACTCCGAATAATCCGAGTACTCCGATTACTCCAATCACTCCGATCAAAACAATAATAACCCAAAAATGAAAAAACTAATTCTTATGAGCGCTATCTGCGCAGCAGCTCTCACCGGCTGCCAGAAAAATGCTGACAAGACCACAGGTCTGAACTACAGCAACATGGACATCACCGCCAACCCTGGCGATGACTTCTTCCAGTATGCCACCGGCCACTGGATTGACAACAATCCGCAGCCCGCCATGTTCCCACGTTGGGGTTCATTCACCAAGCTTGGCGACGACAACACCAAGCAACTCGCCGAACTCATCCAAGGCATTGCCGCACAAGAGAACGAGAAGGGCTCAGTAGCCCAGAAGATTGGCGATCTCTACAACCTTTCGATGGACTCCGTGCGCCTCAACAGTGAGGGCTTCGCTGCCATCAAACCTTACGTCGATAAGGTGAATGCCATCAAGACCCGTGAGGAACTCCTCAAGATGATGGCCACCGAGCACGACGACCTTCTCTTCGGCATCGGCATCGGCGCCGACCAGAAGAACGCCAAGATCAACATCGTAGGCGTAGGCCAGGGTGGTCTCAGCTTGGGCAACCGCGACTATTACCTCTCCGACGATCCTGCCATTGTCAAGGTGCGAGAGGCTTTCAAGGAGCACATCGTCAACATCTATAAGCTCACCGGTGCCACCGAGAAAGTGGCCAAGGCCAAGATGGAGAACCTCCTGAAGTATGAGACCCAGATTGCCAAGGTCAGCTTCTCAATGGAAGAACTCCGCGATCCCGAGGGCAACTACCACAAGATGTCGGTAGCTGAAGCCAGCAAGTACTGCAAGTTCGACTGGGACACCTATTTCAAGAATTATGGCTACGACCAGACCGACGAGATCGACCTCGGCCAGCCCGCACCTGTTGCCAAGGCTTGCGAGATCTTGATGAAGGCTCCTCTCGAGGACCTCAAGTCGATCTATGAGTGGCAGACTATCAGCAGTCTCTGCGGCCTCACCAGCGACGAGTTCGTCGATGAGAACTTCCGCTACAACCAGAAGCTCACCGGTGCCAAGGAGCAGCAGCCACGTTGGCGTCGCGCCGTGAACCGTGTTGATGGCCTCATGGGCGAAGCTGTCGGCCAGATGTATGTCGAGAAGTACTTCCCCGCCGAGTCGAAGCAGATGATGCTCGACCTCGTCCACAACCTGCAGACCATCCTCGGCGAGCGTATCAAGGCACAGAGCTGGATGAGCGAAGAGACCAAGCAGGCTGCCCTCGAGAAACTCAGCACGTTCTACATCAAAATCGGTTATCCCGACAAGTGGGAGGACATCTCAGGCCTCACCGTTGACCCCGAGAAGACCCTCGTCGATAACGTTTATGCCATCAGCAAGTTCTACTGGAACCTCGACAAGGAGAAGCATTACAACAAGCCTGTCGATAAGGACGAGTGGTACATGACTCCTCAGACCGTCAATGCTTACTACAACCCCACGACCAACGAGATCTGCTTCCCCGCCGGTATTCTCCAGCCTCCGTTCTTCTCGAAGGACTTTGACGATGCTGTCAACTACGGCGCCATCGGTGTAGTCATCGGACACGAGATGACTCACGGCTTTGACGATCAAGGCCGTCAGTACGACAAGGAAGGCAATCTGTGCCAGTGGTGGTCGGATGCCGACGTCGAGGCCTTCAAGGTGCCTGCCGAGCAAATGGCTGTCTATTTCGACTCGCTTTGGGTTATCCCCAACGAACTTCACAGCAATGGTCATCAGTGCCTCGGCGAGAACCTTGCCGACCACGGCGGTCTCAACATCGCATTCCAGGCTCTCCAACTCGCCAAGCAGCAGGGTTCGAAGACCTACATGGGTGACGAGAATGGCTTCACCCCCGAGCAGCGTTTCTTCCTCTCATACGCCAACGTCTGGGCTGGTGTCAGCACCGAGGAGATTCTCCGCCGCCTCGCTCTCGTCGATGTTCACTCAGCTAATTTCCTCCGCGTCAACGGTGGCGTAGCCCAGTGCGAAGAGTGGTACAAGGCCTTCGACATCAAGGAGGGTGACAAGCTCTACGTCACTCCCGAGAACCGTGTCAACATCTGGTAAACCCAAAGGTTGATTCAGTAAAGGAATGCGCCAAGAAACAATTATCTTGGCGCATTCTTCTTTTCCTATTTCAACACAATGATGTCGCTCCAGCGAGTGGTGGGGTTCTTGCTGCGGTAGTCATGCTTGATGGCGTTGGCAAAGACATTGGCCTTGCCCTTGCCGTCGCGGCGCGTGTATTGTTGCGAGCCCAGAACGATTGTCTCTGTGCCGTTGACCTTGTTGATGCGGTCGATGACGGCATCAAGGCGCTTCATCTTCTGGAATTGCTCAGCGTTATAATCAAAGAGATCCAGCTGAATGGGGCTCTTTGGTCCGATACCCATGACAATGACGCCCGCCTTCTTGTAGTGATAACCCTCGCGATAGAGTTGCTGAAGCACATCGTAGGCAGCTTTGACAATCTCAATGGTACTGTCGGTGGGCACTGAGAGACGTGTCTCCATGAAACTGGTGTACTGCGGCAGATCTTCGCGGAAAGGATTGGTATAGAGGAAAACACTCACAATAGAGGCTACCGACCCTTCCTGTCGCAATTTCTCGGCACATCGTGCGGCATAGTTCGAGACATGGGTGCGAAGCCCTTCGAGGTCGGTGATCATACCGTTGAACGAACGGCTCGTGCAGATGCTTTTCTTGCGAGCCAACTCCTCGTTGGGCACACAGTCCTCGCCATTCAATTCGCGCCATGTGCGTTCGATAACGATGTTGCGGAATGTAGCCTGTACCCACGACAACTTGTGCGAAGCGAAATCGTAGGCTGTCTCGACACCCAAGGATTTGAGTCTTGCAGCATAGCGTCGGCCGATACCCCACACGTCGTCAATGGGATAGAGCTTGAGGGCCTTGATGCGCTTCTCATCGTTGTCGATCAGACAGCAATGACGATAGCCCGAGTGACGTTTGGCGAAGTGCGAAGCCATCTTGGCAAGCGTCTTGGTGGGAGCCAGACCGATGCTAACGGGCATACCCACGCTCCGCTTAATGCGTTTGTGCAGGTTCTCGCCCCACTGCTTCAGGTCCACCTGCTCCACGTCTTGGAAATAGACAAAACACTCGTCGATGCTGTAACGGAAGTAAGCAGGCGCTTCCTTCCTGATGATGCTGACCACGCGACCTGTCAGTTCGCCATATAGCTCATAGTTGCTGGAGAACACCGCAATCTTCTGCCCAGGGAACTTCTCGGCCAACTGATAATAGGGCACACCAGCCTTGATGCCCATCTTCTTCGCCTCATTACTGCGCGCGACAACACAACCGTCATTATTCGATAGCACAATGACGGGCTTGTCCTTCAGGTCAGGCCGAAAGACACGCTCACACGAGACGTAGCAGTTATCGCAATCGATGATGCCGTACATCCTATCGTTTCCACTGCTTAATGGTCCAAACCACTACGCCCCACACCTCGAAGTCGTCTTCGGCATTGATGCGGATAGGTTTAAATCGACGATTGGCAGGACGAAGCTCGATATAACCCTCGGAGCGATGAGTCAAGTCAAGGTACTTGATGGTAAACTCTTCGTTGATGAAAGCGACGACGATATCGCCATCCTGTGGTTCGACGGAACGATCGATGACCGCTAAATCGCCATCACAGATACCTGCCTCAATCATAGAGTCTCCCTCGACACGCCCATAAAACGTAGCTTCGGGATTACGTATCAGGTCATGGTTGAAGTCCAGACTATCGTGCAGATAGTCTTCGGCAGGCGAAGGGAAGCCGGCACGAATACCGGGAGCCAGTTGCAGTTCCAACCGCTCCTTGAATTCGCCTTTTATGATGTGAATGTTTGGCATTTCTGATTTGTCTTGGTTTCGACTTGTCGAGACTCTTGGCAATGCCCAAGTCGTGAACGTTTCAGAGCAGAGGCTGCAAACAGATAGCCATCTCGTCGGCAACCTCCTTCGCCTTTTGGGTAGCTACTTCGGCGAAGCGTTCGGTGTGGTCGGCATAGATGATGGCGCGGCTGGAGTTAACAATGAGTCCACACTGCTTATTCATGCCGTACTTCACGACTTCCTGAAGGGAACCGCCCTGCGCGCCGATGCCGGGGACGAGGAGGAACGAATCGGGAGCAATTCGACGGATGTCCTCGAACATACGGCCCTGCGTAGCGCCAACGACGAACATGATCTGGTCTTCAGTGCCCCAGGTCCTGACGGTGCCGAGCACTTTCTCGAAGAGACGCTTCTCGGTGCCATCGACGGTGCTGAACTGGAAGTCGTGCGAGCCCTTGTTGGAGGTCAAAGCAAGACAAATGACCCACTTGCCCTCATAGCCGAGGAAGGGCTTCAACGAATCCTCTCCCATGTAAGGAGCTACGGTGACGGCATCGACGTCGAGATGCTCGAAAAAAGAGCGAGCATAGAGCGACGAGGTGTTACCGATGTCGCCGCGCTTGGCATCAGCGATGATGAACTGCTGAGGATAATGCTCGCGGATGTAACGAACGGTCTGTTCGAAAGCTATCCATCCATCCACGCCGAAGCACTCGTAGAAAGCAAGGTTAGGCTTGTAGGCAATGCAATAGGGTTCGGTGGCATCGATGATGGCTTTGTTGAACTCGAAGATGGCCTCACATGCAGGCAACTGCTGCAAGTGCTCGGGAATCTTCTTGATATCGGTGTCAAGACCCACACAAAGGAAGGTCTTCTTCAGCTTGATTTGTTCAAAAAGTTGGGAACGGTTCATAGAGGGAGAATTTTTATAATACTATTTCTGGATAAACCAGGGGATACGCTGGACCTTGTAGTCGAGGTGCCAATAGCTGTCGAAGTAGGGAAGCCAGTCCTTGATGAGGACCGATTGGCCAATCTGTAGGGCATAGAGGCGTGTACCTTCGTCCTGCAGTTGACTTAGTTGGACCAGCAAAGGCCTATCGACCAACGGGAACTTGAAGTCGGAAATCAGCAGCAGGTCAGCGCTGCCATAGCGAGGATTACTGCCAATGAGTCGGAAGGCAGCTTGCAGCATCTCCGTTCCATCGGTAGAGCCACCGCACAGCTGACGCATGTAGTCGAGCAGCGAGGTGCGATTGGCACGTACATCGAAAGTCTTGGCCTTGTCGGAAAAGGTAATCAGCAGCAGGTCGCGCTTCTGTGCCAAAGCAATCTGCAGGAGCTTGATGACCAGACTATGGGCAATGCGTTCGGGAGGGCCTTGCATCGATCCGCTGGTATCCATGCATACAATCATCGGACCTTTCTGGCGAGCCCGTGCCACCTGCACCTTCTGTGCCTTCTTCATCAGGTTCGATTTGAACAGGAAAGTCTGCAGGCGACGAGTAGCATAACGATAGGCGAAAAGCCCTGACAACGAATCATCGGCCATCGTAGCCAGTTCGATGGGGAGCAGCGCACTAAGGTCGTTGCCCACCGAGATACCCTCGATGTCAGATGGCGACGAATGCTCCATCCGATAGGTATTGCCACTGCCCACAGGCACACGCTCGGGACCTTCGTTGTCGGCGATGCGGCCCACACGACGCGCCACATCAAGCAACACGGGATACTGATACTGCAACCTCACAACAGGACGTATTCGCTCGAAGCTGACGGTGTTCCAGATGGTGCCCATGAGCGCCCAACATTGGGCAAACTCATCGAAAGTAACCTTATGTTGCCTGACATAAGGGGGAATAACATCCAAATATTTGTCGAGCAGTTTCTGCTGCTGCGGCAAATGTTCGCGGATATAGTCGGCACGCAACTGCGACAGTTCGTATGGGTCACTCACACCTCGCATCTGCATAAAGCGCATGCGGGCCTCGACGGCATCGCTGAATGCCTGTTCCAGGTCCGTGCAGATAAGCTCTTCGAGTTCATCGAGCACCTTATGCGGAAGCGAGAGATAGATCATACTATTCGTCATAGAGCAGCTTTCGTACATCAGCACGAAGCTGGGCAATCTGTCGTTTGAACGAGTCGAGCTGTGCAGCGATGATCTGCTGGACCTGTGGACTGGCAAAAAGGTGACTGCGAATCTGTGCAGACAACTGCACAGCCTGCTGGAACAGGGTATCGACTGCCGTCTCGCACTCTTCCAGACTCTTGCAGGCGCCCTGGATGGCCGGCTCAAGTCCGGACGACTGCTGGAGCTGCATGCCTCGTGATGCACGACGCAAAGGATAACGCGTACCATTGACGTAGAGGTTCATCGAGTCGCGATAGAGGTTGACGCGTTGGAGCTCCGCCTCATGCTCACCAACATTATCAGGATTGGTATAAGCGCGGATGATGGTGCGACGTGGCTGAATGGGATCCTTGTACATCACCCCGCGCACAGCAGGTTCGTCGGAACTGCGTGTGGGCAAGGCACAAAAATCAGGCACAAAGATGAAGGTGTTCTGAAGTCCCTGACTCTCGACGAGTTGGTAGTAAAGGCCATCGAAGATAATGAGGTCGTCGTCGCGATGGTCGCCACGCAAACGCGCATTCTCAAGTACGGTACGCACTGCCCGACTACGCAAGGCTCGTGATACCTGACGCTGCAACGTGTCGAGTCGAACGAGATAAGGACGGAAGATGGCATCTGCTACAAGCCTGCCAATCGAGGGCAATTCATCAGGTTCGTTCCAAAGGCAATGGATGGCAAGCTGCAGATCGGAAGCATTCACCTCAGAGCGGTCGTGCACATAGGCTGAAGCACACATCAGATGAACAATCTTCTTCCAACGTCGATCGCTCACGTAAATGTTGCGATGTACGTCCTGTCCTTCGATGGCCACATCCTTGAGGCCTTCGCGGATGCTGGTGATGGCCAAGAGAACCTCACGCGGCACCTTGATACGGATTATTTCCTGGAGCCACTGGCGATACTCGTCTTCGGTTATCGCCTCGCCGACAGGCTGCATGTTAGTGTCGTCACCATTTGCAGGATCGACCATGCGGTAGAAAGCCTCCTCGTTCTGAATGGGCTGGCTGACAAGACGTATCAGGAAACGATCCCATAAGGCCTCCAGGCCCTCTCCTTGCACGGGCAGTTCGTTGCTGGCACCAATAAGGAGCTTAAGAGGCAGATGCATAAGCTGGTTGCCATTGAGATAGACCTTCTCGTTGATCACCGTGAGCAGAGTGTTCTGAATAGCTGGCCCCGCCTTCCAGATCTCGTCGAGAAAGACCACATCTGCTGTAGGCAGATAGCCTTCGACACAGCGCTGATAGACATCGTCGGTTTTGAGACGTTGGATGCTGACAGGGCCGAAGATCTCGTCAGGCGTAGAAAAACGTGACATTAAATATTCAAAGGAACGCGCACGCGCGAAGGCCAGTTTGAGGCGACGGGCCACCATGCTCTTGGCCACACCAGGAGGGCCCAGCAGGATGACGCTCTCGCCAGCGAGGGCAGCCAGCAGCGAAAGGGCGAGTTCGGCGTCCTTTTCATAAACGCCCTCGCCTATCTGTCGTAGAATCGTTTGGATGCGGGTTTTCATAGCATTTGGGGATGTGTATAGAAACACGAATGACCGTCGCAGAGGAGAAACCTCATTGACAGTCATTGTTTATCCTCTAAAAGGGATCTCGTCGAATCGTTAGCCAGACGAATTAACGCATGGTATCACCTACGGTAAGGTTCTTGCGGCCCTTAGCACGACGGGCAGCGAGGACACGACGACCGTTCTTGGTGGCCATACGGGAACGGAAACCATGCTTGTGGAGACGGCGATGGTTGTGTGGCTGGAATGTCATCTTCATAATTGTAACTCTTTTATAATGTTTTTACTTGTTTTCGCGACTGTATTGCCAAATAGCGGGTGCAAAAGTAGGTAAAATTATTCTATTTACCAAATTATTTAATGATTTTCTTCAAATATTTTTGTTTTTCTCAATGTTTTTCTCTATCTTTGCACCCGCAAGATGGCAAAATAATAACTTAAAAACAAAAATACAACTATGGCAATCAAGTCACAGGACATTAAGAATGGCACTGTCATCCGTATCGATGGCAAGCTTCAGGTAGTAGTTTCGTTCCTTCACGTTAAGCCAGGCAAGGGCAATACCTTCATGCGCACCAAGCTCAAGGACGTCGTTTCGGGATATGTTACCGAGCGTCGCTTCAACATCGGCGAAGTGCTTGAGGACGTTCGCGTAGAACATCGTCCTTACCAGTTCCTCTACATGGACGGCAACGACGCAGTCTTCATGAATCAGGAGACCTTCGACCAGGTGACAATCGACAAGAAGATGATTATCGGCGAAGAGTACATGAAGGAAGGCGACATCGTGGAAGTCGTGAGCGATGCCTCTACCGAAACCATCCTCACCGCTGAAATGCCTGTCAAGACCGTACTCCAGATCACCTACATGGAGCCAGGTGCAAAGGGCAACACCGCTACCAACACCCTGACCAAGGCTACCGTTGAGACTGGTGGCATCGTGCTCGTTCCACTTTTCTGCAAGGAGGGAGACAAGATTGTGGTTGACACCCGTGACGGCTCATACGTAGAGCGCGCCAAGGAATAATGACAGACTGACGGAACAATGACAGTCAAGGATTGGGCCCTGGAGGACCGTCCGCGAGAAAAGATGATGGCCAATGGCGAGGAGTCCCTTACGGATGCTGAGCTGTTGGCCATCCTCATAAATACCGGACAGAAAGGGCGTACCGTTTTGGACATTGCCCGCGATGTTTTGTCGCAATGTCGTGGCGACCTTGAGAAGCTGCATTACGCCCTCATTCCCAGTGATGATGGCAGCAACCATGAGGTCTTGAAAGGCATCGGTCCAGCTAAGGCCTGCACTATACGTGCGGCCCTGGAACTGGGACGACGCATGGAAAAGCAACACCAGATCAACATCTTGAATGCACAGATTATCAGCGGAAGCGATACCATTTTCGCCCAATTTGACAAGCGGATGTCGATCCTTGACCATGAAGAACTGTGGGCGCTCTACACGTCGAAGAACGGCAAGATATTGGCACGCGAAGAGATTGGTGTAGGCGGTACCGACAGTGCCAGTGCCGACATCAAGAAAATTGTGCGTCCCGCACTGCAGTATATGGCTTCGAACGTTGCGCTCTGCCACAACCACCCTCACAGTGCGTGTCGTCCAAGTCGAGCCGACCGGCAGATGACGGCTGCCGCACAGCAAGCCCTCGCCCTCTTCGGGATTCGTTTGCTCGACCACATCATCATTGCCGACAGCGAATACTACTCGTTCCACGACAATGGTGAACTGTAGGTGATTGTTATTTTCGAAAAAGATGCCAACAAGTCGTTTGACCTGTTGGCATCTTTATTCTATAGTTAGGGGATATCATTCGACATTAAGTCGAACGATCCGGATTCCCTTGCAATTCTTTGCATTCATAGCATAGTCCTGGAGCGACAAATCACTCACCACTACGCTGCCCTTTGCCGAACTGGCATGGAGGAGTCGAGGCATTTTCGTGCCTTCAGGTTTCCATACGAAACCTACATGCTGGACGTCGAGACCCATTGTACCTGTGACAAATGCCACAATATCGCCATGATGAAGTTCATCGTAGCACTGGAAAATCTGTGCCGACGGAACGAAATAGGTGAATTGCTTGCTGAGGTAGTTCTCGACCTCACGAATGTCCATTTTCATCTTCTGACTCTGCTGGAGCTGCGGATAGTAACGTGTGTTGGCAGTCATGAAGTTGATGGGTTTCTGCTGCTGACGGGCACCGGTGAGCGAAGGAGTAACTTCGGTCATAAGGCCCTGCTCCTCGCCGTTGAGGATCCAGTCGGTGAAGTAATGATTACGCGTGGCATAGTTGCCGCGCTTGCCATCACGATAGCGTAAAGCCTGCACGAAGCGACATAAGATGGAGTCGCCTTCATAAGTGAACGTGGTACGTCCCAGAACGGCTGCGCTGACATACTCCACAAAGGTCGTGCAATCGACCGAATCGAGGTTGATGACAAGCGGTTCGACAAACTTCTCGACATCAGCAGGCAAAGGATGAGGTTCAAGAGTACCTCCCACATAACGGGCAGCATGACCATGGCTAGAGTTGTAGTCGTAGAAGGATTGAACAACGGCATCGAACGAGACAGCACGCACATTTGATGTCCATTGGTTGCCCGAAGTATGCATCACGTTCTCAAGTGTTACCTTGGCAGCATCGGCATCGGTGAGCTGGCGTGACCAAGCCACGCGCTTCGAGATGTCGGCTCCTGCGCCAGTGTTGTGATATTCTGCATAGCGAGCCGTCAGTTCACGTGCGGGGTCACCCCAGTTGTGCCAGCCGGCCTCACGAATGACAGCGGGAAGTTCACACTCCATGAAGATTACATTGGCCCAGTTACGCCACGGACGGCCAAGATAGACACCATTGACCTTGGGGTCTGCCGTGACCTTGCAATGCTTGAAGACGTAGCCGTAAGGATTCTCGGCAGGAGTCGAGGCGGCTGTGAGGTAGCCATCACCGATGGAACGAATCTCACAATCCTCAAACCACACGGTGGCAGGACCGAAGATGAAATCGACCGTTCCGTCGATATAACAACCGTAAAAGATCTGACGAGAACGCGCATTGCCTGTGAAAACCGTGTCCTGGAAACCGTGGATGTGGCAGTTGCGGAAGACGGAACGATCGCCCTCGCAGTGTACCGTAACAGCCTGTCCAACCTTGGCCGCATTGGAACGTGTGTTGTACCAATCGGGGTTGTAATGGGTCATGGCATCGTTGACAATGGTCATATTCTCGCACTCGAAGCCCTCGCCCAGCACAAGCAGCGTGTAGCTCTCGAAAGTGCCTGTGCGATGTCCGCGGTCGCTGCCCTTGACGCGGTGATTGTCTTGCCCCATCGCATCTGCAATCGAACCGAGCACTACGCCCTCGAATCGGCCGGTATTCTGCAGATTGGCATGGTCGTGCCAAATGAGGATGCATTCGTCGCGATCCTCGCCGATGAGCGAGATATTGGTCTTGTAGGTGGGCACGATGACCTTCTCCTCGTAAGTCCCCTTCCTTACGAGAATACGCTGGCGACCTTCGGGTTTATAATCGCGTATAGACAGTATGGCATCCTGGATGGTAAGATAGTCGCCTGTGCCGTCCTGTGCCACGACAACATCGTAGAGCTGGGCACGCATGTCGGTGGCAAAGATGAGCAAAACAAACGAAAATAATAGCTTGGATAAAGTGTTCATAACGGAGTAATGAAGATTATCGATCGATCAAAATAGCTGGTCCCTGATTGGTTTCGATCAGCTCACGGCTCAAAGTCTCCTGCTGGCAGACATTGACCAGAGCAGCGTCATAGGGTCGCTGACAACGGATATAGTTATCGGTGAATCCGTGCATCGGTGCGTAGATACCATCTTTCTGAAGGGGCGGCTGTTCCCAAAGCACCCGGCGCATGCAGCCCATCTGCTGGCAGTAGAAGGTGCGAAGCTTCTGATCGCTGAGTGCCACAAGTCGAGCTGTGCGCTCATGGCGTTCAGGCATGGGGACAATAGGCTTGATGTCGAGAGCACGAGTGGAAGAACGCTCACTGTAGGTGAACGGATGGAGCTGACTGACGGGAAGCGACTGAATGAACTGAAAACCCTGTTCAAAAAGCTCAGCCGTCTCGCCACGCATTCCCGCCATGACATCCACGCCAATGAAGGCATCGGGGATAATCGTGCGTATGAGTTCTACCTTACGGGCAAAGAGCGAAGTGTCGTAACGCCGGCGCATGAGCCGTAATACCTCGTCGGTACCCGCTTGTAGAGGGATGTGAAAATGGGGAGAGAAGCGCTGACTATCCTCGGCAATCCAATGAATCAACTCGTCGGTAAGGAGGTTGGGCTCGATGCTTCCGATACGGTAACGCTCGACACCCTCCACCCCATCAAGGGCACGGCATAGGTCAAAGAAACTCTCGCCGGTAGAACGCCCGAAGTCTCCGATGTTGACTCCCGTGAGAACAATCTCCTTGCCGCCCTTGGCTACCACGTCACGAGCCATCTCGACGAGTTCGGCGATACTTCCGTTTCGGCTGCGTCCACGAGCCAAAGGAATGGTGCAATAGGTGCAGAAATAGTCACATCCGTCCTGTACCTTTAGGAAATGGCGGGTGCGGTCATCAGCCGAACACCCTCCGTGGAAGGTATGTATGTCCTTGTACTGCGTACGATAAACCAGCGGCTCGTCGCGCTTCGAGAGGTCACCAAGCAAGGTCAGGATATTGTCGCCCTTATACTCGGTGCCCACAATGAGGTCGATGCCCTTCACGCGGTCAGCCAATTGCTCGGGTTCGATCTGAGCATAACAACCTGTCACGACAACAAAGGCATTCGGATGTTCGCTCACCAGTTTATTGATCTGCTGGCGGCTTTTTGCCGTAGCCTGCTCGGTCACTGCACAGGTGTTGACCACCACGAGATCGGCCTGTTCATCGCTTCTGGGATTGATCTTCACAAAGCCAAGCTGCTGAAGACGGTAGGCCAGCGTCGAGGTCTCGGCAAAGTTCAAGCGGCAACCAAGGGTATAATAGGCAACCCTTTTCACAGGCAAAGTGAACGGATCAAGTGACGATACTCCTGCTGCTCGAACTGCTGGGTGAAGACATCACGACCCAACTCGTGACGTAGTTCCTCGTAGGTCCAGAAACGACCTTCGTCAATCTCCTCACTATTGGGCACAATGCGGCCATTATAAACGATGTGAAACGACGTGACCAGTTCGCGTTCACGCTCCGACTCCCAGATGTACTGGAAAAGAAAACGTGGCTCGGTGCGGAAACGCAGTCCAAGTTCCTCATGTGCCTCACGCCGCACAGCTTCCTCAAGGCCTTCGCCAAAGGAGACATGTCCGCCCACAGCAGTATCCCAGCGACCGGGGGCAATGTCCTTGTTCATCGAACGCTTCTGTAAAAAGATGCGTCCCTGCAGGTCGGTAATATGCAGATGCACAACGGGATGCAGGGCCATCGACCCACCATGGAAATAAGCACGGCTTGCACGGCCCATCACGTTCCCCTCATCGTCGATAAGCGGGAACATCTCAATCTTTTCCTTCTTGTCAGGATAATGTAAGTCAATCATACAATAAGAAAAATGACGTATCAAAAATATTGGCGCAAAGATAGCAACTTTCGTTGAACATTCCAAATTTTCGACCTCAATTTTTTTGAAAAGAACGTCATGCCTTGCATTTCGCTCAAAAAATGTTTCTCCGAACGTGTTTTTGTCATTAAAATTTGGATAATCGATGAAAAGTATGTATCTTTGCACCCAAATATTTGCAACCATATTTATAAACTCGATATATGATACTACCGAACCCATTTGCCAGGCGAGGCAACTCGGAGGACGCCAACACAATACTCGAATACGCCATCGACTGGGCTATGCAAGCCGGAAAGTTGCAGATGGAAAAGTTTCGGAGCCGTCATCTCGGCATCGAGACCAAGAGTTCGATGCACGACTTGGTGACCGAGGTTGACAAGGCATGCGAGAAACTGCTTATCGAACGAATTACCTCCATCTACCCTAACCATAGCATCCTTGGCGAGGAGACAGGCCTGCACCAGAAGCCCAACAGCGACTGGGAATGGGTCGTCGATCCCCTTGATGGCACCAATAACTATTCACAAGGTCTGCCCATCTTCTGCGTCAGCATCGGTGTGAAACACAAGGGCGAGACCGTGGTAGGTGTGGTCTATGCACCCAAGATGGACGACCTTTTTACGGCCGTCAAAGGCGAAGGGGCACAGTGGAACGGACGCCGCATTCGCGTTAGCCGCAAAACCGAGCTCGACCAATGCATCCTTGCCACCGGATTCCCCTACGACAAGGGGACTGTGGGCAGCGACAAGAACAACCTGGACAATTTCTGCCGCATGTTGCCCCAACTGCGTGGACTACGTCGTATGGGAGCAGCAGCTTACGACCTCTGTTGCGTGGCTGCCGGAATGCTCGACGGCTATTGGGAGCTCAATATCAAGCCATGGGATTGCTGCGCAGGCGCACTCATTATCGAAGAGGCCGGTGGTGTGGTTCGCAACATCCGCGAGGACCGCAACGTCTCGATCGCTGCCGGCAACGAAGCCCTCGTGAATGTGATCCTTCAGAATGTGAAGTAATAAACTCAGTTATACATTATATATTATATGGAAAAGAAACCCATCGTCCTGAGTGGCATTCGTGCCACCGGGCATCTGCACCTCGGAAACTACTATGGCGCATTGCGCAACTTTGTTGACATGCAGAACGACTACGACTGCCGTTATTTCATTGCCGACTATCATTCGCTGACTACCGCTCCCGACCCGACAGCCCTCAACGCCAACATACGCAGCATCCTGGCCGAATACCTTGCTGCCGGCATGGATCCCGAGAAATGTATGGTCTATGTGCAGAGCGACGTACCCGAAACCTGCGAATTCTACACCTTGCTCAATATGCATGCCTATCTGGGCGAACTTGAGAAGACCGTTGCCTTCAAGGACAAGGCGCGCAAGAACCCCAACAATGTCAACGCCGGCCTGCTCACCTATCCCGTGCTCATGGCTGCCGACATCCTTCAGCACAAGGCAAACTACGTGCCCGTAGGCAAGGACCAGTTGCAGCACCTCGAGATGGCACGCAACTTCGCCGTCCGCTTCAACCATTACTACAAGGTTGATTTCTTCATCGAGCCACATCCCTACGAAGCCAAAGGCGAACCTATCAAGATTCCTGGCCTCGACGGCAGCGGCAAGATGGGCAAGAGTGAAGGCAACTGCATTTACATCAACGACGACGACAAGACCGTTATCAAGAAGTTCAAGAAGGCTGTCACCGATATGACTCCCACGGAACCCAATTCCGAGATGAGCGAACCCATCAAGAACCTCTTCTACTTCCTCAAGCTCACCAGCACGCAGGAGGTATATGATCAGTTCCTCGCCGCATGGAACGACTGTTCGATTCGCTATGGCGACCTCAAGATGCAGATTGCCGAAGACGTGCTCAAGGTGACACGTCCCATCCGTGAGCGCTACGAGGAACTTTATGCCGACACCGACTACCTCAACAAGGTTCGTCTGATGGGAGCAGAAAAAGTGCGCCCCATCGTGCATGAGATTACCCGTCAGATGCGCGAAATCATGGGCATCCGCATGTTCTAAATAACCCCTCGAACCCCTCAAACCCTTCACACCCCTCAAACCCTTCAAACCCTTCACACCCCTTACATGCACATCCGACAGAAACTCTTCTTCTTAAACCACAGTTATAACACAGCATTCTTTCTCAGCTTGCTGTGCTATACGCTGTCGATGTGCTTCGTCAGTGTGCGGGCCGACGTCCATGAGATCCATGGGTTCTTTCTTCTGCTTTTTGGCTGGATGTCCTTCGGCTTGAATTTACTCTTCCTCTGTTGGCTTGCCAACATCCTCTATGTTGTTTGTGCATGCATCGTCATTCGCAAGGCGAAAAGTCTGTTTTGGATTTCACTTCCCATGCCTGTCCTGGGCATCTTGTTGTTTTTCTGCGAGACAATTCCCGACTTCGAAACAGGTCAAGATGCCATACTCTCCCTATCTGCGGGTTATTGGCTATGGTATGCGGCTCTCCTCCTGATGACTCTCGCCTGCATTCTTCTACGCGTACGCAATGCCAAGAAGGAGCCAGAATACTCACGACGATTCTGGGTATAGACTGAGCCGGAAGAGATAGTAGCAGCTGACAAGCCACATTACGATGGGGACAGCAGCTACTGCATAGATGATATTGATCGAGGTATTCTTGTCAAAAAAGAGTATCACGGGAACAGCAATAAACCCGACTAGTGCGATAACTATCGAGGCCTGCAGGAACCTGCAGGCCTTCATTTTTCTATGGTTCACATAAAGGGCAATGGCATTGAGTGCGAAGCTGAAAGGGATGGCCAGCACGAAGCCGATGAGGGAAATGCCCAGGAGTTTACCACGCGTGGTGATCGATGGGTGCGGCGAACTGAATTCGTCATAAGACCCTGTACTCGCACCCCACGTGATGGCATAGCATACGATGAACGTAAGAAGCAGCAGCAACATGATACCCAGAAAAGCATGGGCGAGTCGAACAGATAAGTGCGGGGAGTCTTTCTCGAACATTGGAAATATCAATAAATACGCTGACGCAATTCCTGTACGCGCTCGTCGGTGATATAGTCGTCAAACTCTGTGCGCTTGTCGATGATACCCTTGGGCCCCAGTTCGATGACGCGGTTGCAGATGGTCTGGATGAACTCATGGTCATGGCTCGACATGAGAATGACACCACGGAAGGTCTGCAGGTTGTTGTTAAACGCCTGGATGGACTCAAGATCGAGATGGTTGGTGGGCGAATCGAGAATCAACGTGTTGGCATTCTTCATCATCATGCGGGCTATCATGCAACGAATCTTCTCACCTCCGGAAAGGACACTGGCTTTTTTGAGCACTTCCTCCTCGCGGAAAAGCATTCGACCGAGGAAGCCCTTGATATATATTTCTGAAGTGTCGTTCGAGAACTGACTGAGCCAATCCACCATGTTGAGGTCGGTGTTGAAGAACGAACTGTTGTCGAGCGGGAGGTAAGCCGTAGTGATGGTCTGTCCCCAGTTGTAGGTACCCTCATGGTCGTCATCTTCCCCATTGATAATCTCGAAGAGTGCGGTCATGGCACGCGGGTCGTGCGAAAGGAAGGCCACCTTGTCACCTGGCTCAATTTGGAAGTTGACATCCTCAAAGAGCCTGGTTCCCTCGACGGTCTTGCCCAACCCATGCACTTCAAGCACCTTGTTCCCCACTTCGCGCTCGGGGGTGAAGATGATGCCGGGATAGCGGCGTGTCGATGGCTGGATCTCCTCGATATTGAGTTTCTCGAGCATCTTCTTGCGACTGGTGGTCTGCTTCGACTTGGCCACGTTGGCCGAGAAGCGGCGGATGAATTCCAGCAACTCCTTCTTCTTCTCTTCTGCCTTCTTGTTGGCCATCTGCTGCTGCTTGAGGGCAAGCTGTGACGACTCGTACCAGAAACTGTAGTTACCGGCAAAGAGCGTACACTTCTTGAAGTCGATATCGACAGTATGGGTGCACACCGAGTCGAGGAAATGTCGGTCGTGGCTCACAATAAGCACCGTGTGCTCAAAGCCCTGCAGGTAATTCTCAAGCCACATCACGGTGTCGAGGTCGAGGTCGTTGGTGGGCTCGTCGAGCAGGAGGTTGTCGGGGTTGCCGAAAAGGGCCTTGGCAAGCATCACACGCACCTTCTGCTTGGCTGAGATGTCGGACATCATCATGTAATGAAGCTCTTCCTTGATGCCCAAACCCGAGAGCAGGGCGGCAGCATCCGACTCGGCATTCCAGCCGTCCAGCTCCGCGAACTTCTCTTCGAGTTCGGCGGCACGCATACCATCGGCCTCACTCATCTCAGGCTTCTCGTAGATGGCATTCTTCTCCTCCATGATGTCATAGAGCACGGTGTTGCCACGCAACACGGTATCCAGGACCGTATATTGGTCATATTTGTTGTGATCCTGTTCAAGCACACTGAGGCGCTCACCCGGCCCCATCTCATAGGTGCCGCGCGTTGGATCCAGATCGCCGCTCAACACACGCAAGAATGTGGATTTGCCGGCACCATTGGCACCGATGATACCATAGCAATTGCCCGGTGTGAACTTGAGGTTTACGTCCTGAAAGAGGACTCTCTTTCCAAACTGGACTTGTAGATTGTTAACTGTAATCACTGTATATTAAATTTTTAGAACCTTAGTCCGAAACTGACATTGAGCATGCGGCCCGTCAAGTAGTTGGGCACGGCATAGGTGGGGTTGCCACGTGTCGAGCCATCGTTGCCGATGACGGTGACCCAGTAGTAGGAGTTCGTGTTGTCGATGTCCATCAGGTTGAAAATATCCAAGCCGACGGTCATCTCCTTGACACGACTCCAGAAGCCACGGTTCATGAACTTGTAGTGCTTGGCATCCCATACATGGGTTGCACCAAGATCGACGCGTTTATAGGCAGGCGTGCGGAAGATACCAGCCTTACGCCCTCCTTGCGGACTGTAGAACGGCAAGCCGTCGTTGAAGACTCCACGAAGGAAGACGCGCCAATCGTCATGCCCGGGATAGTAGTCGCTGAAAAACAACCCGATGCCATAACGCTGCTCTGTAGGGCGAGCAGTCTTGAGTCCGTCGTATGTCTCCTTGCTGTTCATCAGCGAAAGGCTGAGCCACGAATCAGTGCCTTCGACAAACTGTCCGAAGATCTTTGCATCGATACCCGTCACGTAAGCCGAACCCTTGTTCTCGCCAGCGTAGCGGATCTGCACATTATCGACGGTGTATGGGATGTAGTCCGATATTCCCTTGAAGTAACCCTCGACCGTGAACTTGAACGGACGTTCGTAGGCCTTGAAGGTGTGGTCCCACCCCAGGATAACCTGCCAGGAGCGCTGCGACTTGATGTCCTTGTTCATCTCGACCATCTGGTTGCCGTCCTTGTCGGTATAGCTCAATCGATACTCCTTGTAGAATGGCGACTGATAGTACAGGCCTGCCGAGATGCGTGCCTGCTTGTTGCGGTCGTTGCCAAAAGTGAAACGCAATGAAGCACGGGGCGACACCAGCAATTCCTCATTGAACGACCAATAGCTCATGCGTACACCTCCTTGCAGAAGGAAACGGCCGCCGTATGCATCCCATCCGTAGGTGTCCTGCAGGAAAGCCGACAGACGAGTCGTGGTGCCTTTATAGGCCGAATGGAGGTTTTCGACCACACGGAGCTTGTAAGGATCGCGCGGCAGACTGTAGCTCACCGAGTCACGTCTTTCCCATTCGGCAATCTTATCGTCGATCTTTTCGCTTTGCACCGTCATGCCGTAGGAAAGACGATTGTGAGCAATCTGTGTGTTTCCTTTGAGCGAAAGAGCCATCACCGATGCCTGCAGGTAGTTGCGGGCATGTTCCATATATCGGCCCACACCCAGACCCGCCTGGCTTACCGAGGCTGCCTGGTCCATCCAATACTCGCCCGAGATATCGTAGGTCACCTCCTCGTCGGTCATGAACGCCGAAGCCATCAGTTGCAGTCGGGTGTTACGCAGACCATTATAGCCCAAGGACAACGCTCCGAAGAACGTGTCGAACTGGTCCTTCTCGTGTCCATCGAAATAAACCTTGAAGCTATGAGCCACCTCGTTGGTGCCAAAGGTCGTCTCGCGGCTTTCGGGGGTAAAGCGATAGTCGTTGATGGCAATATTCCCCAAAAAACTGAGGTCCCACTTCCCTTCCTTTCCAAACGCCCAGGTCAGAAAAGTCTGGTAATCGAAAAAGATTGGGTCATATTCGCCCTGGGTATCGAGCGAATTGAGGATCGTGGCATTGCGCTTATAACGCAGTCCATGTAGTTGGGTGAAGTTGCCGATACGCTGACCGAGTGAAGCATTGCCACCCGTCAGACTGATCAAAGCCTCAGCATCAAAATCCTCAGGACGACGATAAGTGATGTCGAGCACAGAGCTCATCTTGTCGCCATATTCGCTGGAGAAACCACCCGTCGAGAAATCGACGGCTCCCACCATGGCAGGGTTGATGAACGACAGTCCTTCCTGCTGACCACTGGCGATGAGCTGGGGGCGATAGACCTCGATACCGTTCACATAAACAAGGTTCTCATCGAACGAACCGCCGCGCACATTGTACTGCGACGAGAGCTCGTTGTTCATGTTCACACCTGCCTGCGTACCGATGAGGTCCTCGATGGCATTGCCACTGGCCGAACGCATGTTGCGAACGTTCTCAGCCTTGATATGTTCCATGTTGCCTGGCGTGGTCTGACGTTCGGCAGTCACCTCCACATCATTGAGCACCGATTGGTTGGGACTCATCTGCACATTAAGCTGCAGGCGGCGTGCGCCTCGTTCATTCGGCCTTACGGCACGTGTATTGACCACCCGTTCGACACGCTTATAGCCCAGCGAAGTGAAAATGACACGCAGCGTGTCTGCATCGGCCACCTGCAGTTCATATTCACCCTTGAAGTTGGTGAGTGTGCCGATGCTGCCGCGCAACAAGCGTACATGGACAATGTCCATGGGCTGCCCCTGCTCATTGGTTACCGTACCATAGATGCGCACCTGAGCCATCAACCCAGGCACAGCCACTAAAGCCAGCAGAAACAAACACAATATATATTTATATATGCGCATTACTTCAAATGATGGACGAACCTTGCACTTTGCCGTTCTTTATACTATCAACGGATAACGACGGATTTTATTATGTCATTACCCAACTTTTCGTTGAGAGCAGCACGGATTAAGGAGCGTCGCATCATGATGTCGTTCTTCAAAGAGGGCGACTTGAGGGTTACGAACAACGTCCCCGACTGCAAGTGGATGCGTTCGGTCTCAAGCGTGATGCGATTACCAAGTGCCTCTTGCCAAACCTCAGCGATGCGCGTCTCGAAGACATGATTCTCGAGTTGCGTCACTTTGAGATACTCGCGGATAATCTCACCTATGGATTGTTCGTTTTTTCTTTTCATTATTTATTTCTCCGAAACCACCCCATATTCTCCGCTGCTCACCTCGAACAACTTATAGCTCTCGGTGCACCTGTCGATGATGCGATCGAGGTATTCACGATTGGTGTCGGTGATGAAGATTTGTCCAAACCTGTCGCTTGCCACCAGGCGGATGATCTGCTCTACACGATCACCATCGAGGCGGTCGAAGATATCGTCGAGCAGAAGGATGGGCGTGGTGTGTCCCATGCGACGCAGGAAATCGAATTGCGCCAACTTGAGCCCCACAAGGAATGTCTTGTTCTGTCCCTGCGAACCCAGCTGCTTCATCTGAAAATCACCGATTTGGAAGTTGAGGTCATCCTTGTGTGCGCCACGTGTCGTATATCCAAGGGCCAGGTCTCGGTTGCGAACGGCATTGAGCAGTGGCATGAGGCTCTGTCCGCCCTCGAAATGTGAAGTGTAGTGGATAGACACCTTTTCGCGATTCATCGAAATCTGGCTATAAAACTCTTGGAAGACTGGCGTAAAGTCATCGACAAACTGTCGTCGGGCTGCAAAGATTTGCTGTCCATAGAAGTCCATCTGTTCCTCACATGCCTGATAGAGCAAGGGATCGGTAAACGGCGGATCCTGTTTAAGCAGACTGTTGCGCTGCAAGAGTGCCTGGTTGTAGCGAATCAACGCATTGAGATAGGGTTTGTTAAACTGGCAAATCACCATATCCATGAACTTGCGTCGTTCCTCGCTGCCACCCTGCAGCAGGACGCTGTCGGTGGGAGTAAGCAGCACGATAGGAAGGAGCCCAATATGGTCGCTCAGACGCTGGTACTCCTTACCTGCCCGCTTAAACGACTTTCTGGAGTGCAGTTTATAGCCGCAACGGATTTCCTCAGGTTGCCCATTAAGTTCATAATTCCCACTAAGCATGAAGAACTCCTCTCCATGAGTCATCACCTGACTGTCGGTCACGCCATTGAACGACTTGCAGAAAGAGAGGTAATAGATAGCATCCAGCAGGTTGGTCTTGCCCATACCATTCTTACCCACAAGGCAATTGACACCCTGCGAGAAGGTGAGGTCGGCCTCTCGGATATTCTTGTAATTTACGATGCTAAGATGCTCCAGTTTCATAAGTCCAACATTGACATTTTTCGTCGATAATGCCAAAAAACTTGTAAATTGACGTGGCAAAGATACGAAATTTCGGGGGAAAATACGAATTTTAAACATTTTTTTCGCAAAAAATATTGTTTATTCAAGTAAAATCGCTAAATTTGCGCCGCTAAATATGCAAATAATAATAATCAAAATATAACATGGCAAAAAAAGAAATCAAAAAAGTCCAGGAAACTGTGATCGACGAGCCTATCAGCAAAACTGAGGAGTTCCTGGGACAGAGAGACAACCAGAAGAAGATCGTATATGGATTTATCGCGCTCATCCTTATTGTAGCCATCATCTTCGGATGGCGTTGGATGAACCAGCGCAACAACGAGAAGGCCCAGAACGAGATCTGGAGTTCAGAACTTCTCTTCGACCAGGGACAGTACGAGCAGGCTCTCGACGGCTTTGAGGCTGTCATTGAGGAATTTGGTTCGACCAAAGCCGGAAATACCGCCAAGGCATACGCCGGACTTTGCCAGAAGAACCTCGGCAACTACGAAGAGGCAATCAAGTATCTTCAGGATTTTGACGGCAACGACAATGTAATTGCTCCCGCTATCCTCAGCGCCCTCGGCGACTGCTACGTAGATCAGGAAACCCCCGACTATAACAAGGCCGCCCAGACCTTCGAGCAAGCTGCAAAAGCTGCCAACAACGCACAGTACTCTCCCCTCTTCCTCCGCAAGGCAGGTCTTGCTTACGAGGAGGCTGGCGACAACAAGAACGCCCTCAAGGCTTATCAGAACATCAAGGACAATTGGGCCGAGACTTCTATCGCCCAGTCGATTGACAAATATATTGAACGTGTTAAATAAAATAAAATGAGTGACCCTGTGGCGGCGGATTGCCCCGCGAATAGTACAGACGCTAGCATTGGTATAGTAGTTTCTGAATGGCAACCAGAGATCAGTAATGCACTTCTCGAACAGGCTTTGAAGAAGCTTGAGCAGTGCGGAGTAATGAAGGAAGACATCTACATCAGTCACGTGCCAGGAGCCATGGAACTCCCATTTGGCGCTCGACAGATGAACAATATGATGGAGCCAAGTGCCGTTATCATGTTCGGCAGTGTAGTGCGAGAGAACAATCCTCACTACGACATTATCTGCCAGACATTGAGCCGAAGCATCACTCATCTCAACCTTCATGGCGACATCCCATTCATCTTTGGAGTCGTGACAACCGACACTCTGGAAGAGGCAAGAAAGATGACACAGGAAGGTGTTGGCGCACAAAGCGCCCTCGCCGCACTCAAGATGGTGAACATGATGGCGACACTCGTCAATCAGTAAACCGAACACAATCCTTTAGCGGAACGACGCTTCCGCTAATCTCTGCGAAATTAGCTCAGTTGGTAGAGCATTGGCTTCCCAAGCCGAGGGTCGCGGGTTCGAGTCCCGTATTTCGCTCCCACTCCATCTGCTGAATATCAAGTATTTACGAGATATTTGGCAGATTTTTTATATATTGATAGGATATAAAAAAGCCCCAAAATGCCTGGAAAAAATACCCGGCTCTTCGCCGGGTATTTTCAGAGGTAGGCTTAGGGTTTGACATTGCGAGTAGGTGTTAGGATGGTGCGAGCCAGTTGGGCAGGCGAGAAGGGGATAGGGTCGAGGAGGAACTCGGGGATGTTGTACGAGCGCAAATGCAACAGCTCGTAGTCAGGATCGGCCTGAGGCATCTCGAAGGGCTTGTGGGCGCGTCCCTCGCGGTCGAAGTATGAAAAGTAGAGGCGCGTGTAGTTGTCGTCGCGACGGCGGCTTTGGTAAACGATCCATCGGCCGGAGTGAGACCAGCTGTGGTAGCTCTCGGCGCTGGGGGAGTTGGCGGGGGCGATGGCTTTTGTAAAGGCTAAAGAGTCTATCTGGCCCATTTGGCCCAGTGTGCTCAGATCGTCCAGCCGCAAATCAGCCTCGGGGTGATAGACATGAAAGCAGCCATAGCCACCGATGCTGGTGAGCAGCCAGCGACCGTCGGGGCTGATGCGAGGCAGTGTGGCGCTGAGCGAATCGGCCGAGGCATTGAGCACCAGCTGAGGCTCACCAAACGAGAGCTGCCGGGCATCGAAACGACGGCGATAAATATCGTAGCGCACTTCGCGATAGCGGTTGGTCACCTCGTGCTGACGTTTGATGCGTTGACGGTTGTCGGGGTCGAGGGCATCGGCCTCTTGATAGGTGAAGCAGGCCGAGCTGTAATAGAGCCATTGGCCATCAGGCGACCAGGTGGGGAAAGTCTCGAGCAGATCGGGCTCGTCGCAGATGGGGATAACACGCTCGTGATCTGCGTCGTAGAGTATCAGTCCGCTCTGGGTGTCCTGCACTTCCGATTTGGTCAGACCATTGGTGTGAAACTCCATGAAGGTCTTGTTCACCGAATAGGCGATGAGAGGTAGCGTAGGGTGCCAGGCGGGATAGACCGCGCCCGAAATGGTGTTGGGCAGCTTCATATTGTATTTGCCCCATCGGCCCTCGTTATAGACCACGGTGCCGCCGTACTCCTCGCGGACATGCAGCTGGTAGCGGTTGGGACGATTGCTTTGGAAGGCATGGCAATTCACGCAATGACCACCCTGTGGGTTGTCGAGCATCTGGTTGTTGTAATACTCTACCTCGTCGAAGCTCTCGAGGTCGCGATAGGCGAGGCTGATGCGTTCGTAGGTATTGTAGGGCGGAATGAGGCGATAGGCCACGTAGCGGTCGATGCTGTCGCTCACCACCTCGATGCCAAAGCGTGGATGCTGGAGCCAACCTGTAGCCGCACTGTGCGTGTAGAGGGTGACGTAGAGGCTATCGCCTACGCATCGGGTGAGCATCTGGCGCCATTGCTCTGGTTCGATCATGACGCGATGATTCTCGCCAAAGCAGACACTGCCACCGGGGTAGTCGAAACGGGCTACACACTGGTCGATGCTATCGCCACAGACCGAGAAGTTGAGCGGAGCGATGTTGACGGGAATCGTGGCCCCCGTGATATCGGGCAGAATGCTTGCTTGCTGGGTTATGGGCTGATACTGGCTGGGCTCCACTGCGGAGCGAGAACAGGCGCAGAGGAGCAAGAGGAGCGTGATTGTGTAGAGAAGCTGTTTCACTAATAGGTCTTGTTGAAGGTGTAGAAGTCGTAATACCACCAGTAGGTAAAGCCATACAGGGGTCTGAGCAGCTTGCCGATAGACTCTTGGGATTGACCCATCTGATCGGCCGTTTCGAGCTGTTGGCGATAACTCTGATAGCGAGCGGCAATCTCGGGATCGATATCGAGCCCCTCGGAAAGACCGAAGAGCAAGGCCGCCTCCTGGAAGTGTCGAGGCAATCGGGCTGAAGATCCCGCCAGCTCAATGTAACGAGCCAAGGTGCGGGCAAAGCAGAGACGATCGCGACGAAGCATGGCGAAGTGAACGGCCAACTGTTGTTCCGAAGCCGTGTCGTATTGCTCCTGGCTCAGGCGCTCGGTGAGGTAGATTTCGCAATAGCCGCGATCGTTGGTCACCTCGTCATTCCGGGTCATGAAGCGACGCACTGCGGCTGTCTCTTGGGCCGAAACCTCGTAATCGCGATGGAAGGTGAGCGTATTGAGCAACTGTCGATATTTGCTGGCCGTGGTGAGTTCGTCGTTGGCAATGGCACAACGGTACATCATGCGCAGGAAGTAGGGCGAGAGGCCATACTCGATATTGTCCTCCTGGCACCACATGAAGGCGTAGTTGGGTAGGCCGAGCCAATAGTAGATGTTGGGGCTGGCCGAGTGTGCCATGTGGATGGGCAGGTCTATATTCATGGCGGGACGGATGCCCGTAAAGGTGAAGCTGAAGCCTTGGTCTCCCAATCGACCCTGTTGTGCCAATGCCACATCTGTCATCAGGACCATCTCGCGGGTAGGCATCTGCTGGAGCGATTGCATGGGGGCTATCACCTCGTCCCAACGGCCCTCGTCCATCGCACGAAGCATCTGTAGCTCGGTGTGGTAATTCCGGTTGCGATAGTTGAGCATATTGCCACCTGCCAAGGCAGCGATGAGCAGGAGAAGAGCCACAACTCCTAACTTCTCGAACCGACGACCGAGGCGAGCCAAAAGCGGGAGTAGGAGCATACTGCCCGCCAGGATGCGGAAGGGCCACTCGAGCAGTGGGGTAGAGGTCTCGGGGATGGTAAAATGATGCCAACCGTAGAGCAGCAGCGGTTCGTGCCAATGCAATGAGGGAGACTCGTGATACCAGAGAGCTACGGCCGTGAGCGGCAAGACAATCATGCCCAGACGGCAGCTCCAAACCTTGAGCGACGTGCGTAGCGGGGTGCTGAGGAGCAATACAACGATGCCGAGTGTGCCGTACCAGCCCAAGAGGGGAAGGGAGAAGAGACTCCAGATAAAGAGCACAAAGAGACGATAGCGCTCACGACGAAGCAGACTGTAGAGATAGAGCACGAGAGCCACCGCCAGCACCCCTAAAGTGGGGCCGAACCAGTAGCTGGGCGACTTGAGGCAGAAGATCCAATAGCCTAACTGGGTAGTGCTTGCCAACAGCGCCACGATAGGAATGAAGACCAAGGCTGCCCAAAATCCACGAAGCCGATTGGCACGCAATAGCAACCACGCAATCAGCCCCCAACACCCCACGAGGAGTGAGGCGCCGAGCTTAGGATAGTAGAAGTATTGGGTACACCAGCCGCCCAACCACTCGCGCCAACCGCCTGGATGGCCTACCATCTGCTGCCAATAGGCATCGGTGCCCAACCAGGGATTGAAGTCTTGTGCCGTATAGAGCAGCTGTGCATTGCTGATGGCTAACAGATACCAGGCATAGCCTAAGAGCCCCACGAAGAGGAGCAGATGGAGTCCTTTCTCGCGAGCAGTGGCAGGTTGGCGCAGCTTGGTGATATGGTAGTTCTGAGGCATATTTGATTCTTATTTTTCGCCGCAAAGATACAAAAAAATCCCCTTTGTACCAAATACAAGGGGAAATATTTGAGGAATGTAACAAAAAGGGGCTATATTTGACAAATTGACGATTTACAATTTGACAATCCTCGCCGTCTTTTACCGATTGAAGGGTGGGGATGTTTTTTTTCTTCAAGATGGGTTTTTATGATGTTGATTTTGACTTTGTGCGGTAGTATGACTCATTAAAATGAAATTCCCACCGACAGCATAACGCTGTCGGTTTTTCTTTCTTATTTATGGGATTTAAGAGAGAGAAAAAAAAAAAAGACACACGGCTCTTCGCCGTGTGCCTCAGAGGATGTATTTCTTGTCGCCATAGTTCTTGCGAATCTGTGGAAGCACCTCGCTCGTTACCCAGTGCTTGAACTGGATGGCTGTAGGAAGTTTCGATCCGAGAATAAGAGCATAAACTCCCGACTCGTTGATGAAAATCTTATGCGCAATACAACCTGCGTTGCAGCTCGAAGTAGTGCTCTCGTATCTCGCCTGGACTCATCTGCAACTTTTGTTTGGCATCAGCAATTGAGCCATACTTGATGTTGATATAGGTCTTAAGGTGGTCCACGTCGAGTTCCTTGAATCCATTGTTGACATAGTATTGAAGAATCAGATTGTCGAAATCCCTCTGTTCTTTCTCCAACGAATCGACATACTTATTCTTGACGAGTTCTACGCGCTTTGCCCTCTCCATAGGTGTGGAGTTATAGGCGATGTATTCAAGCACATCGAGCAGGTCGCATTTCTGCAATTTCAGCATGTTCTTCAAAAGGAACAGCTTATCTTCGGCAAATCCCGCTTCATCCAAAGTCTTCAACAGTTGCTCCCTGGTTTCCGGGTTCGACCATTTCTCACGCATATCGTCTGCACCAGTGAAGAAATCAGGTATCCTGCCAAAGAGCCTCTTCACATATTCTTCAAGGGAAATGAACTCATCGCCAAAGAAAATCTTTTGCTCCCATGTCGTTTCAAGAGCAAGTTTTCTACCTTTTGACAACTGGATGTCAATGAGTTGTGTTTTCGAACCCTCACAGGTACATGGAAGATTGCCACAAACAGGACAGGCTTCTGGCTGTTTCCATCCTCCTTCATCATTCACGTTGCTTCCATTTTCATCATCATCTAACTGATAAGGCTTCGGCTTCTTCTTGCAAGTACAAGGCCAGTTGCCACATACAGGACAATATGTGTCGCCATCCCAATCAGGATCCTTGAACATATCGCTTGCACCTACATAATCATAGATGGTAAAATAATACTTCTTGTCAAACAAGCGTGTGCCACGACCGATTATCTGCTTAAACTCCACAATATTATTAACGGGTCGCATCAATACGATGTTGCGTACATTGCGAGCATCAACGCCAGTACTCAGCTTATAAGATGTGGTAAGGATGGTGGGCAACAGCTTTTCGTTGTCTTGGAATGTTCTCAAAGTTGCTTCTCCCACTTCTCCATCATCAGCGGTAACTCGCTCACAATAGTTGTTGGCAGGTCGTTTCTTGTGCTTGTTCACCATATCACGCACTATCATGGCATGCTTCTGAGTGGCACAGAAGATGATCGTCTTTTCGTCTGGATCAATCTTGTTCAGCAACTCCTGCACACGATGTTCATCACGCTCCTTAATCTGAATCCTGCCATTATAGAAATCCGACTCCGAGTAAATCTTTTCAGGATCAACTTCTCCACTCTTCACAATGTCGCCTTCTTCATACTGATAGTCATCAATGTTGCTCGTAGAGATGTCAACACGGAACGGAACAAGGAAACCATCCTCGATGCCTTGTTTCAGAGAATAAGTATATACTGGATCTCCAAAGTAGGCATAGGTATTGGCATTATCCTTTCTTCTTGGTGTGGCAGTCATACCCAGCTGATAAGCACTGTCAAAATACTCCATCAGTTTACGCCATTCGCTTTCATCATTGGCACCTCCTCTATGACATTCATCAATGATGATGAAGTCGAAGAAGTTGCGCTCATACTGCATATAGTATGGCTGGTCGTTTGAGCCTTCTGGTAATGCAATACCTTGCTCTTCTGCCTTCTGGGCATTGGGAGAAGTCATCATCGTCTGGAAGATGGTAAAGTAAAGATTACGGGCTGTGGGAACCCTGTAATTGTTCTTCCTCAGTTCCTTGGGTGTGATACGGCACATGGAATCTTCCGGGAACTGGTCGAAGTCGTTGATGGCTTGATTGGCAAGAATGTTTCTGTCGGAAATAAACAGGATTCTTGGAGCACGCTCAACGCCCTTATTCGTCCATTTCGTTTGCGTCAGTTTCCAGCAGATTTGGAAGGCCGTATAAGTCTTTCCCGTTCCCGTTGCCATTGTCAGCAAGATACGGTTTCTCTGCTTGGCTACAGCCTCAAGCACGTTCTTGATGGCTATTTCCTGATAGTAGCGAGGCTGACGGCCACCACTACGATTAAGAGCGCAAAGGTTGAACTTGTCACGCCAAGGATTCTCTTCAGGGAATGTCATCTGCCACAAGTCCTGTGGCGTTGGAAAATGGTCTATATCATGTTCCTTGCTGGGGATGATATACTCTCCCTTGCTATCCTTAATGCCCATGTCAATGAACCAAATATCATTGCCATTGGTGCTATAGGTATAGCGAACCTTCAGGGCTTCAGCATAGAGTTTGGCTTGCTCTACACCTTCAGACACGTCTTTCTCGTCGCTCTTCGCCTCTATCACAGCAAGTTTCATACCCTTGTATTCAAGGATATAATCAGCTTTCTTCGGATTCTTGTTGCCAGTAGTTGTGATACGTCCAGGTGCAATATAAGCACTCTGTTCCACAAGAATCTTACTTCCTGGAACTATACCCCAGCCAGCATCCCTTAGCTTAGGGTCAATCTTGTTAAATCGTGTCTGAGCTTCGTTCATATCAATCCTCCTGCTCGTAATAATATGAATAATCGATTCCCTTCATAAAGGGTTGTTCTCTTCGTTCCAAACGGCACGCACCTTATGGTCTTTATAAAACCGAATAGATATCTTACTCATAGCTTTATACCGAACGAACTTCCCAGTGTCCGCCTTTTGCTCCTCCAATGCGTTGCACCATTCCTTCTGCTCTCAATTGGCGTATCACTTTCTTCACACCACTTTCGGAAAGTCCCATTTCCTCCTGTAGCTCTCTGATTGTTATATTGGGATTACGCTTCATCGCAGCAAGAATTTTCTGGTTACTTTTCTGGTTACTTTTCTGGTTACTTTCTGCTACTTCGAGTACAGCCTGCTTCAGACAATGCAACATGAAAGTAATAAAAGCAGTACTGCTGGCTTCTGCATCGCTTTTGGCTATTGCTGCATAATACTCCTGTTGGTGTTCCTTAACGATGGTCTCTACAGGTATCCATGCGAATATGGGGTTCCACCTCATCAGCAAAAGCGTCTGCCACATGCGCCCCATACGGCCATTGCCATCTACGAAAGGATGAATGAATTCAAACTCATAATGGAAAACGCACGAACTGATAAGTGGGTGCGCCTTGGTTTTCTTCACCCATTCCAGCAAATCTGCCATCAGCATTGGCACTCGCTCGGCAGGTGGTGCCATGTGGATGTACTTCTGCCCATCAAACACACCAACACCTCCCTGACGATAACGGCCGTTCTCCTTCACAAGGTCTGTCATCATGAGCTTGTGAGCCCTCAACAAATCCTTTTCTTTATAGGGATTCAATTCTAACAGAAGCTCGTATGCATCAATGGCATTCTTAACCTCCTGTATCTCGTTAGGCGCACCCAGCACATGTTTGCCTTCCAGAATGGCAGTAACCTGATCCACCGACAATGAGTTGTTTTCTATGGCCAGCGATGACTGGATGGTCTTGATTCGATTCTCTTTGCGCAGATGTGGTGCAGGCAAGTTGTCTGTTGCCGCAGCTAATTGCCCCACTTGTTCTGCAATGTCTGCTACTAATGACGTTATCTCGTCTGTTGCTGTAAACGGCGGTATATACATGATTCAGTCTCCTTTCTTATCATTTATCAATCTGCTCTCGCTTAATCTTCTTGCTCTGGCCGTCGATGGTGTTGTCGCTATATACAAACCAGTCGAGGAAGTCTTCTGTCTTTTTGCTCGGAATGACTCTCACTAACTGGATGATATCATCTTGTGAAAAGCAGTCTGTGGCATATTGTTTACCGTCAGCTGCTGTCATTTTCAGTTGACTACAACGTGTAGTCAACTCATTCCCTGCCTTTTTAAGTCGGGACTTCAGCACGCTCCAGTACTTGCGAGGATTGGGACTATCGGTAATGGCCCCAACGATATCCACAATAGAAAACCACCATGTGGACTTTTCTTCATCCCACACAGCCCTGACCTCGTGGTCTTTGTAGAATCGTATCGACTTTTTGTTCATCGTTTATTCAAATACTTGTCGTAATATTGCTCGTTTCAATGCGTCACACTCCTGAGATATCTTGTTGTAGTTAGCCTTTAACTCTAAAACTATTGATGAAACGGAGTCGAGGTGAGAGGCAATGAGTTCTTGCTCTTTGATTTTGGGGAATGCAATTGAAAGTTGCTCCCATTTTCCTTTATTGATTATAGGAAGTGTCGCTTGAGAACTTGTTCCTTCTTTTATAACTCTGCGTTGAAAAGAAGGGGATCTCATTGCATAATAAGCAAACTTATAATTTATTTCCTCTTTTGGAGTAAAAACATTTATCTGCTGATTACAAGAAATATCCTTCGTACTAAATCCTACTTTTCCAATAGTAGCACCAATACAAACCATAAAGATCGAATTTGATACAAAGATTCTTCCCTTTGAAGCACCTTGCTCACTCAACTTCATTTCGCAGTTGTAATCAATACCACCATTTCCATTATAGTCTATTTCGGAAGGTCTGATGAACTCTATATAGTCACCATAATTAGCTTTATCTGATTTTGATGGAGTTGTTCCGGTTTGGGTAATACCTAAATCTTTTAATGCTTTCTCTTCCCATCCATCTTTTGGTTCAAGCATTTCTTTGAGGGATGCTTGGAAGAGGGCTTTAGCTTCATTGAGGGCTTTTTCTGCATTAGCCTTCATCGCATCTATCTTAGCAAAAGCAGAGTCAAGATATTCAACGATGGATTGCTGCTCAGAGAGAGGTGGCACAGGAACTTCAAGGTTTTTAATCTTTACCTGTGAAATATTAGGTTGTGCGCCACCTTGGGCCTGAGAAGCAAGGAATTCTTTTCTATAACTAAAGAAGTAATACAGAAACTCTGGCTGGAATTTGCTGTTGGGTAATATACCACATATTGCTTGATTAGACGTGGCCTCTATTTTTAATATGCCAACTTGTGCGGCTGTAGCACCATACATAGCGACTACTACCGTATCAATCGGATAATACTTTGCAGAAGAATTCTCTAAGCCTTTCTGGGTGATAAACATTTCAGTTTCAAAAATATATTTCTTGCACACCTCTCCACTCCTGAGCCATGGTATATTACCATCTAGATAATATTCTCTGACATTCTTGAGTGGGGTTCCACCAGAATAGGTCCTGCAGATCTCTCCCAACTTCTTATAAGTCCAACCTTCTTTCATTTCTTATCCTCCTTCACACTTTCGTTCAAGAGTTTTTTTAACGCCTCCGTATCAGGTAGTGCTTTGCGGTAATTTTCGGGCATCTCGTCGGCAGTCTTGTAGGTGGCAACGCCCATAGGCTTCGTGTAGTCACGTATCATAAATTCCACGTACTCGCGGTTAGCTGACTTGCAAAGGACAATACCAATACTGGGGTTCTCGTGGGCTTTGCGAACTTTCTCGTCCAGAATGGTCAGGTATCCCATCAACTGCCCAAGGTAACTGGTTTTGAATTCTCCCGTTTTCAGTTCTATCACCACCATCGCATTCAACTCACGATTGAAGAACAGCAAGTCGGGAAACTGCTCTACGCCATATACTTCCAACAGTTGTTGGTTACCCATGAACGTAAAGTCGCGCCCAATAGTCATGATGAAGTTCTTCACCTTATTCACAATTTCCTTCTCCACCACGCGTTCGTCCACATCGATGTTATCACGCACACCAATCTCCTCAACATTGATGAAGTCAAGCATGTAAGAGTCTTTAAACATCATGACAGCCTTGCGCATCATCGCTGCATTAGAAATGGTCTTAGTAAAGTTGCTAGGCATCTGTTCGCGATGGCCATAAGCATCGTTCTTTATTAGCTTTTTCAAGTCGTCAACAGAAAGATGCTCTTCAGCTGTGCGATGTAAATAATAGTAGCGAGCCAACAAATCGGAAAGTTTATAAATTTCGACGTGATGAGTGAATGGCACTTTGAAGAAATCCTCAACGGGAAATTCTCTCGTTATTGGTACCATTAACGTGTGATAGATATCAATCGCCACTAAATCGTCTGTTATGACGGACGAATTGCCCGAGGTTATTTCGGCAATTGTAATTGTCGTTTTTATTTCGTCCGTCGCGACGGACGAATTGGCATCGAGCATTATCCAATTCTCGTAAAAGAGTCTCATTTTCTTGAGGCTTGTCGCCGAATAGCCTCTTAATCCTGGCAGTTCCCTTCGCAACTGATTGCTGATGGTTTCCAGTGCTCCTGTACCCCACACGTTCTTTCGTGTATGCTGAGAAATATACTTTCCTATACCGAAATATACGGCCAACTGAATACGTGTTACACCTTGGGCTGCCTCATACTGCCCCTGCAAAATAGCCTCTTTGATGGCCTCTATGGCTTGCCTTATCTGCATCTCCTGTTTCATTTCACCATCTCCATTAATTCTTCAATAAGAGTCTGATTCTCGCTGTTGAGGGCAAGGATTGTTTCTGCAATCTCGCTTGGTGTGCGCTCATCAACTTCCTCCACCTTATTGGGGTTCTTCACGCTGAGGTCACACGCATCATCGAGAGTGCTGACATCAAGCGTCCACGAATGTTCGCTCTCAGCCTTCGTCTTCTGCAGGGTAAGGAACTCCTGCATATCAGCCTCAGTCAATGGCTGGGTCTTGGTGAAGTGCTTATCAACCTGGTAGTACCAAATCTTTTCCGTTGGCTCGCCCTTGGTGAAGAATAAAACAACCGTCTTTACTCCAGCACCAGTGAATACACCAGAAGGAAGATCTAAGATGGTATGAAGGTTGCAGTTCTCCAATAGCATCTTTCTGATGGCACTTGCATCACCATTACTTAGAAAAGTATTCTTGATGACAATACCGGCACGACCGCCAGCCTTCAGCATCTTGATAAAGTGCTGCATAAACATATAGGCTGTCTCTGAGGTGCGAATCTCAAAGTTCTGCAACACCTCGCCACGTTCGTTACCACCAAAGGGAGGATTGGCAAGGATGACATTCTTGCGGTCGCTCTCCTGAATCTGACTGAGGTTCATGGCAAGGGTGTTTCCATGAGTGATGTTGGGCGCTGATACGCCGTGGAATATCATATTCATGGTGGCGATGATATAGGGCAGACCTTTCTTCTCCTTACCAAAGAATGTCTCTTTCTGCAAGATGTCGTGGTCCTTCACACTCTTGATCTTGTCTTTCATGTAGAGGAAAGCCTCGCAAAGGAAGCCTGCCGAACCACAAGCAGGGTCATAGACCGTTTCACCAATCTTGGGGTCAACCACCTTGATGATGCTACGAATCAAGGGGCGTGGTGTGTAATACTCTCCACCATTACGACCTGCATTACCCATGCGCTGGATATTGCTCTCATAAAGCACCGTCATTTCGTGCTTGTCCTCGGCACTCTGGAAATGGAGCTCATCAATCATGTTGATGATCTCTCGCATATTGAATCCTGAGCGAATCTTGTTATGCAGCTCACCAAAGATTTCACCTATCTTATATTCAAGCGTATCGGTAGAAGCCGCAGTATTCTGAAAGTCCTTCAGATATGGGAAGAGTTTCTGGTCAACAAACGCCACAAGGTCATCCCCAGTCATTGCATTGACGGTATCAATCACCATCTTGCCTGTTTCCGAGTCCTTCTTTTTAGGTGCTGCCCATTGGCTCCAACGATAGAAACCTGTCACGAGCCGCTTATAAGTTTTGCCTTCAAGCTCGGCTTCTTCCTCGCGTTCTGTCTCCAGGTCATCAAGGTATTTCATGAACAGCATCCACGATTTCTGCTCCAAATAGTCCAATTCACTGCCACATCCCTGCTCCTTCCATAGGATCTGGTCTATAGCTTTGAATGTATTCTCGTATTTCATTATTTCTATTTTGGGAAAAGGTATATTTGGGTGCAAATATAGCTAATTGCATCGAAAAAAGCAAATATTTTGTCTATTTTGTACAAAATTATTTTGCTCGATGACCAAAAAACCCTATCTTTGCACCGAGAAAAGTATGTTTTCATGGCATACTTTGACTCAAATAAATTATAGAAGTAATGAAGCAAGCAGGCTCATCCGTGAGGACCAGCCTGCAATTTTTATGCAAAAAATCACATTTCTCAATTATCATTTGTCATTATCCGTGGGGGACAATTGATTTTAAGGGGGGTGCGTTTATTTGCAAATATTTTTTAAATAAAATATTATATATTAATTATAATAATAAAATATTACGCGCGAAGAGCTATCAACGTGTTATGATAAAGTGAGAATGATTTTTGTGATTTTTTTTGAAAAACATCGTCTGTTAATTCATACACACATCAAGCAGCATCATCATTGCAAACCCTGCAGCAAAAAAGATGGTGCTGAGATTGGTATGCTGACCACTGCTGGCTTCTGGTATGAGTTCTTCTACAACTACGTAAAGCATAGCTCCTGCAGCAAAGGCCAGCATGTAAGGGAGCATGGGGATGAATAGGGTTGCAAGTAAAATCACGAGAATGGCACCAAGAGGCTGGGCGATGCCACTCAGGCATCCCAACAGGAACGACCTGATGCACGATTTGCCTGAAGCTCGCATCGGAATGGAAACGACAGCACCTTCTGGTATATTCTGAATCGCAATGCCGAGTGACACAACAAGCGTACTGGCAGCACTGATGCCAACTCCCGCCTGACCAGCTCCAGCCAACACGACACCAATGGCCATACCCTCAGGGAATTTTTTTTGCCTTAAAATATACCATCGCACCCTCTACGTGGAAGTCAACAATATCGTAGTAAGGCTCCAAACGTTGCTTCAGGGTTACAACGGTGTCGAAGGGAGGCGTGAACCATCCCATGCGGGTCATAACGGTACGGGCGAGCCAGTCGGCCACTTTCTGTTCTCCTGCAATGTAGAAACATGCAAGCAGTTCGCCTCCAGGCTTTAGAGTACGTAGAATCTCGGAATATGCCTTTCCCTTGTCAGGAAACACATGGAGCCCATTCATGCAGAGCACCTTGTCGAACGTCCCGTCCTCAAAAGGCAATGCGCCCACATCGCCCTGCATCGTCTTGATATTCGTGATGTCTAAACCACGGAATCGGCTTTCTGCCTGTTCCAGCATATCCTGGCTGTAGTCCAGACAGGTGATGTCGGCCTTCGTCATACGACGATACTTATCCTTTGTAAATACAGCTGTGCCAACAGGAACATCAAGCAACTTGCCTGAGAAGTCATCAGGAATCCAACTGAGCACCCTGCGAGCTATCTCGTTATCATCGACACCTCCCCAGAGCAACTTGAAGTAAAGCTTACTCCACCATTTCCCTTGCGTAATTGCATCGTCGTAGAAACTCTTGCTAAACTTGTACGATTTCTTAATCTTGTCTGCCATAATATTCTTTTATTTCTTTTGACGCTTCTATATAACAACAAATGCTTTCATTGATATTTAGGTGAAAATGGCCTCGTCTCTGGCTTCAATAGCCGAGACTCAGCCGGAAAATTAAGCTCTTGGTGCTGCACTGCTCGGACACGCGTCCCGACCAGAACTTTTCAATCGAGAAACTCATGGCCAGCCATAAGACACGCGGCTTCGGACAGTTCCCGGGCTATCATATCTACATACGTCGGGATGGTACGTTGTACTATTGTCGTCCCGTTGCAGAAAAAGGTTGTCATGTGAAGGACTTCAATTCGCAGAGCATCGGAATCTGCTATGAAGGCGGGAGAAGCCTTTCAGCAGATGTGCGCTTCGAGGACAACCGCACTGCCGAGCAGTTGCAGGCGCTCGACGAGGTTTTCCAGATCCTGCACGCACACTATCCCGATGCGCGGATTGTGGGACACCACGAACTGAACCCACGCAAGGCGTGTCCGTGCCTTTCTCCTCCCGCTTCGGTGGAATATGCCTACATCTTCGAAACTCCTACACGCGATTGACACCTCTCGGAGCGCAGCAATGCGCAGAATGAACCCTAACCCCACGGCGAGCAATCTCAAAATGTGAGACCTCCGCTCAAAGTCGGGCAAGCCCTAACAAAACGCGGAAACGCGTCGCAAAGTCGGACGCGTTTCTGCATTGGTTATGATTATTTAGATAAAAAAATCACAAAAATCACAAAAATCACATATCATTTATATAAATATCGATAGTTCGTGAAATTACTTGATGAGGAGCTTGCGCCCATTGTGGAGGTAGATGCCCGGAGCTGCGGGCTGGGCATCGAGACGGCGTCCGTCGAGAGTGTACCAGCCAAAACCATTAACCATGAACCCTTCACCATTAACCATGAACCCTTCACCATTAACCATGAACCCTTCACCATGAACCGTTTCAAGGCCTGTTTCTTCGCCGAAGTTGAGCTTGAAGGCGCGGATGGCTTGAGGGCCGGAGTCGCCGGCGGTGAGGTCGCCCTTGAGCTGGAAGTAGGCGCGGCAGGAGCCGATGGTCATCGCGGTGCTAGGATAGTATAGGGTGTTGTCGGCACCGAGGTAGAGCACCGTGTTGTCATTGGCTGAAAGGCTGATGGGGCTGTAGGAGCCCACGAAGTCGATGTCTTGCGTCTTGACGCTGGCGGTGGATTGTGTTATGGGAACGCAGCTGAATGTCGGCGCATAGAGGTTGTGGGTGTTGTCGTCGGTGTAGTCGGTGGCGCGTGTCCACTTCACGATGTACGGCTTGCCTGCTTCGATCGCGGTGGCATCCTCGAAGGTCAGCGTCAGGGTGCCCCCTTCGAACGAGGTGCTCTTGAGTGTCATCAGCGCTTCGGGGTATTCGAGCAGTTCGGCTGTCCGTGTGGCGTCGAGCGCGAAGGGCAGGCAGAGCGTGTTCCACGAGCCGTCCTTGTAGAGTGTGCGCCCCTGCAGGGTGACGTCGGCCAGCTTGCCGTCGCTGACCGCGATCGCACTGGTGTTGTCGGTATTGTCAGCCAGGGTCAGCGCGGATATCGTTGCATTCGGTATGGGCTTGATGTTGCCGGCTTCTTCTGGCCATCCCGCTTTATAGTCGTCCACGAAGTCGCTATAGACATAGATCTTGCGACCGTCGGCATTTATGTCAAAAGCATACTTACCATAGGTTGCCAACGGAGGAGCATAGATGGTGACCGAGGTCAGACTTGTGCAGCTCCAGAAGACACCTTGGCCGATGGAGGTCACGCTGGAAGGGATGGTGACCGAGGACAGACTGGTGCAGTCCATGAACGCATCTTGTCCGATTGAGGTGACGCTGGAAGGGATGGTGACCGAGGTCAGACTGGAGCAGTCACAGAAGACACCTTGCCCGATGGTAGTCACGCTGGCAGGGATGGTGACCGATGAGAGGCTGGTGCAGCTCATGAAGGCACCTTCACCGATGGTGGTCACACTGGAAGGGATGGTGATCGATGAGAGACTGGTGCAGTCCATGAACGCATCTTGTCCGATTGAGGTGACGCTGGAAGGGATGGTGACCGAGGTCAGACTGGAGCAGTCACAGAAGACACCTTGCCCGATGGAGGTCACGCTGGAGGGGATGGTGACCGACTTCAGCCCAGAGCAGCGATAGAAGGCCTGACTCCCAATGGTGGTCACGCTGGAAGGAATGGTGACCGAGGACAGACTGGTGCAGATATAGAAGGCATATTGTCCGATGGTGGTCACCCCCTCATTGATGATAACGGTATTTAGTTTACCCCTACTGAAAGCACCGTCCGCCATCTCGCCATTGCCGCTGATAGTAAGAACATCGATCACATCACCAGGAAAGTATTTGTAACCGCTCCATGTCAACTGCTTGCCGTCGTGAGTATCATCCACCTTTCCGCAATATCCTTCCACATACGCTCTCCCCTTGGCATAGATTACCAGATTGAAGTGAGGCGATGCCGAAGCATTGGAATCCGTGTAGCTGGCATACGGCGTGGAGTAGCTTAATGCGACATCGAAGTCGAAGGGTATCGTGCAGGCTGCGTCATAATACCAACCGAAAAATTCGTAATTTTCGTCGGTCGGATCATCCGGCCTTGTCACCTTATCGCCAATGGACAGATCCTGGGTGGCGGGAGCCTCCCCTCCATAGCCATTCAAATTGAAAGTCACCTGCACGTTTTCGGTTTCGGTCTTGAATGAAACGGTCACTGTTCCATAAGCACCACCGGCATTGTAGCCACCCGATAGTTGGTCTTCGGTCAATTGTCGCTCCCCTTCAGTTCCATCATCAAGAGTATATGACCAAGATACTCTTGCAACTCTGAAATCCGTACGAGGAGAGACGGTCACATGAGCCCCGTTCGAGCTGACGGAACCACCTACACATGAGGCGGATTCTTGGCCCGAAGAGAGGTTGACGGAACAGGGAACGTAAGTGGCGCTTCTGGCGGAAAAGGCGCAAACGAAGAAGAGCAGCAGGGTCAGCGCTGCCCTGGTAAGGAATGATGTTTGTCGGGTGTTGGTGTTCATATCGATGTCGGGTTAGATTCAACTATTTGTCAAAGTGGTGCTTTGATGGCGCAAAGATATGGAAAAAATTTTATCCATACAAATTATTCACCAAAATTTGTATTTTCTTGAACACGAATTATCACGAATGATCATGAATTTGTTTTTTCAAGAATTTGAGAATTAGAGAATTGGTGTGAACGAAAAGGTCCGAAAACACGAAAATGCCCTAAAACGTTTTCTGCGTGACAAGAAGCGACGTCACGCAAAGCGTGGGCAAAGGTCACACTGATCAGCGCGATAGGCACAGATTTTCGCTACGCGCTCCGAGGGTCGTCTGAATTACACTTCGGAATAGTAATCTCTACGGACTCTTGGGACTTTAGGGACTATTAGCTTGGAGCCACACTGTCCTTTAAGTCCTTTAAGTCCGTAGAGAAAATATCTGCGGACTCTAGAGACTTTAGGGACTATTAGCTTGGAGCCGCATTGTCCTTTAAGTCCAAAAAGTCCGTAGAGAGAAAGAAGAATTTGAGAATTGGTGTGGACGAAAAAGAATTTTCGGATATTTCGTCTTTTTGGGAATTTTTCGGAATAACCCCAAAGTACTTTCGGGAACCCGAAAGAACATTGTTTAAGGATTCCGAAAAGGTCCGAAAACACGAAAAGGTCCGAAAACTTTTTTGTATGTGACAAGAAGCGACGTCACGCAAAGCGTGGGCAAAGGTCACACAGAGATCAGCGCAGATGGACACAGATATTCGCTGCGCGCTCCGAGGGTCGTCCGAATTACTCTACGAAATAATAATCTCTACGGACTAATAGGACTTTAGGGACTATTAGCTTGGAGCCACACTGTCCTTTAAGTCCTTTAAGTCCGTAGAGAAAATATCTGCGGACTCTAGAGACTTTAGGGACTATTA
>JAFZBE010000048.1 GCA_017561935.1 Bacteroidales bacterium | reverse complement strand
TTCCTCGGCACCCAGCTGACGGAACTGCTGAACAAAATCGAGAAGAACGAGTCGCTCTCGTCCATCCTCTCGCCCCTCTCCTCGAACGCCGAGGAGATTGACATCCCCCAGATTCCAGACCTCATCGTCGACAATACCGACCGCAACCGCACGTCGCCCTTCGCCTTCACCGGCAACCGTTTCGAGTTCCGTGCCGTAGGTTCCGAGGCCAACTGCGCCAGCGCGATGATCACGCTCAACGCCGCCGTGGCCGAAGCATTGACCAATTTCAAGAAGAGGGTGGATGAGAAGATTGCCGAATACTCCAAGAACGCCGCATTCTCCGAGGGTTCAGGCCATACCGCCAAGTTCCACGCCATCATCGACGTGCTGCGCGACGACATCAAGACCTGCAAGCCCATCCGCTTCGACGGCAACGGCTACAGCGACGAATGGAAGGCCGAAGCCGCCCGTCGCGGTCTCGACGTCGAAACCAGCTGCCCCGTCATCTTCGAGCGTTACCTCGATCCCGAGAGCATTGCCATGTTCGAAAGCCTCGGCGTGATGACCCGTAAGGAGCTCGAGGCCCGCAACGAAGTGAAGTGGGAGACCTATACGAAGAAGATCCAGATCGAAGCCCGCGTGCTGGGCGACCTCTCGATGAACCACATCATCCCCGTCGCCACCGCCTACCAGAGCCAGCTCCTGAAGAACGTCGAGAAGATGCGCACCATCTTCCCCGCCATGAAGGCCGACAAGCTCTCTGCCCGCAACCTCAAGCTCATCGAGGAAATCGCCGAGCGCACCGCCGCCATCGAGACGAAGGTCGAGGAACTCGTCGCCGCTCGCAAGGTAGCCAACAAGATCGAGGACGAGCACCAGAAGGCCATCGCCTACCACGACACCATCGCTCCGATGTTCGACATCATCCGTCGCCAGATCGACAAGCTCGAACTCATCGTTGACGACGCCCTCTGGCCACTACCTAAGTACCGCGAACTGCTCTTCATCCGATAGTTGTTATTTATCCCCCTATATCATTATAAATGGCGTCAATTCATTTGTGATTGACGCCATTTATTATCTATTATCTATTTGATGATTTCTACTGTAACAGTTCCGCCTTTGCCAAGGGTGTTGTAGTGAAAGATTCCCCAGCGGACACCTTTCCAGCTGCCGAACTCGACGTTGAAAGGTTTGTCAACGGCATTGAACTTCTTTCCATCGAGGCTGCAGTAGAAGCGACACTTCTGCGTTTTAAGGTCAAAGTGGATGCGGAGGTAGATATGCGTGGTTGGAGTGCCTGAGGGGCAATGCAACCTTTCTTCCTTGTCGAAGAAGACCGTGCGGTTGCGATCCTTCGCATAATGGATGAGCGGCTGCTGAATGTTGCGGTAGAAATAGATTTCCTCGCCATCCTTGTGGATACCGACGAGTTGGTTGCTTCGACCCATGCAAGCCAGACCGACACGTGCGCCATCCTCAAGGTCGGTGATGTCGAGCAAGATGGTGGCATCGATGTCGTAGCCCATGGTACGCATCGTGAGGGTGTTGCGTGCCTTGAGGAAGGTCTCAGACTTCAGGGCATGGAGTGTCAATGCGCCAGGATGTTCGGTGAGCGACCAGGCAGAGTTGTCGGGATTGTGATTCCATTGCCAGAGCGGACTTAGTCCTTCCGGTTTGAAACTGATGTCCTGGTAGGGGAGGTGGGCAGCGTAGTCGATGGACTTGTCCGGGATTGGCATCTTCCATGTATTGACCGGTTCGCCTACGCCATTGCCATCATAATCGACACCGATGACCGGCCAGTCGTCTTGCCACGTCATCGGTTGCAGATGTACGATGCGACCGATTGCACCCGCGTGCTGGAAGTGATAGAACCACCATGTCCCGTCGGGCGTATCGACAATGGAACCCTGGTGGGGGCCATTGATGGACGTTGAACCTTTTTCGAGTACGCGCTTGCTTTCGTAGGGGCCGTAGATATTCTTCGAACGGAGCACGGTCTGCCAGCCGCCTTCTACTCCGCCTTCGGGAATCGAGATGTAGTAGTATCCGTTGCGCTTCATGAACTTTGGACCTTCGGCCACGGGCCCTTCATAAACTGTGATGCCTTCGTCGAGCAGCTGCTTGCCATCGCGACTCATCTTGTGGACGAAGATGGGGCCGGCACCATGTTTGCTGCGGACAAGATAGGCCTGACCAGGAATGATACGTGTGCCATTGGCCTCTTGGACAATCTCATCATCCCAGAACGGACAGGGATCTTCCCATTTGGGTACCTCCTTGACGAGATGTAATGGTTCCCATGGCCCTGCAGCCTCAGGCGCAGAAGTCATGAAGAGTCCTTCGTCGGGTGTGCAGAAATAGATGTAGAAGCGACCCTCATGATAGCGCAGAGACGGAGCCCATGAGCCGCCTGCATAATGATCGTTGGTGTCCCATCCGGGATAGTCGAAACGGTCATAAACCTGAGTTAAGACACGCCAGTTCACCATGTCGTCCGACTCAAGGATCTGCATGCCGATGAAATGGAAGTCAGAGGCCACCATAAAGTATTTCTCGCCTACACGAATGACATCCGGATCACTGTAGTCGGCGGGAAGGATGGGATTGATGTATGTCCCATTGAGCTGGTCGCCCCATTGCTGTTGTATCTGGACTGGTGCCTTTGGTTGAGCTACCGATGAAGCAATAGGGGCGAGAAACAGCAGGATTGTTGGCAGAAAGGAGAATGGTCTGTTCATGTTATTCACGAGAAAGGAGCTCGAGTTACAGTTCGACAGCATAGACGTTGTCATAGCCTTCAAAATTGGCTCGGAAGATTATCCATTTGTTGTCGGGACTGAAGTGGACATTGGGCTCCAGATTATAGTTGTGGTGCTTCATGTTGACCAGTTTCTCGGACTTGAGGCTGTCGCACACGATGGTATAGATGGAGTCTTGGGAAGTCGGGAAGGTTCCGTCCAAGGAGTTGCGCGTCATCGGATAATCGTAGCGGAAGATCCATTGGTTCTTATTGGAATGTGCTACCGACGTCTTTGAGCCTCCATCGCCGGCGAGGAAGCTCTCATCCCATGATGTGGTGTAGTGCACAGCCCACTCTTCGCGCAGCAATGGGTAGATGTCTTCGTGCAATGTCTCAACATCGACCTTGCCGACGTAGAATGTGGTGCTGCGCGGCTTCTGCAGGTCGAAGTATATGTAGCGACCATCGGCTCCAAACCATTCGTGACCAGCTATTTCACGATAGACGGTACGCTTGTGCATCAGCACGGGTTGACGGGCGGGTTTGTCCTTGAGCCCTGCCTGGTCGAGTTCCTTCCGCGAGCGGATGTCGATGTTCCAGATGCGGTCCACCTTGTGCCAGTGCCCCTCATGACAGAAGAGAAGGCGGTTGGGATCGGTGGGCGAGAACTGAAGATGGTTGAGCCAGGCATTGTCGGTCCATATGTTGCTGAACTCACCCGTACTGGTATCGATAGTGAAGATGGTCTTTTCGAGCTTGGCTTCGAAGATAAGGCTGAAGAACTCGCCCTTCTTGGGATGTTCGCGCAAGATACGTGCCTCTTCGGGATTATCGAAGGTGCCGGCCAGGCGTGTGCCATCACAGTTGACGGCAGCAATATGACCTGTGCGGCCAGCGGGGAGTTTGGCTACTAGACGGGTTGTGCCATCGTCGATAGAGCAGCCAAAGATGCTGTCGCGACGTTGGAAGAAGAGTTCTCGGGTGGCGGGACATACGATCTCTGTCGAAACGCCTTGCGGTTCGTGGGTTATCTGACGGATGTCGAGCGTCTTTAGGTTGACGGCGTACATCTGTTTGATGACACCTCGTGTGCCATTGCCTGCCAGCATGTCGGTTGAAGCTTGTGCCACGTCACTGCCGACGAAGAGCATTTCGTCGCCGACGAAGGGGTGGTTGTGAAAGTAGAATGAACGGTTTGCGCCGTCGCGACGTGTGAGCTTGACAATGCGATGGCCGGTATCGATGTCGATCCATTCGTCGGGCATGGCTTTGCCACCTGTTTCAAGTACAGGCAGCCCTTGAGCAGAGAGGATAACGGGAACAGCAAGAAATAGGGAGAGTAGAAGATGTTTCATGGAAGGATAGAAGGGTAGTGTGAAAAGAAATCAACAACTGCTATAGCCATATGAGATGGCCATAGCAGTTGGATTAATCAAGAGATATTATGCCTCAGGCTCGGCGTCAGTATCCTTGGGTGCATCGTTCTTGGTGCCCAAATAATCGGGGAGTTTCATGCCAGCTTGGTTGAAGAGTTCCTGGAGGGGAGGAATGCTCTTGTAAAGGCCGGATACAAAGTTGGCAGTCGAAGACTTGCCGTCGCCACCATTGCCCGTATCCCAAACGGTAACCTTGTCGATGTTGATGCCTTTAATAGCATCGACCTGCGTCTTAACGAGTTCGGGGAGCTTCTCGAGGATGAGAAGGGTGTAAGCCTTGTTGGCATCGCCAGCAGCTTGGATCATCTTGTCGTAACCCGATGCCTGCTTTGTAAGTACCTCAAAGAGACCCTTGGCTTCGGCTTCCATCTTGGCGAAGATAGCTTGTGCCTCACCTTTGGCACGGGTAGCAGCAGCGATACCTTCGCCCTCGGCCTTGATTTTAATGGCATCGGCATCACCTTGTGCGCGGAATGCCACGCTGTCGGCTTCACCTTTAGCATTGACACGCTTGCGTTCGGCTTCGGCCTCGGCAGCCACGATCATACGCTGCTTCTCAATTTCCTGAGCCACGATGACGTTAGCCTTCTGAGTGGCCTGTTCACGTTCGGCACGTGCCAACTCGGCCTTCTGCTCCGCAACGTAAGACTCCTCGAGGGCCTTGGCAGCTGCAATCTTCTCGGCAGCAGTGGCACGGCGCTGTGCCTCTGCTTCCCGTTCACGGAGGTCGGCCTGTGAATTGGCAATCTCGACCTTGGCGTTATTCTCACCCTTGATGGCTTCAGCATTGGCGGCAGCAACGGCCTTGCGGGTTTCCATCTGGAAGTGAGCCTTGCCGGTCTCACCCGACATTTCCTGTTCGGCAACCTTGGCCTTGGCTTCGTTCTCCTTCTCTGCAACCTTCACCTTGGCCTCGTTTATGGCCTTGGCTGCGGCTTCCTGTCCGAGGGCTTCGATATAGCCTGACTCGTCCTTGATATCGGTGATGTTAACGTTGATGAGCTTCAGACCGATTTTCTTGAGCTCTATTTCGACGTTCTTCTTGATGTTCTCCTGGAACACATCGCGGTCCTGATTAAGTTCCTCGATTGACATGGATGCGATGACGAGACGGAGCTGACCGAAGAGGATGTCGCGAGCCATGTCTTGAATGTCGTTGGCCGACAGCCCAAGCAGACGTTCGGCCGCATTGTTCATCGAATCGGATTCGGTGCTGATGCCCACGGTGAAACGGCAAGGAACATCGACGCGGATGTTCTGGCGCGAGAGGGCATTGGTGAGGTTAGCCTCGATAGAGATAGGGGTGAGGTTGAGGTAAGCGTAGTCCTGGATAATAGGCCAAACGAAGACACCGCCACCATGTACGCACTTGGCTGAGCCTTTGCCGGTGGAACCATATACTACGAGAATCTTGTCGGAAGGACAACGGCGGTAACGCTTGAGGAGAGCCGCCACAAGGACAATCACCACGAGGATGAGAATCAATGGAAGAAGGGAGGGATCAAATAGCATAGTTGTATTGTTTTTTGTAGTTGATTATAGCTAAAGAAAACGTGTAACTTCTTAAAAGTTGGTAGAAGAGGTTTCTTCGAGACCCTTGGGGTTGGGACCATAGATGTTGGTGCCCGGTGTGGAATCCTGGCAGGCAAGATAGATGAACCAGATGGTACCAACGATTGAGACAAATGGAACGCCTACCAAGCTGAGTAGGGTGCCGCCCCAGTAGGTCATCGACCACCAGCCCGAACGACCTGTGTCGTGCATACGTCGTATCTGTACAGCGATGATGGGAAGAAGAGTCGCCAAAGAGAAGACGATAAAGACGATAAATGCAGGCGAAGTGATGCTGCCGAGGAAGATTTCCTTGATGGTATCCACATCCTTGGGGTCACCGCCTTCTTGGATAAATTCCATCATTGGCCCCATGATGGTAGCCATAATCCAACTGTAGAGAACAATCTGAATCAGGGTGATGAAAAGGAAGAAGTACCAGTGCTCGGAGCGACGTGCACGACCGCTGAATGTAATGTACTTGGCAAAGCAAGTCTTGATAGCTTCAATAAAAGACATAATTAGATATTTTAGAGTTATTGATTGATGATCGGAATGTTTAAATATGCTCAACCAGAACGGTTTCGCCTTGGATGATCTCTTTGATGCGCACTTTCCCGCCTGTGGGAATATCGGTATCGCTGAGGGCTTCAAGCTCGTGGGTGGAGCCGTTGAGCGAGACTGTGATCTTTCCCGTTGCGCGACGATTACCAGGGATGCGCAGATAGACATCGGCAGGCAAGCCGATAACCTGTTCAACGTGGAAGGTGTTGTCGCGATTGAGTTTCATCATCTGGAAAAGCAGGAAAGCGATGACCGACATGAATACGAGGCCCACAGCAGCGGCCAACAGACCGAGCAATATGTGGTTGGGGATCAAGTTCCAACAGAGCACGCCAGTCCAGCCGAAGCCAAGGATAAAACAGATGACCGACTTGACGGAGACGAGGTGAAAGCCCGCAGCATCGAACGCTGCATCGCCACTGTCGGGTATCTGATCAGGTGCAGTGGACATATCGACATCACTGTCGGCATCGAAGCCTACGAAGGTCATGATGGCCTGGATGATGAAGATAATGCTAGAGATAGCTGCTAAGATCCAATAGACTTGCAGCATACCATCCATTGATTTAAATGTTTCAATCATAGCTGTAGATGAATTATAGTTATTGTTTTTTCTGTACGGCAAAGATAAAGCCATTGGTTAAAAGAGTGTATCTTACGACAACGTTGTCGCGAAAAAACAATTATTTTGCTTATTGCGGTGTAAAGATAGTCAATTTTTAGGGTATCTTTCCAATTTTTTATCACTTTTTGGTATCAATCACTTGCATTTCTACAAAAAAAGATGTTACTTTGCAACATGAAAGTGTCGAAAATGCCCCCTTCTCCATGTGTGATGGGCATCATCAATGTAACTCCTGACTCGTTCTATGAGGCCAGTCGCGTACAGGAGCAATCTGCTTTACGCGAGCGTGTGCGCAAAATATTAGACGAGGGAGGTGCTATCGTTGATGTGGGTGCATATTCGACCCGGCCCGGAGCTCAGGATGTCACAACAGAAGAAGAAATGGAAAGACTTCGCTGGGCCTTGCCGATTGTCGTCGAAGAAGCTAAGAAGTGGCATGATGAGTGCGGAGGGGAAGGTCCGCAGCCTTTGATCAGCGTGGATACTTTTCGCGCCAGTGTGGCGGAAACGTGCGTAACTGAACTTGGCGCGGACATCATCAACGACATTTCAGGCGGAATGCTTGATGATGCGATGCTAAGCGTTGTGGCTCGTACACGTGCCATCTATATTTTGATGCACAGTCGAGGCACGCCTCAAGACATGCAGCAGCGTACCACCTATGAGGATGGGGTGGTGGATGAGGTTATCCGCTTCTTCAAGGAGCAGCTGGATAAATTGTTCGAAAGGTTTGAAGAGTTCGAAAGGTTTGAAGAGTTCGAAAGGTTTGAAGAGTTCGAAAGGTATGAAAGGCTCGAAAACGTAATTCTCGATCCAGGCTTTGGCTTTGCCAAGACTTTGGGACAGAACTATGCATTGCTGAAAGGTCTTGACCAGATTCGCGAGGCATTTCCCAACAATCCGTTGCTGGTAGGCATTAGTCGAAAGTCGATGATATACAAATTGCTCGATACGGATGTGAGAAATGCCTTGAACGGAACGACGGTACTTAATACCTACGCTTTGCTGCACGGTGCATCCATCCTTAGAGTTCATGACGTTAAAGAGGCCGCTGAGGCCATAAAGATATGTGGGATTTTGGCATAAAAGACTTGATAGACATCCTTGGCGTTGCTGCACTGATGTTCTACCTCTATCGTTGGTCCAAAGGAAATGGCACAATTGTCATTTTCAAGGGCCTTATTGCCATTATCGTGTTATGGGTGGGCTTGCGATTCTTCGAGTTCCGACTGTTAGGCGGCATTCTCGACTTGGTTGTCTCCGTCTCGATGGTGATTCTTGTTATTCTCTTCCAAAACGAGATACGTCAGGCGTTAATCCGTCTGGGTTCGCGTCACCAGTGGAGCAGCATGTTGCGATTCTTTGGCAAGGAGGAGCTGGCGAAGAATGACGACACTAAGTGGGTCGATGCTTTGACTCTGGCTTGCCAGCATATGTCGGAGCATAAGGTAGGTGCACTCATTGTGGTGCAACGCTATGATGATGTGGAGCCCTTGATTTCACCTCCAGGTTGTGAGATGGATGCTATCGTCTCGGCCCGCCTCATTGAACAGGTATTCTTCAAGAATTCACCGCTCCATGATGGTGCGATGCTGATTCGTAACGGACGCATAGCACAGGCCGCAGGTGTGCTTCCCACCAGCCGAAACAGACGCATACCAGCCGAGTTGGGACTACGTCACCGCAGTGCCCTAGGCATATCGGAATTGTGTGATGCGCAAGTCGTCGTGGTGAGTGAAGAGACAGGCGATATCTCGCTTTGTTATCGTGGACGTATCACTCGCGGCATCTCGCAGGCCAAGTTACAAAAGCAACTTTTGGATGGAACGCCACATACGAAAAATTAACTATTCAGCCTCAGATGAAACATAATAATTCTGAATTCATATAACACATTTATAAACCTGTCCCGATGGACTTTGATATAATTCATCTTTTTGCCCCCAATGTCGCAGCAATCGTTTCACTTGTGATTGCCGTTGTGTTGCTCTTGGCTTCAGCATGCATCTCAGCTTCCGAGGTGGCGTTCTTTTCACTTTCTCCACGGGACCTTGACAAACTTGACGAGGATGAAAACTCCCGTGATGGTCTCATCCAGGACTTACTTGAGAAACAAGAGAACCTGATGGCCGCCATTCTGATAGGCAACAATTTCGTCAATGTGGCCATCATCATGCTCTTCAGCTACTTTTTTGCCCAGGTGATGCCAGTGAGTGATAATCCGGCATGGCTCATCTTTCTGAGCCAGACTGTCATTCTGACTTTTTTGTTGCTGCTCTTCGGCGAAATACTTCCTAAGGTTTATGCTTCGCATCATGCACTCTCGTTCAGCCGAAGTGTAAGTCCTATCATGAAATTTCTCACCAAATTATTTCATCCCTTTATCTTGCTTCTTGTCAAGAGTATGGGCGGGCTAAACCGTCATTTGGCTGACAAGATGACCGATGATGTGACGATGGATGACCTGAGTGATGCCTTAAAGGTTACTACGCAGGTGCATAACGACGAGAAGAAGATGCTGGAGGGCATCATCGAGTTTGGAGACAAGACGGTGAAGGATGCCATGACCACGCGCTCTGAGATGGTAACCATTGATGTAGATACACCATTCAGCAAAGTTTTGACGATGGTTGTCGATCAGAAATATAGCCGTATGCCAGTTATCGAAGAAACTGAGGACCACATCAAGGGCATCCTATACATCAAGGACCTGCTGCCCTATCTGAACCGCGATGACAAGTTCCAGTGGCAGACGCTTATTCGGGAACCCTACTATGTGCCCGAGAATAAACCTATCGACGACTTGCTCGACGACTTTCGTCAGAAGCGGCTTCACATGGCCATCGTCGTGGATGAGTTTGGTGGTACCTCTGGACTGATCACCATGGAGGATGTGCTCGAGGAAATCGTGGGAGAGATACATGACGAATATGACGAGGACGAGCAAACATGGCAGAAGGTGAATCAAAAGGAATGGATCTTCGAAGCACGTACTTCGCTCACAGATTTCTGTAAGGTGACTGGTTTGGACCAGGATGACGACCTGGGAGATAAGGCCGACAACTGTGAATCGATCGGTGGGTTGCTTCTCGAAATCAAGCAGAATTTCCCGCGTACTCATGAGGTAATACGTTTTCGTGGGATAGAGTTTACCATTTTGTCGATGGACAAGCGTCGCATCGACAGAGTCCGCATAAAACTGCCGTAAGATGTTCGCACCCGACTATATTGTTTGGAAGATCACCGAAACCGAGGAGGAACTTCGCGCCAGTTTGTCACATCCCGAATATTTCGAGGAAAAGATCAGAAACCTGAAGCCTGGCAGTCGAAGGCTCATGGAAATATTGTCGGTGCGCAGGGCCTTGAAGGAATTGTTGGGCGGCGTGGAGAAGAGGATCATTTACGATTCTTATGGCAAACCGTCTATTGACGAGCCCGATGCGCCTTATATAAGTTTCAGTCATACTAAGCAATATGTGGCTGTTATAGTTTCTGATGTGGCCGTTGGCATCGACATCGAGCGAAGAGGAGACCGTGTGCAACGTGTCGTCAAACAGTTCTTGACCCCTGATGAGATTGCAATTTTGGCCCTGACTCCCGATATTGATCTGGCTATCCATCTTGCATGGAGTGGCAAAGAGTCTGCATTCAAGGTCTTGGGGCAATCGTTTTACGATCTCAAGAAATTGACATCCATCATTCATGTCGATATGGAACAAAAGGTGGTCCTATTACGTATAGAAGGTAGGGATATGCTTATGCACATCCATTTCGATTTTACCGAAGACTACGTTCTGACATGGGTGCAGGATGAGGGTAATTGACATTTTACAAATCACAATTAACAGTTAGAAATAAGCAATTACAATTGAGAGATATTATTCCCATCTTCAGCCTATTGTTGTGGGTAGGGATGCTGACCAGTTGTGAAGGAATCCTGAGTAGCATCTACGACGAACCTTTCGAAAAGGGTTCGTCTGTTGATGTGCGGGGTGACACCATCAGAGGGTCGCTTTACATCGAAGCCAACGAGTGGGATGAATGGTTCTACGTCGATCTGCATGCCATCCGAGAAGCTGTTACCGCTGCGCATGAAGGTGGGACGATGGACTCGACCTGTCTGAAGTTTGAACCTTTCAAGGTGCCGACAACCTTGACGGGCGAGTGGGATGGAACGTCGAGGATCTACACCTACCTCTTTCGAGTTATCACTGGTCAGGGTTTGGATGACAACGAACTGCTTGACGTCAGAGAAACCGATACTCAGCCCGAAGCACCAACATGGGACTTCGCCATTCATCGCAACAACAATCGCACGAATGGTGGAGCTGCACTTGAAACCTCCTTTTCGAGTCTGGGCGACCTGCCGATTAATTCGGCAACACTCTTGAATCAAATGGTTTCGGAAGGGAAGGATACCACCTTCATTGCCGACACCTATTCTGACAAGGATGTTTGGGTCGATCAAACCACGATGTTGCAGGAGATCATTCCCTGTCAGGGCATTATGATTAATGAAGTGTTGTCTCGATGGATGATCGTGGAGTTAACCACCCCGCCGCCGATTTTCCACCACAACGGACACGTCTTCCTCCTCAGAATGAACGATGATACTATTGCTGCCCTTCGCTGCGCGAACTACATCAGTGCCAGGAACGTGAAATGCTGTTTGACCATCGAATACCTTTATCCCTATTGACGAATATGAAACGACAAATACTGTTTTTTGCTTTGTTGGCTTCATGTTCGGTTGCCGTTTTTGCACAAGAGGCCAAGGATAAATACTTCAAAACCAGGGCAGCTGCCGATTCTGCATATCACCATTGGGAGGATAACCCTCTCTGGATGGAACAGGTTGTCGTGACAGGCACACGTACTCCGAAGAGTTTGAAAGATGTGCCCATACAGACACGTCTCATTACAGCACAGGATATCCAGAAAGTCGATGCGACCAACGTGGAAGACCTGTTGCAACAGGAGATGCCTGGTGTGGAGTTCAGTTATGCCATGAACCAGCAGACCCATCTGAACTTCTCGGGTTTCGGTGGACAAAGTGTGCTTTTCCTGGTAGATGGCGAAAGACTGGCAGGCGAGACGATGGATGATGTTGATTTCACGCGGCTCAATATGGCCAATGTGGAACGTATCGAGATCGTGAAGGGTGCCGCTTCAGCCATTTATGGTTCGAGTGCAGCAGGGGGAGTTATCAATATCTTTACCCGCGAACCTTCGGAGCCGTGGACCTTGAATGTCAATACCCGTGTTTCGAAACACAACGAGTGGCGCTATGGCACGTCGTTGGGATTGAATGGACATCATCTGCAGAACATGCTTTCTTTCCAAGGCACGATGATCGACAACTTTATCTTCGAAAACGGACCTTCTCCAGTAGCGCGTACCATAACCAATTTCTATGGCGACGATACCTACAATATCAAAGATCAGTTGATTTGGAGGCCGTTCAAAGGATTCAGGCTTACGGCCAAGGCTGGCTACTTCTTCAGGCAGCAGGTGCGCACCGAGACTGTTCCCGAACGCTATCGCGATTTCACCGGTTGCTTGCGAGCCAATTGGGACATTGCCGAGCATGATCATCTTGAGGTGAGCTATCTCTTCGATCAGTATGATAAGTCGGACTATCGGAAACTCGACAATCTCGATGTGCGTGATTATTCCAACGTACAGAACTCTCTTCGTGCCCTTTTTAATCATAGTTTTGAGCGAGGTGATGTCCTTACCTTAGGTACGGACTATTTACATGATTACCTGATGAACATCAACCTTGATGACCAAACACACGACGAGGACTCCTTTGACTTCTTCGGACAGTATGACTGGGTGGCGACAGATAGACTGGAAGTGGTAGGTGCCTTACGATATGATTATTTCAGCAATGGTGACCATCATCGGGTGACTCCTCGATTGTCAGCACGTTATCAGCCTATCGATTACTTGAATCTACGTGCCAGTTATGGCATGGGATTCCGAGCCCCCAAACTCAAGGAGAAGTATTACAACTTCGACATGGCAGGCATCTGGATTATCCTGGGCAATGAGGACTTGAAGGCTGAACTGAGCCATAATATTAATGCGTCGGTCGAATATACCAAGCGTTACTATAATATCACGATGGGCGGTTACTATAATAATGTCGAAAATCGAATTGCTACGGGGGCCCCCTACGTTGATGCCACGATTGACCTCACTCATCCGGATCAACTCTATTTGAGTTACATCAATCTGAAGAATTACAAGACCTTTGGGTTCGACGTGACGACGCAGGTTAAGTGGGATAATGGATTGGCGGTGAAGGTGAGCTATGCATACGTGCATGAGGAATTGCCCCAAGATGATCAAGGTGAGTCAATCAACAACCAGTATATCCCTGCTCGTTCACATTCGTTAACGGCACGTTGCGAATGGGATAGGCAGTTCACTGCACGCTATGGGATGAACATCTCGCTCAATGGACGTGCGATGAGCGGAGTGGATAACGATGAGTTTGTCGATTATCGCACGAAGGATGCGAATGGCAGGCTCTTGACTCGAACGATTCATTACAAGCCCTATTCTATCTGGAAGTTATCGTTGGCTCAGCGTATCGGCCCAGCCATTCGGCTTACCATCGCTGCCGATAATTTATTCAATTACAAGCCCGACTACTATTATCTCAATGCTCCGCTCACCGATGGCATCACCTTGCAAGTGGGCATGAGCATCGATGTTGAGAAGATGTTTGACAAGTGATTCGATTAGTCTTCTCCATTTGTCTATTTCGGACAATAAATGGTGCGAAATGAATTCGCAAAGCAGTTTTTCGACTCGAAATTTTGTTTTGCGGTATTTTTATTGTATATTTGCCGCGCATTTTTTATTATTCGCACGCATATGAAACGCAAGATCTTATTGATGCTGGCACTTGCCGGCCTTTGCAGCCTCGGTGTTGCCGAGGTTAAGGAATCATTACCTTATCAGAACCCCAATCTCTCGGCCGAAGTTCGTGCCAAGGACCTTTTGAGTCGTCTCACTCTTGAACAGAAAGTTACCCTGATGATGAACGACAGCCGTGCCATCCCAGAGTTGGGCATTCAGGAATATAACTGGTGGAGCGAGGCGTTGCACGGAGCTGCACGCAGTGGATTGGCTACTGTCTTTCCTCAGGCCATCGGAATGGCTGCTTCGTTCGACCCCGAACTGTTGCAGCAAGTGATGGAAATTGCCAGTACCGAGCAGCGCATCAAGTACATCCAGGCACGTCGCGCAGGGTTGGTCAAGCGCTATAGCGGACTGACTGTGTGGACACCTAATATCAATATCTTCCGTGACCCACGTTGGGGACGTGGACAGGAAACCTATGGAGAGGATCCTTTCTTAACTCGCAAGATGGGTTATGCTGTCGTTACAGGTCTGCAGGGCAAACCCGATGAGAAAGTCTATAAATTGGCAGGCGAAGGCAAGTGGCGTCCCTACGACAAGCTGCATGCTTGTCTCAAGCATTATGCCATTCACAGTGGTCCGGAATACGAGCGTCACAAGTTCAATGTTACCGACCTCAGCCAGCGTGACCTTGTTGAGACTTATCTCTATGCCTTTGAGAATATCGTCAAAACTACAGATGTTCATGAGGTGATGTGCGCCTACAATGCTTACGAAGGCAAGCCATGCTGCGGCTCCGACCAGTTGCTGACGCAGATTCTGCGCAAGGAATGGGGGTATAAGGGTATCGTAGTGAGCGACTGCGGTGCTATCAACGACTTCTATTCGCTCAGATATGAGAATCATCGCGTGTTCGAAAATGCGGCTGCTTCGTCAGCCAATGCAGTTTTGAGTGGAACCGATGTGGAGTGCGGTAGCGCTTATAGAAGTCTGCCCGAGGCTGTTAAGAGTGGTGCTATCAAAGAAGAAGACATTGACGTGTCGGTGCTTCGTTTGTTGACCGACCGTTTCCGTCTGGGCGAGATGGATTCCGACGAGATAGTGTCGTGGAACTACATCCCCGAGTCTTTCTTGGCCAACGAGGAGAGTGACCAGAAGGCACTTCAGATGGCACGCGAGTCGATGGTATTGCTTAAGAACGATGGGAACCTGCTCCCTCTTAGTGGCAAAAAGATTGCCGTGATTGGCGCCAATGCTACCGACAGTGTGGCCCAATGGGGCAATTACTACGGTTCACCACGTCGCACGGTAACCGTCCTCGATGCTATGCGTCAAACCTTTGGCCCTACCAACATCATTTACAAGCGCGGTTCGAACCTTGTCACCGACGATGTCTTTGAAAGTGCGTTCAGCCAATGTGTTGGTTTGAACGGACAGAAGGGTTTCACGGTGAAGTACTGGAACAACCTCAAGAAGGAGGGTGAACCTGCAGTAGTGCAAGATCTCACTTCGCCTTGGCAACTTTGTACGGGTGGAAATACGGTTTTTGCTCCAGGCGTGAACCTTCGTGATTTCTCGGCCGAGTACGTCGCTACGTTCCATGCCGACAAGAACCAGCAGATTGTCCTTGACGGATTCATCTGCGGACAGGGTTGCTACCTCGTCAATGGTGACACTGTGCAGACATTCCGTACTGGACATGGTCCACGTCCCTTCAATAAGACCATCGACGTGGAAGCGGGCAAGGATTATCACATCGTAATTGACTGGGCTTACATTGCCGATGACGCTCAAATCAACTTCGATCTCGGAATCTTCAATCCCCTAAACTATGATAAACTCGTGGCCGACACACAGGATGCCGAAGTCTATGTATATGTGGGCGGTATCTCTCCAAAGCTCGAAGGCGAGGAGATGAAGGTGCCTTATGAGGGCTTTAAGGGCGGCGATCGTACCAGCATCCAGCTACCCAAAGTGCAGCGTGAAACGCTCAAGAAACTGCACGAGACGGGCAAACCCGTGGTCTTTGTCTGCATGAGTGGTTCGGCCATTGGTCTCGAACCTGAGACCAATACCTGCGATGCTATTCTTCAGGCATGGTATGGAGGCCAGCAGGGTGGACAGGCTGTAGCTGATGTTCTTTCGGGTGCCTACAATCCTGCAGGACGTCTGCCTGTCACCTTCTATCGCAGCGAAGAAGAGTTGCCCGACTTCGGTGACTACAACATGAAGGGTCACACCTATCGCTACTTCAAAGGCGAACCTCTGTTTGCCTTTGGCGAGGGGATGAGCTACAGCACCTTCGAATATGGAAATACCCGTCTGCGTAGAACTACCTCACATATCGATGGTGAGCCGACCCGAATCGGTTATTCGCTGATCATCCAAGTGACGAATACTAGTCAACGTGATGGCGAAGAGGTCATTCAGGTTTATCTGAAAAAAGAAAACGATGAAGAGGGCCCATTGCGTTCGCTGCGTGGTTTTAAGCGTGTCCCGATCAAGGCGGGTGAGACAGTCGATGTGGAGATACCTATCGAGGATCTTCGCACATACAATCCCGAAACGTGCAAGATGGAAATCGTTCCAGGCAGTTATATGCTCTACTATGGGCCAAGCAGCCGCTTGAAGGATTTGCATCCGATAAATTTCAACTTGAAAGAAGAATAGTGAATAGTCTTTTAGAAAAATTGGATGGCTTGAAGAGTCGGTTCGAGGAGGTTTCGCTCCTTGTGACCGACCCTGGTGTCATCGCCGACCAACAACGATACGTCAAGCTGACACGAGAATACCGCGAGCTCGAGAACATCCTTCATGCTCGCAAGGAATATGTCGAAGCCTTGTCGGGACGTGATGAGGCACGCGAGCTCATGCAGACTGAGAACGACCCCGAAATGAAGGAGATGGCACGCGAGCAGCTTCAGGAGTGCGAAGCCAAGATCCCTGTTATCGAGGAGAAGATCAAGATGCTTCTCATTCCAAAGGACCCTGAGGATGCAAAGAATGCCGTGCTTGAGATCCGTGGCGGCACGGGTGGTGACGAGGCAGCGCTCTTTGCCGGTGATCTCTTCAAGATGTACCAGCGCTTTTGTGAGTCGAAGGGTTGGACGCTCTCTGTGCAATCATGCAACGAAGGGGCTGTGGGTGGTTTCAAGGAAATCATCTGCATGGTGACCGGCGATTCGGTCTATGGCACATTAAAATACGAGTCGGGTGTACATCGCGTGCAGCGTGTGCCCGTCACCGAGACCCAGGGACGTGTGCATACCTCGGCTGCCACGGTAGCTGTTCTTCCCGAAGCTGATGAGTTTGAGGTGCATATCAACGAAGGCGAGATCAAGTGGGACACTTTCCGCAGTTCAGGAGCTGGCGGGCAGAACGTCAATAAGGTAGAGTCAGGTGTTCGTCTGCGTTATATGTGGAAGAATCCCAACACGGGTGTCGTTGATGAGATTTTGATTGAATGTACCGAGACCCGTGATCAACCCAAGAACAAGGAACGTGCCCTCTCACGTTTGCGTTCCTACATTTACGACAAGGAGCACCAGAAGTATGTCGATGACATCGCCAATCGTCGAAAGACACTCGTTTCGACGGGCGATCGTAGTGCCAAGATCCGCACCTACAACTTCCCGCAGGGGCGTGTCACCGACCATCGTATCAACTATACGATTTATAATCTTCCCGCCTTCATGAACGGCGACATTCAGGACTGCATCGACCACCTTATTGTTGCCGAGAATGCTGAACGCATGAAGGAGAGCGAGTTGTGACCCCTCAAACTCCTCAACCCCCTCAAACTTCTCAAACCCTCTAGGAAATAATGATCAAGAATATAATATTCGATTTCGGCGGCGTGTTGCTCGACCTTCGCCCCGACCGCTGCATCTCGGAATTCAAGAAGATAGGTATTCCCGAGATTGAGCAGATGCTGAGTCTGGCACATCAGCAGGGTGTTCTCGGCGCGATGGAGGTGGGCAAGTACTCGCTTGATGAGTTCTGCGACGCCATGCGTGCCGCCCACACCGGTGCCTTCGAACGTGCCGGCAAGCTTCGCAGCATAATACCGTTCATGAAGGATGGTTATCCCATTCCTGCTCCCACTAATCGTCAGATTGTATTGGCGTTCAGTTCGATGTGCGATGGCATCCCAGCTTATCGCCTCGATTTCGTCAGGCAGCTGAAGCGCGAAGGTTACGCAGTAAGTGTCCTCTCCAACACCAATACAATCCATTGGGATTACTGTCTGCGCTACTTCATCGAGGCTGGCTACGACCCACGTGAGCTCTTCGATTTCACCTGGCTCTCGCACGAGATGCATCTTGTCAAACCCGATCCTGCATTCTTCATGGCTATTCTCGACGAGTCGGGTTACATGCCAGACGAGACTCTTTTCGTCGATGACAACCAGCACAATTGCGAGGCAGCCACGTCGTTTGGCATCCACACCTTCTGCCCGCCGATACGTAGCGACTGGACAGCACAGTTCCGTCAGTATCTGAGGTAAATGAGGTAAAAGTATGAATTTATTGACACACAATGAAAGCTAATCTGCCACAGCCGCTCTGCGGCATCATTCCTCCGCTCGTTACGCCCCTCAAGGACAACGAGACGCTGGACATTCCGTCGCTCGAACGCCTCATCAACCACCTCGTCGATGGGGGAGTGCACGGACTCTTCGTCCTCGGAACAACGGGCGAGGCACAGTCACTCTCCTACAAGGTTCGACACCAGATGATACGCGAGAGCTGTCGCATCAACGACGGTCGCCTACCCCTGCTGGCCTGCATCACCGACACCTCGATTGTCGAGTCCATCAAGTTGGCCAATATCGCCGCCGAATGTGATGCAGCAGGACTTGTTTCTGCACCACCTTATTACTTTGCCACGGGTCAGCCCGAGTTGGCACAGTTCTACGAGGAACTTGTCCCGCAGCTTCCTCTGCCGCTGTTCCTCTACAATATGCCCTCGCACGTCAAGGTGAGCTTCGCGCCCGATACGGTGGCACGTCTGGCACAGATGCCACAGGTGGTGGGACTCAAGGACTCTTCCGCCAATGCCGTCTATTTCCAGAGCGTGGCCTATGCTGTTCGTCAGACGGGCCGAAAGGACTTCGCTATGTTGTGTGGCCCCGAAGAGATTACGGGTGAATGTGTCCTTATGGGTGGTCAGGGCGGTGTCAATGGTGGCGCCAATATGTTCCCCGAACTGTATGTACGCATGTATTTTGCCGCAGCATCTGGCGACTTGGGCGAACTGCATCGCCTGCAACAATACATCATGCAGATCTCCTCGTCAATCTACAGTATCGGACATCACAGTTCCAGCTATCTGAAGGGCCTTAAGTGTGCTTGTTCCCTGCTTGGCGTGATTGACGACGACTTTGTGGCTTCGCCTTATTACAAGTTCAACCAACCCGAACGCGATAAGGTTCAGGCGGCCCTCGACCGCCTTCCCATTCGCAATGGTAAGCTGAATATCTTCGAATGAACGTAATCGATTTCATCGTCTTCCTCGTCTTCACTGGCGGCATTGTCCTTTACGGCTGCAGTTTCTTCGATAGGAAAGCCTCGTCGAAGGACTTTACCACTGCGGGTAAGAGTATCCCGGGCTGGGTGGTTGGTATGAGTATCTTTTCGACCTACGTCAGCTCCATCAGTTACTTGGGCAATCCCGGCAAGTCGTATGCGGGCGATTGGAATCCGTTTGTCTTCGGTCTTTCCATTCCCATCGCCTCCTACTTCGCTGCCAAATACTTCGTGCCTTTCTACCGCATGGGAAGTTCGGTGAGCGCCTATTCTTTCCTCGAAGACCGTTTTGGCGCATGGGCACGCTTCTACGCTTCGGCCTGCTATCTGCTTACCCAGATTGCTCGTATGGGTTCCATCCTGTTCCTTCTGGCCATGCCCATGAACATCCTGATGGGTTGGGATCTGCGCACGGTCATCATCATCACTTCGGCTGCTATCATCGTCTATTCGATGCTGGGCGGCATGAAGGCTGTGATTTGGACAGAAGCCATTCAGGGCTTCATCCTCATCTCAGGTGCTCTGGTATGCCTTGGTGTGCTGCTTTTCTCGATGCCCGAAGGACCGATGCAGACTTTCCGCATCGGATTCAGCACGCTCGACGAATACGGGCGTTCTAAGTTCTCGCTTGGTTCGTTCTCTTTCACCGATCTGCGCCACTCTACATTCTGGGTATGCCTGATCTATGGCATCTTCATCAACTTGCAGAACTATGGCATCGATCAGAACTACGTCCAACGTTATCATACAGCCAAGACTGACCGGGAAGCGAAGCATGCCGCGCTTTTTGGGGGCTGGCTTTTCATACCCGTCAGCGCCGTCTTCTTTCTCATCGGCACGTCACTCTTTGCCTATTATCAGGTCATGCCCGATGCGCAGGTGACTGCATTTGACGCAGCCAACAAGCCCGATTATGTCTTCCCCTATTTCATGGTGAATGTGCTGCCCACAGGTTTGACGGGACTCCTTATAGCTTCGGTCTTTGCAGCCGGTATGTCAACAGTGGCAACTTCGGTTACTTCGTGTTCGACAATCATTCTGACCGACTATTGGACCCGTCTGCGCCACCGTGTCGGCGATCGCGAAAAACTCATCGTGCTCAAGACCGGTTCGGTTGTCATTGGCACACTTGGCATCATCGTGGCTTTGGCGCTCGTCAATGTCGATTCCATCCTCGATGCTTGGTGGAAGCTCTCTTCCATCTTCTCGGGCGGAATGCTTGGCCTCTTCCTTCTGGGGTATATGGCACGTCGTGTCAAGAACATTCATGCTTTGTTGGGTGTCATTTGCGGCTTTGCTGTCATCGCATGGATTTCTGGCTGGAAGTGGCTCGGATTGCCCGACCCGGGACTTCACGAGTATCTCGCCATCGTCCTTGGCACGATGACCATCTTCTTTGTCGGCTTCTTCCTTGCCCTCCTTTTCAATCGAAAGAATAATTGTTAATTGTTATTTGTGAATTGTTAATTGACAATGTACTACGTCGAAAAAACCATGGAGATCTCAGGCTCCCACTACCTGAGACTTTCGCACCAGAGCAAGTGCGAGAACCTGCACGGTCACAATTGGTTGGTGAAGGTCTATTGCAAGTCTCGTGAACTGAACGACGACGGCATGGTGGTCGATTTCACCGAGGTGAAGCGTATCGTGCATGGAGCCCTCGATCATCAGGACCTCAACGCTGTGCTGCCATTCAATCCCACGGCCGAGAACATCGCCCACTGGATTGTCGAGCAGGTGCCCAACTGCTACAAGGCATCGGTCCAGGAGAGCAGCGGCAATGTGGCTATCTATGAACGCGACGAGTGATGAAAATCAACGAGATATTCTACTCCCTACAGGGCGAAGGGCATCATACGGGCACACCTGCCGTTTTTGTGCGTCTTTCCGGCTGCAACCTCCGTTGTTGGTTCTGCGACACCGACTTCGAGGCAGGTCAGGAGATGAGCGAGGACGATATTGTTAGTGCAGTGCTCCAATATCCCAGTCGCTACGTGGTCATCACGGGTGGCGAACCCACCCTGCAACTTACGGCCTCACTCTGCGACAAGCTGCATGCCCATGGCTGCTACCTCATGCTCGAGACCAACGGCACACGCCCCCTGCCCGAAGGTTGCCGATTTGATTGGATCACCTGCTCTCCCAAATTTGTAAGGGTCGGGGAGGGGTTCCCCATCGGGCACATCGACGAGCTCAAGGTCGTCTTCGAAGACAGCCCCTCGCAGGACATTGCCCTCTACGAACAGATACCCGCCAGCGAATACCGCCTCCAACCTTGCGATACGCAAGACCCCCAGCGCAATCAGGAAATCATTGAAAAGACAATAAGTTATATCCTACAACATCCCCAATGGAAACTTTCACTTCAGACTCACAAGATAGTGGGCGTCCGCTGATCCAGCAGGCCTCGTCAGTCACCGATGAGCAGCTCCAGGATGCCATCCGCACCGTCCTGAAGGCTATCGGCGAAGACCCTACACGTGAAGGCTTGGTCGATACTCCCGACCGTATTGTCCGCATGTGGCGTGAACTGTTCCGAGGCTACGATCCCACGCAGAAACCCAAGATAACTACCTTCGAGAACGATGCGCACAACACCGAGATGGTGTTCGACACGGGCGACTTCTACTCGATGTGCGAACACCACGGTATGCCATTCTTCGGGCAATATTACTTCGCCTACATCCCTCAGGACGATGGGAGAATCCTTGGCATCTCGAAGATTGCCCGCGTGGTAGGCTACTGCTCGGCACGTCTGCAACTACAGGAGCGCTTGGCCCACGACATCATCGAGATGCTCAGCGACGCCCTCGACAACCAGGTGCAGGGCTTCGCCATTGTCCTCAAGGGCATGCACACCTGCAAGACCATGCGTGGCGTCAAGAACAAGGGAAACATGTGCGTCAGCTACTTTACAGGCGTCTTCCGCACCAATCCCTCCCTTCGCGAAGAGTTCTATCACTTGATCCAAATGCAATGATAAATCGATGAACCGATTGTCCACCCTTCGGTCCGCACTATTGCTGCTTCTGTTCGCTGCAGGAGCGGCATTATCGTATGCCCAATCACCCAGGCAACTCGATTCCATCCTGCATGTTCTCGACAGGACAATACAGGAAAAGCCTGTTTTCGACCGCCAGAAGAGAATCAGCATACAGAACCTGCAGCAGCAATTGCTCCACACGGAAGAACGGAGCGAAAAGCGTCGTCTTATGCACGAGCTTTTCAGCATCTACCGCAGTTTCCGTTTGGACAGTGCGCTCTATTACGCTCGGTTGTGTTCCTCGCTGATCGATCCTGACGATGAGGCGTCGAAGGTGCGCAATGACCTCGATATTGCCGAGGCCCTCAAAGGGTTGGGCTATTACTCCCAGGCGAAAAATAGGCTTGATGCCAATCGCGGAAAGGTAAGGGCGGAAGATATGGTGTATTATTTTCACCTGTATTATTCCATCTACCATTCGATGCACCAGAATTCGCAGCTTGAGGACGATCGCCAGCGATTCAGGGATTCCCTGCTGTTCTATCGAAAGCAGTTGCAGTCGGTGCTCCCTCCCGATGATATAGGGCATGACATTGGCGAGGCATATCTGTTATTGTTCGATAACAAGCCGCAGGAGGCCCTTCTTCTCATGAAAGGACGGCTTGAACGCGAGGAAAGCGATTTGGGTGAAACGCTTCTTGCAGTCACCTTTGCCGAGATTTACGAGGCCATGGGAATGAATCGTGAAGCAGAGTATTACTATGCCGTCAGTGCAGTGGCGGACTTGCAGCGTGCCACCAAGAAATACACGGCATTGCAGCAGTTGGCCATCTTGTTGTTCCGCGATGGCGATGTGGACCGTGCTTACCATTACTTGGCATGTGCGCTCGAAGACGTCACCTTCAGCCGCATCCATTGCCGCATCACGCAGATCGCACAGTTCCTGCCCATCATCACAAGCGCCTACGAACGCAAGAGTGAGACCGCCTCACAACGTAAGCTATGGCTGGCCATCGCCCTGGGGTTGCTGTTGCTCATTGCCGTCGTTGGTGTATGGATTCTGCACCAGCGCAGCATGCAGCTCCGTCGGCTCAATGGCAAGCTGCATGGCCTCTATCAGGAGATTGCCGACACCAATCGTAAACTGTTGCACACCAATGCACAAGTGGAGGCTGCCAACTCTCAGCTTGCTGATGCCAATCGCATCAAGGAGGAATACATCGGACAGGTCTTCAACCTTTGTTCAGCCTATATGGACAAACAGGAGTTCCTGCGTCGCTCCATCTATAATAAGGTGAAGGGCAACCAGCTCACCGAAGTCATCAAGCTGGTGGGCGACAAGAGCCAGCAGCAGGAGGATCTGCGCGACTTCTTCCGTAACTTCGATGCCATCTTCCTCTCGCTCTTCCCCGACTTCATCAAGGAGTTCAATGCGCTGCTGCGGCCCGACGAGCATGTAGGTGTCAAGGAGGGCGAGTTGCTGAGTCCCGAGTTGCGTATCTATGCCTTGGTTCGCTTGGGTATCAACGACAGCACAAGGATCGCTTCCTTCCTCCATTTCTCGCCACAGACCGTTTATAACTACCGTCTTAAGATGAGGGCTCGTACCGATTTATCGCGCGAAGAGTTTGTCGCAGCTGTCCAAAGCCTCAAATAACTACTTACTCAAGAAGGAGGGGTAAAATCGTACAAGTTATTGAAAGCCAATAGGGATTGTATCCTTGTTGGCTTACTTTTTTCCCTACTTTGTCCCAATCATTCAGTTTTGTTCAAAAAAAACTCAATACCTTTGCAGCGCAAACTGCAAAGCAATGAAAAACTTCCAACGACCTATCACGTGCTTATACTTTTCCCACATTATTAATAATATTATTCTATGAACAAGACTGCAAACACTGTATTTCGCAGAATGCTTCCTCTGGCAGGAATGCTGTTGTGTTATGCTGCCGTTGGTCAGAACGTCACCGTCAAAGGACGTGTCGTTGACCAGACCGGCGAAGCAATCCCCGGAGCCAACGTCGTGGTCAAAGGTACCACTACAGGTACCCTCACCGACGCTGATGGCAATTATTCCCTTGCGGTTCCCAACAGGAACTCCACCCTCGTCTTCAGTTTTCTGGGCTATCAGACACAGGAACTCAGTGCAGATGGCCAGTCATTGACTGTGACCATGCGCGAAGACAGCCAGTTGCTCGACGATGTCGTGGTGATTGGTTATGGACAGGTAAAGAAACGCGACGCCACAGGTTCTGTGCTCAGCGTCAAGGCCGAAGAGCTCAACAAGGGTAGCATCGTCAGCGCCCAGGACGCATTGATGGGCAAGGTGGCTGGTGTCAATGTAACCCCGTCTTCAGGCGCTCCTGGTTCCGGAGCAACCATTCGTGTACGAGCCGGCTCATCGCTCTCAGCTTCCAACGACCCGCTCATCGTCATCGACGGTGTTCCCGTCGATAACAGTTCGATCAATGGCTCAAGCAACATCATCGGTTCCATCAACCCCGCCGATATTGAGTCGTTTACAGTTCTCAAGGATGCCTCGTCAACCGCCATCTATGGTTCCCGTGCATCGAACGGTGTCATCATCATCACCACGAAGAAGGGCAAGGTAGGCAGCCGCAAGCCTTCGGTCAACTATACCAACAATTTCACCATCAGTCAGGTCATCAAGACCCTCGACGTCCTGAATGCCACCGATTACAAGGCCGCATTCACCAAGTATGCAAATGCCCCTGCCGAATTTGCCCTGGGCAACGACGATGTCGATTATCAGAAGGAGATCTATCGGAATGCCTTTGGTCAGGAACACAACGTCTCCGTCAGTGGTGCTCTCGGCAACATGCCCTATCGTGCCAGCGTAGGCTATACCAATCAGGACGGTATCATCAAGACCAACAACTATCAGCGCACCAGTGCCTCCGTCGGCCTGTCGCCCCGTTTCCTGCAGGATCATCTCACCTTCGACATCAACGTCAAGGGCTCATACGAGGATAACAAGCCCGTGACGAGCAGTGTAGTTGGTGCCGCTATCGGTGCCGATCCTACACGTCCCATCCATGCAACCTACCCGGGTGGCATCGGCTGCGGCTACTACACCTGGATGAATGGTGATGCACCCATGGCCATCGCCCCCGACAACGCCTTGGCACTCATCGAGCTCGACGATCGCCAGAACAAGGTGACCCGCTCCATCGGCAATATGGCCATCGATTACAAGATCCATGGCTTCGAGGACCTTCGTTTCAACCTCAACCTCGGCTATGATGTGCTCAAGTCAACCTACGACCGCTCCGTCCCGCCATTTGCTCCACAGATGTACACCAGCAACCAAAAGGACGGTACGGGCCTCGAATATACCTCGAAGCAGAACAAGCGTAACACGTTGCTCGACTTCTATGCCAACTATACCCACACCTTTGCCCACGAGCAGCATCTAGACATCATGGCAGGTTACGGTTGGCAACGTTTCTGGAAGAAGTTCAACGACGAGAACCTCGACCCTAAAGGCGTCGAACTCTCTTCTCCCACCCATTCCGAGAGCGAGTATTACCTCCTTTCCTGGTATGGTCGTCTCAACTATAGTTTTGCCGACCGTTACCTCCTCACGGCCACCTTCCGTGCCGATGCCTCCTCGCGTTTCCGCAAGGAGAACCGCTGGGGTTACTTCCCCTCGGTGGCCTTTGCCTGGAAGCTCAAGAACGAGGCCTTCCTCCGCGACGTCGAAACGCTCGACGACCTGAAGCTCCGCCTGTCATACGGTCAGACCGGCCAGCAGGACATCGGCTCCGACTATCCTGCCCTCTCTACCTATACTGCTTCCTACGATGAGTCGCGCTATCGCTTCGGCAACACCTGGTACACCACCTATCGCCCCGATGGCTACGACCCGAACATCAAGTGGGAGACCACATCGACCTATAACGTCGGTCTCGACTGGGCCATCCTCGACAGCCGCCTCGGTGGTTCCATCGATTACTACTATCGTGAGACCGAGGACCTCCTCAATAACATCGCAGTGCCCGCCGGTGCCAACTTCACCAATGTCATCTACACCAACATTGGTTCGATGGAGAACAAGGGCCTCGAGATCGCACTTAATGCCGTGCCTGTCAAGACACGCGACTTCGAGTGGCGCTTGGGTGTCAACTTCACCTGGAACGACAGCAAGATCACCAAGCTCAACACTATCGATACCGACGACAACTACGTGAAGACTGGCAACGCCGGCGGCACTGGCAAGTATCTGCAGGTCCAGATGGTCGATCAGACGCCTTATACCTTCTTCCTCCTGCGTCAGGCCTACAACGAGGATGGCACGCCTAAGGACGGTATCTATCTTACTGAAAGCGGCGAAGAGACCACCTCAGAGGAGGACGCATTCAAGAATGTCACAGGCCACAGCTCGCAGGCCCCCTGCTTCGCCGGTCTTAACATGAAGTTCCTCTACAAGGACTGGGACCTCGGCTTCAACGGTCATGGCTCGTTCGGCAACTACGTCTTCAACTACGTCAAGGCCAGCGAGTCTCTCGACGACCTCTACAGCTCGCAGGGAACTTCCTCCAACATACAGAAGGCTACGCTCGAGACCGCATTCACCCAGCAGCGCCTCTACACCGACTACTTCCTCGAGGACGGCTCGTTCTTCCGTCTCGATAACATCACGCTCGGCTATACCTTCCGTCACCTCTGGAACAAGGCCAGCTCGCTGCGTCTCTCCTTCGCCGTCCAGAACGTGTTCACCATCACTGGCTATAGCGGCATGGATCCCGAAATCTATAGTGGCATCGACAAGAACGTCTATCAGCGTCCTCGCGTATATATGTTCGGCATGTCGCTCAACTTCTGACCTTCGAATGTAGAATTTTGAACAATAGAAACAATATGAAACTCTATACAAAACTTTTCGGTGTCGTCCTCTCGCTTCTGTTGGCCGCCTCTTGCACCAGCGACCTCGACACCCTTCCGCTCGACGACAATCAGCTCACGAGCAACGATGTATATGGTAGCGTCAACGGCTATCGGGGCATGTTGGCCAAGTGTTATGCTTCGCTCATCCAGACAGGTCAGAAAGGTGGTGATGGCGGCGATGGCGATGTCAATGGCATCGACGAAGGCTATTCCGGCTACACCCGCTGCCTCTTTTACCTGCAGGTAGCTTCCACCGACGAGGTGCTCTTCCACGCAGGTGGTGGTCATGGCACCCTGTCCATGTATCAGATGAACTGGAACTCCTCGGTCAAGGTCATCAGCTATCCCTACTACCGTCTCTATATGGCTATCAACTACTGCAACGAGTTCCTGCGCAACAGCACCGAAGCCAAACTCCAGGAAAATGGCGTCTATGACCAGCTCAAGAACGACTACCTCACCTATCGTGCTGAGGCTCGTCTCATCCGCGCCTATTGCTACAGCATGATCTGTGACCTCTACGGTTCGGCACCCTTCGTCGATGACAGCCAGGATCTCGGTGTCATCCCCGAGCAAAGAACGCGTCGCGAGCTCTTCGACTATGTCGTAAATGAAGTCACCGACCTGATGAGCGACCTTCCAGCTGCAGGCAAGAAGGAGTACGGACGTGTCGATCAGGCAGCTGCATGGTTCCTCCTCGCGCGTCATTACCTCAATGCCGAAGTATGGACAGGCACCGCACAGTTCGACAAGGCCTATCAGTATGCCAAGATGATCATCGACTCGGGAGCCTATCCTCTGGCCTCCGACTGGCGTCACATCTTCCTTGCCGACAACGACACCTGTCCCGAGATCATCTGGGGCCTCGTGCAGGATGCCGACAATGCACAGGGTTCGGCTGGCACCAACTTCCTCATCAAGGCACTTGCTAACGGCGCCATGAACAACTGGTATGCCACAGGCATCGGCACACGTGGCTGGGGCAACGGTCGCGCCAAGGTGTCACTCGTCGATAAGTTCGACCTGCACGACCAGACCTTCGACCCCGATGATCCGTGGGGCGACAACAAGTATGACAAGCGTGCACAGTTCTTCGACAAGCTCGACGGCCAGCAGAAGGAGACCTGGACCGAGGGCAAGGGCTTCGAGAAGACCTTCACCAAGGGTTACAGCATCATCAAGTGGCGCAGCGTGAAGAAGGACCGTTCGCAGGTAGCTGGCGACCCAGGCACCGTCTATTCCAGCATCGACTATCCGCTCTTCCGTACGGCCGATGCCTACCTTATGGCAGCCGAGGCCATCCTGCGCGGTGGCGGTGGTTCGAAGGACGAGGCACTCCGTTACGTCAACGAGGTGCGTGAACGCGCCTACATGTCGGGCAAGTACGGCACAAGTGCCGTGAGCGGCGACATCACAGCCGACCAGCTCACCCTCGACTTCCTGTGCGACGAGCGTGCCCGTGAGCTCTATACCGAGAATGTGCGTCGCACCGACCTCATCCGCTTCGGCAAATACACCAAGGGCTACAACTGGGACTGGAAGGGCTCCGATGGTGCTGCCGGTCACTATCAAGGCCAGGATGTCGACGACAAGTATAAGCTCTTCCCTATTCCGCAGGATGAGTTCACCGTCAATCCCAACCTGACGCAGAATCCCGATTTCGCCAACTGATAAGCCGCAACTATTATGAGAGCACTCATAATATCCCTCATCTCCCTCCTCGTGGCGAGTGCTTCGGCACAAACCACGTTCGAGGAGGTGGCTGCCACACTCGAAAAAAGCGGAGGTGTCTATTATGCCTATCCGCTCGACTTCGCCCCACAGACACCCGCACCCAAGGGGTACAAGCCCGTCTATGTTAGTCATTATGGTCGTCATGGCTCGCGTTATCTCATAAGCGACCGCGACTACAAGTGGGTATTGGATTTGTTGCAGCAGGCCGCCGACCAGCAGGTGCTTAGCCCGTTGGGCCTCAGTACGCTCCAGCGCTTGCAGGAAGTGTGGAAGGAGGCCGAGTTCCATGGTGACGAACTGGCCCCGTTGGGTGAACGCCAGCATCGCGGCATAGCCGAACGCATGTTCGCCTCCTTCCCCGAGGTCTTCCAGGGCGATGCCCGCATCTTTGCCCGCAGCACAACGTCCATGCGTTGCCGCAACTCGATGGACGCTTTCGTCGATCGTCTGCGCGAACTCAATCCCCGCCTGCAGATACGTCATGAGACCAAGCGCGCCTACATGAGTTATCTCAACTATCATTCACCCGAACATATCGCTTACAACGACGGGCCGTGGAAGGAGCTTTACCGTAAGTTCCAGCAGGAGCACACCCATCCCGGGCGTATGATGGAGGCCCTCTTTACCGATGCCTCCTGGGTGCGTTGGAACGTCAACCCCGACGAACTGATGTGGGGCTTCTACTGGATCGCCAGCGATATGCAGGACATGGAGAGCGACATCTCGTTCTACGACCTCTTTACCCCGCAAGAACTGTTCGACCTGTGGCAGTGCTTCAATTTCCGCTTCTATGCCGCCGATGCCGATTGGACCGACAATCATGGCCTGGCGCTCCGTAGCTGTCATCCCTTGCTCCGCAACATCCTCGAGTGTGCCGACGCTGCCCTCGACCCCGGCAATGCCGATAGGGTAGTGGCCGACCTGCGCTTCGGGCACGACGGCAACGTCATTCCACTCTGCGCCCTCCTCGGCCTCGATGGCTGCACAGCCTCCACGTCCGACCCCGACGACTTCTACAAGGTGTGGAGCGACTTCAAGGTGTCGCCCATGGGAGCCAACGTCCAGCTCATCTTCTATCGCAGCAAGCGTTCCGATGACGTGCTGGTGAAGTTCCTGCACAACGAACACGAAACCACGATACCTGTTCCCACCGATTGTGCACCCTATTATCACTGGGGCGACGTGCGCGCCTATTGGCTGTCGCTCCTTCAATAGGGCAGCCGATTGTTTGTCTGTTTCTCATCTGTTTCGGTTTTCGGGCCTCGGACTGCAAATCCGGGGCCTTTTTGCGAAAAATTCGTAATTATATTTGGATGTTTCGAAAAATCTTGCTATATTTGCCGCGATATAATAAGGGATTCCCATGACTCCCACTACCTATAACTAATAAACCACACTATCCCTAACATGAGTAACTATCCAAAAATCGGTATTCGTCCCACCATCGATGGACGACAGGGAGGCGTACGCGAGAGCCTCGAAGAGAAGACAATGGCCTTGGCACATGCTGTGGCCGACCTGATAAGCACAAACCTTCGCAATGGCGACGGAAGTCCCGTTGAGTGTGTCATCAGCGACACCACCATCGGTCGTGTAGGTGAATCGGCAGCTTGTGCCGAAAAGTTCGAACGAGAGGGCGTTGGTTCCACCATCACCGTCACCAGTTGCTGGTGCTATGGTTCAGAGACCATGGACATGGATCCCTCTCATCCAAAGGCTGTTTGGGGCTTCAATGGCACCGAGCGCCCGGGTGCAGTATATCTTGCTGCCGTTCTTGCTGCCCATGCCCAGAAGGGCCTGCCTGCATATGGCATTTATGGCCATGATGTTCAGGACGTGACCGATAATGTGATTCCCGCTGATGTGGCCGAGAAGATTTTGCGTTTTGCTCGTGCTGCACAGGCTGTGGCAACCATGCGCGGCAAGTCGTACCTGAGTCTCGGCAACACTTGCATGGGTATAGCCGGCTCCATCGTCAATGCCGACTTCCTGCAGCAATACCTAGGTATGCGTACCGAGTACGTCTCGCTCGTCGAAATCCTGCGCCGTGTCGATTTCGGTATCTATGATCCCGAGGAATTCGAACGCGCCATGGCTTGGGTCGAGAAGTACTGCAAGCCCAACGAGGGTCACGACTACAACGAGGATCGTGCCATCCTTCCTGGCGTCCACATGACCCCCTATAACGGCAAGGGCAAAGGAAAGAACCGCAAAGAGAAGGACGAGGACTGGGAGTTCACGGTCAAGTGCATGATGATCATTCGCGACCTCATGGAAGGTTCGAAGCGTCTGCTCGAAATGGGCTACAAGGAGGAGGCCATTGGTCACAACGCCATAGTAGCCGGTGTGCAGGGCCAGCGCCAGTGGACCGACTACAAACCCAACTTCGACTTCCCCGAGTCGCTCATGTGCACCAGCTTCGACTGGAACGGTATCCGTGAGGCCAAGGTGCTCGCCACCGAGAACGACTTCCTCAACGGCATGTCAATGCTCTTCGGCCATCTGCTCACTAACCGTGGTGTGATGTTCTCCGACATCCGCACCTATTGGAGCCCCGAAGCTGTGGAACGTGTTGCCGGCAGGCGTCCCGAGGGAGGTGCTGCAGGCGGCTTCATCCACCTCATCAATTCGGGTGCCACTACGCTCGACGCTACAGGTGCCATGAACGACAGCGAGAGCAAGCCTACCATGAAGGAGCCGTGGAACATGACCTGCGCCGATGCCGAAGCATGCCTTAAGGCCACCAGCTGGATGCCCGCCGACCGTGACTACTTCCGTGGAGGAGGTTACTCGTCGCACTTCCTCACCCGTGGCGGCATGCCGATGACCATGCTGCGTCTCAACATCGTTGCCGGCCTCGGTCCCGTACTCCAGCTCGCCGAAGGATGGACCGTCGATCTCGATCCCGATGTGAACGAGATTCTCGACAAGCGCACCGACCCGACATGGCCCACCACCTGGTTTGCACCACGTCTCGATCCGACGAAGGATGCCTTCAAGGATGTCTATAGCGTGATGAACAACTGGGGTGCCAACCACGGAGCGATCTGCTACGGCCACGTAGGTGCCGACCTCATCACCCTCTGTGCCATGCTCCGTATCCCCGTTTGCATGCACAACGTCGCCGACCGCGACATCTTCCGTCCCGCCTGCTGGAATGCCTTCGGCATGGACAAGGAAGGCGCCGACTATCGTGCTTGTGCCAACTTCGGTCCCCTCTATAAGGTTGCATCCAAGTGAGGTAAAAAATTAAATAAAACCTGATGAAACAAGAAAAATCTGGAGGCATCCTCCATTATGCTGGGCAGAACTACCTGCTGCCCTTCATTCTCGTGACCAGTTGCTTTGCCCTTTGGGGCTTTGCCAACGACATTACCAACCCGATGGTGAAGGCCTTCTCGAAGATCTTCCGCATGTCGGTGGCCGATGGCACTTTGGTGCAGGTGGCCTTCTACGGAGGCTACTTCTGCATGGCGTTCCCTGCAGCTGCCTTCATCCGCAGGTATTCCTACAAGGCCGGCATCATGCTCGGCCTCGCGCTCTATGCCACGGGCGCCCTGCTGTTCTTCCCTGCACGGCAGATTGGCTTGTTTGCGCCGTTCCTGTTGGCCTATTTCATCCTCACTTGCGGCCTCTCGTTCCTTGAGACCTCGTGCAACCCCTACATCCTCACCATGGGCTCGCCCGAGACCGCCACGCGCCGACTCAACATGGCGCAGGCCTTCAACCCCATCGGTTCGCTCTGTGGTATGTTTGTGGCGATGAACTTCATCCAGAACCGTCTCAACCCCATGACCACGCAGGAACGTGCCACATTGGGCGATGCCGAGTTTGCCGCCATGCGCGATGCCGACCTCGGTGTGCTCATCAAGCCTTATCTTATCATCGGTATCGTCATCCTCGTGATGCTCATCATCTTTGCCATCTCCAAGCTCCCGAAGAACGGCGAGACAGGCGAGCGGATGGATGCCCTCTCGTCGATACGCCGCCTGTGCCACATCAAGCATTATCGCGAAGGCGTGATTGCCCAGTTCTTCTATGTGGGTGTGCAGATCATGTGCTGGACCTTCATCATCCAGTACGGCACACGCATCCTCCTGCAAGAGGGCAACTACACAGGGCTCGAGCGCTTCATCGGTGGGCTGTTGGGCGCCGACATGAGCGGCGGTATGACCGAGCGAAATGCTGAGGTGTTGAGCCAGGGCTACAACATCATGGCCATGATTGGATTCTGCTCCTCCCGATTCATTTGCACCTATCTGATGAAGTTCATCAATCCAGGCAGACTTCTTAAGATATTGGCCATCGTTGGCTTCATCTTCGTGATGGGAGTCATCGGCTTCCAGTCGCGCATGGGCCTGTATTGTCTCGTCGGCGTGTCGCTCTGCATGAGTCTGATGTTCCCCACCATCTACGGCATTGCCCTCGACGGTTTGGGCGATGATGCCAAGTTTGGTGCTGCCGGTCTCATCATGGCTATCCTCGGTGGCTCGGTACTTCCGCCGCTCCAGGCACGCATCATCGACATGGGCACCATCGGAGGCTTCCCCGCCGTCAATCTCTCGTTCATCCTTCCCGCCTTCTGCTTCATCGTCGTGATGATCTACGGACAGCGCAGCTATAATAGGACGAAGTAGGACTCAGTACCTTTTGGCATACGAAGTCCGGTATAAATGAAGGATTTTTCTTCTAAAATCTTGGTATGACCAATCTGCGCGCAGATTGGTCATTCTTTGATTGAACCATGACCATTTTTGGCCAAGAATGGTCATGCCAAGTTAGGATATAGTACTCTGACGGCCGAGATAATGCTTTCTCCGATTCGACTATAACCATTTTTGGCCAAGAATGGTCATCCGACGATTGGACCATAACCAATCTTGGCCGAAAAAGGTTATTCTCCGATTGGACTATGACCAATCCTGGCCGAAAAAGGTTATTCTCCGATTGGACCATGACCAATCCTGGCCGAAAATGGTTATTCTACGATTGGACCATGACCAATCCTGGCCGAAAATGGTTATTCTACGATTAGGCCATAACCAATCTTGGCCAAGATTGACCATTCTTAAGTTTTAGGAAAGATTTCCCTCATTCAGAATCATTTCTTAAGATATGCAAACGATTTCTCATCATTTCTGATGATCTTTTTACGATATTAATGGTAAAATATTCGATAAACTCTTTGTCGATTAGTTGAAAATATCTATATTTGCACCGGATATAACTCTATTTAATAAATTTACCACTATGAAAAAACTCTTTTTATTCTCTCTGCTGGCTCTCATGCCGTCATTGGCCAGCGCATTTGATGTGGAGATCGATGGCATCTATTTTGATTTGAATTCCGACACGAAGCTTGCTAAGGTCATTTCTGGCAGTACTCGGTACGCTGGCGATGTCGTAATTCCTTATTCTGTCTCATACAATGGTGTCGAATATGTTGTGAGCAGCGTTTGGGGTCAAGCTTTCTATGGTTGCCAGTCCCTCTATTCGGTCATCTTTCCTGACAGTCTTGTTCTTATAGGCAATGCAGCTTTCTCTAACTGTATATGCTTGAAGTCGGTGGATATCCCCCTCACCGTGAATGTTATTGAGAACTCGGCTTTTAATAATTGTACTGGTCTCGAGTCTGTGATTTTTCACGGGGGAGTCGGCCGTATCCTCGGCGATGCGTTTTCGGGTTGTATCAGCTTAAGTTCGGTAAATATTTCCGACTTGTCGGCATGGTGTACCCAACGCTTCAGCTCCGAGGAGAGCAATCCACTTTATTATGCAAGACACCTGTACCTCGATGGGGAAGAGCTTACCAATTTGGTGGTTCCCGATGATGTGAATATTGTCAACAGATATACTTTCATCAATTGTGTGCATCTTTCGACCGTGACCATTCCCAGCTGCGTAAACCGCATATATTCTTCGGCTTTCAAAAATTGCACTGCCTTGACGGATTTCTATAGTTATGCCGAAAGTGTTCCTACAACTGATACCGATGCCTTTGAAGGTTCGAATATCGCATCGGCTACTCTTCATGTGCCCGAATCTTCATTGGAGGAATATAAGAGCCAGAAGCCATGGAGCGATTTCAAGGAGATAGTGCCGCTGCAAGGTGAGGGCATTCCTTTTATCTCAGAGGCAGAGGAGGACCACCCCGTTTTGGTATATGGTCTGAATGGCCAACTGAATGGACAGGGTATTGTCATCGTGAAAAGGGGCAATAAAGTGAAGAAGGTGGTGGTGAAGTGATGAAGTAGAATCTGTAGATGGCTTTAACAATATTGTTTTCGATTTTTACTTCTGATTATTCATCTTGAGAAACAACAAACAACAATGGATAGATTATGCAGAACTTTGATTACATGACCCCTACGCGACTCATCTTCGGAAAGGAGTCGATCGTGAAACTGCCTGAGGTGATGCGTCCCCTCGGCAAGCGCGTGTTGCTGACTTACGGTGGCGGCAGCATCAAGAAAATTGGTCTCTACGACCGTGTGAAGGAACTGCTGAAGGACTTCGAGATCTTCGAACTCCCTGGCATCCAGCCCAACCCTAAGTACGACCCCTCGGTGCTCGATGGCGTGCGCATTTGCAAGGAACAGCAGATTGACGTCATCCTGGCTGTGGGCGGCGGCTCGGTGCTCGACTGTTCGAAGGCCATTGCAGCCGGTGCCTGCTACGATGGCGACCCCTGGGACCTGATTACTTATAAGGTGAAGGCGCAGACGGCTCTGCCCATCGTGGACATCCTGACGCTGGCAGCCACGGGCTCGGAGTACGACTGCGGCGCTGTTATCTCTCGCACGGAGACCAACGACAAGGTGGGCTACATGGAACCGCTTACCTTCCCCGTATGCTCGATCCTTGACCCCGTCTATACCTTCACGGTGTCGAAGAAACAGACCGCTGCGGGCTGTGCCGATGCGATGAACCACGTGATGGAGCAGTACTTCGCCGCCGACACCACCTTGCTCAACGACGGCTTCTGCGAGTCGATGCTGAAGAGTCTGATGGTGAACGCCCGCAAGTGCCTCGGCAATCCCGAGGACTACACCGCCCGCGCCGAGATGATGCTCTGCTGCACCTACGGTTGCAATGGCATCCTGTCGCTGGGCAACAGTCCATCCGGTTGGCCCTGCCACGGCATCGAGCACGCCCTCTCGGCCTACTACGACATCACCCACGGCGAGGGCTTGGCCATCATCACACCGCGCTGGATGAAGCATATCCTGAGCGATAAGACCATCGACCGCTTCGTGAAGTATGGCATCAACGTCTTCGGCATCGACGCCTCGCTGCCCAAGCAGGAGATTGCCGAGAAGGCCATCGACGAGACCTACAGGTTCTTCGAGAGTATCAACATCCCCATGCACCTCCGCGAGGTCGGCATCGACGACAGCCGCATCGATGAGATGGCTCATCACATCGCAGTGAACGAAGGTCTGGAGCATGCCTACGCTCCACTGACCGAGCAAGACATCAAGGAGATCCTGATGGCAAGTCTGTAGGACTGGCTTTTCGTGCCCTCAAATCGACTGCGGATTTGCTGAAAAGCGCGAAAAGGAAAAAAGTGAACTTTTTCGTGCCGTCAAGGGGCACAGTATTGTAAATATTTGCTTAACATTCCACAATGAAAAGTTCCTTGAAAATGCTACTCATCATCCTTGCTGTTCTTTTAGTGATAGCGATCGTCGGCGTAATCATCCTGAACCATCCTAGCTTCGGTAGGCGGATGTCGAAAGAGCGACAAGACAGAATCGAAGCTTCGCCGAACTATAGTGACGGACAGTTCCAGAATCAGATTCCCACGCCTCAATTCACTGGTGACAAGTCCATGTTCGGGGCATTGTGGGAGTTCCTTACTCACCGCAAGAAAGACAGGGTGCCCAAAAAAGCCGTTCCTGTCGTGAAGACTGACTTGAAGGCATTGCCCACCGACCCTTCGACAGGCTCAGGGACCGGCAAAGACTGGCTCGTCTGGTTCGGGCATTCGTCCTACCTTTTCTGTTTGGACGGGAAACGCTATTTGGTTGACCCGCTGCTGAAGATGGAGTTTCCCGTGACGGTGATGATGCGCCCGTTCAAGGGCACGGACATCTACTCGCCCGACGACATGCCTGACATCGATGTACTGATCATCACCCATGAGCATTGGGATCATTTGGATTACGCCACCCTGCGCGACTTGAAGGGCAAAGTGAAGCACGTGGTGTGTCCGCTGGGTGTGGCGGAATATTTAGAGTATTGGGGCTATGACCCTGAGCACATCACCGAAATGGATTGGTACGAAACTCTCAACCCTAAACTCTCCGCTCTCAACTCTAAAATCACCTGTCTGCCCACTCGACATTTCTCCAACCGTCTCTTCAAGCGCAACCAAACGCTGTGGGCTGCTTTTTTAGTCGAATCGGGAGGGAAGAAAGTCTATGTCGGCGGTGACGGCGGTTATGACGACCGTTTCAAGGAAGTGTATGAGCGGTTTGGTACGGTGGATCTGGCATTGATGGAGAATGGCCAGTACAACCAGGATTGGGCCAATATCCACCTGATGCCCGAAGACTTGAAAAAAGCCATCCTCGACCTGCGGGTCAAACTGGTTTTCACGGTGCATCATGGCAAGTTCTCTCTCTCCAAGCACTCATGGTCGGAACCCGACAGCGTGGCACACGACATCGCGGGGCGGAATCACATCAACCTACTTGACCAACCTATTGGGACGGTGGTGGAGTTTTGAAGCCGTTTTATTAGATTACGAAGATAAAATGAGAAAGATCTCAAATATCGCATTTCCTAAACTTGAGTATTAAATTAAACGTCCTTGGTAAAATGCCTGTCAAAGGAAATATGAAAACAGAATTTGAAAAAATGCACAGTGAAGAGTTCTATGACTTCACAAGCGAAGAATGTTTGGCGAGTTACCTTAGGGCCAAGCATCTTTGTGCGAGGCTGCAAACCATGACCATTGAGGATGAAGACTACAGGAAGACGATTGAGGACTTGATCCCTGGCATTCCGGAATCATCCACGGTAGCACCACCGTTTCATTGCGACCATGGGCATGGCATCAAACTGGGTGAGAATGTGTTTATCAACTACAACGGCACGATGCTCGACGGAGGTATTATCACCATCGGTTCCAACACTCAAATAGGCCCGAACTGCCAATTCCTGACCCCGAACCACCCTATTGATTACATCGAGCGTCGCAAGCCCATAGAGCGATGCTCGCCGATAACCATCGGTGAAGACTGTTGGCTGGGAGGCGGTGTTATCGTGCTGCCCGGTGTTACCATTGGGGCAAGAAGCATTATCGGAGCAGGTTCTGTAGTGAGCAAAGACATCCCAGAGGACTGCGTGGCTGTAGGCAATCCATGCAGGGTTATCAGAAAAATCAACAAGTGACATCCGCTTTCGGATGCCACTCATTTTTCTCGATGAGCAGATTGGCTTAGGTAGCCGCAAATACACACTAATCAATATTGATGAGCAATGAGATTGTTTTCAATGGAGAGATAAATCCGTAATAATGGTATTTCTTTCCGCAATTCATTTAGGCCGAATATCAGGAAAACCCCGTATCTTTGCACCCGGAAAAACAAACTATTATGAAAGGACTGATTATTATGGCTCTAACAGCTATGACACTGGGTGCAAACGCTCAGCAAAAGATGTACCTTACCATCGGTGGTGTGACCAAGACGGCAACGCTCGTCAGCAACTCTTCGACGGAGGCTTTGGTGGCGCAACTTCAAAAGGGCTACATCACTTACGAGGCTCATGACTACGGTGACTTTGAGAAGGTGGGGCCGCTGGGCTATTCGTTCCCCCAGAACAATGAAGATATCACCACACAGCCGGGCGACTTGATTCTGTATCTGGGCAGCAATCTATGCATCTACTATGACACGAACTCATGGGACTTCACCCGCCTCGGCAAGCTCGATAACATGACGCAGGCCGAAATCAAACAATGGGTGAATGCGGGAGGCGATAACGTAATCGTGACGCTCTCCATCTCCGATCCTTCAAGTCTCAGCCGAGTGTTGACCGACGGCAAGGAATCGGCAACCTATACTGTCTCAGGGATGTTGGCACAGACCGGGATGAAAGGGATTGTGATACGAAACGGGAAAAAACAAATCAGATAAGATAGAATAATGTATGAAGAAAACCGTATCATTCGTTCTGCTTGCAGTCGGCATGCTGACGGCTTGCACACAAGTAGCTAATCAAAACAACGTAGAGAAGAACATGGAACAGACATTGACTTTAACACAAGAGTGGGACAAGGTGTTCCCGAAGAGCAACAAGGTGGAGCACTCGAAGGTGACGTTCAAGAACCTATTCGGTATAACACTTGCAGCCGATATGTATGTGCCGAAAGCTGCGAGCGGAAAGCTGCCTGCCATTGCCGTGTGCGGCCCCTTTGGTGCCGTGAAGGAGCAATCAAGCGGACTCTATGCTCAGACGATGGCCGAACGCGGCTTCCTGACCATTGCTTTTGATCCTTCCTTTACAGGTGAGAGTGGCGGCGAACCACGCAGGATAGCTTCAGTTGACATCAATACCGAAGACTATTCGGCTGCTGTCGATTTCCTGTCGAATTATGAGCTGGTTGATCCCGAGCGTATCGGCATCATCGGCATCTGCGGATGGGGTGGTTTTGCCCTCAATGTTGCGGCAGTCGATCCACGTATCAAGGCGACTGTGGCTTCGACGATGTACGAACTCACACGAGTGAACGAGAAGGGTTATTTCGACCAGAACGACAACGAGGATGCACGCTATGCCATGCGCCAGATGGTGGCGCGTCAGCGAACCGAGGACTACCGTACTGGTGAACATCCACGTGCGGGAGGTGTAGTCGATCCGCTGCCAGACGATGCCCCCCAATTCATCAAGGACTATCATGCCTATTACAAGACACCACGCGGTTACCATGAACGTAGCGGCAACTCCACCGACGGATGGGCTGCTTGCGGCATGATGCCCATGATGAATACCCGATTGCTCCAGTATGCCAACGAGATACGCAGTGCAGTCCTTATCATCCATGGCGAGAAGGCGCACAGTCGTTATATGGGCGAAGATGCTTTCAAGCTTCTCAAGGGTGACAACAAGGAACTGATGATTATCCCGGGTGCCAGCCATTGCGACCTTTATGATGGCGGTACGGGTAACTACATTCCTTTCGACAAATTGGAAAACTTTTTCCGTGAGAACCTGAAATAACATGGCAGAAGGTAGAATCGTCCAGCTCGACTCGATCGACGCATATAACAAAATGTACGGGTGGGAGACGCTACATCCGCTTGTGACTGTGGTGAATCACACCGTAGAACCACCTGTGGATCTGAACCACACGCGTCTGAACTATGGCCTATACGCCCTGTTCCTGAAGCAGGGCGAGGGCTGCTCGATACGCTACGGACGCGAGAAGTACGACTATCAGGAGGGCACCATTGTGAGCTTTAAGCCAGGACAGGTGGTCGAGGTGGTATGGGACGTGACGAAGCCCATGCCAGCCTCGCGCGGCCTGCTGTTCCATCCCGACTTGATCTACGGCACGCCCCTGGCCAAGCGCATCCACGACTACACGTTCTTCGACTACGACCAGCGCGAGGCCCTGCACCTCTCGGAGCGTGAGCAGCGTATCGTGAGCGATCTGCTCGACAGCATCGAGGAGGAACTGCAGCACCCTGTGGACAAGCACTCGCAGACGCTCATCACCGATGCCATCGGCATGCTGCTCGACTACTGCATGCGCTACTATGACCGCCAGTTCATCACGCGCCACAAGGTGAACAACGACATCATGACCCGCTTCCAGCACGACCTGGAGACCTATTTCCGAAGCGGTGAAGCAGAGCGAAAGGGACTGCCCTCGGTAGCCTATTTCGCAGAGAAGGTGTTCCTCTCACCCGGCTACTTCGGCGACCTCATCAAGAAGGAGACGGGCCTCACGGCTCAGCGCTATATCCAGAACAAGGTCATCGACCTTTCGAAGCAGTACGTCATGGACCGCGAGCTGACCATCAACCAGGTGGCCTATAAACTCGGTTTCCAGTATCCACAACACTTCACCCGCCTGTTCAAGCAACAGGTTGGCATGACACCAACAGAGTATAGAAATTAGGCTGAAAAAATGAAGAGATTGTTTGTATTTATAATATCAGCATTGACTATGATGACAATAAACGGTCAGACGCTGACAGAGCGTCAAAAGGGATTGGCAGCGTGTGCCTGCCTGATGGCACAGGGTGACTTGGAGCGATTGGAGCCTGCCGTACACTCGGCACTCGACAATGGTGTAACCATCAATGAGCTGAAGGAGGCTTTCTCGCAGCTCTATGCCTATACGGGATTCCCGCGTTCGCTGAATGCGCTGGGAGTGCTGGGCAAGGTATTGGAGGACAAGAAATCGACATGGCACGAGGGCAAACCGTGGACACGCCCTGCCGAATGGGACGATGCACAGAAAGCCTACGAACTGGGCAAGAAGAACCAGACGCAGCTATCGGGCCGTGCTTTCGATTATGACTTCTGTCCGCAAGATGACTATTATTTGAAGTCGCACCTCTTCGGTGACATCTTCGCTGGAGACCAACTCTCACATGCCGACCGCGAGATAGTGACGGTAGCAGCATTGAGTGGTCTCGAAGGTGTTGCTCCGCAGTTGGCTGCCCATAAACGCGGAGCCGTGAACATGGGTAATTCGCAGGAACTCGTCGATGAACTCTGTGCCTGGCTCGACAGCGAGGGCTATACCCTTCGCAGCAAATGGCCTAAGGGCAATCCCAATACCGCCTATGCACAGTATTTCGTCGGCAACAGCTATCTGGCCGACGTGGGTGGCGGCGTGCATAACGTCACCTTCGAGCCTCGCTGCCGCAACAACTGGCACATCCACCACAAGTCGGTGCAGGTGCTCATCTGCGTCAGCGGTCGCGGTTGGTATCAGGAATGGGGCAAGGAAGCCATTGAGATGACTCCCGGCACCGTCATCGCCATTCCCGCTGAGGTGAAGCACTGGCACGGAGCCGCCAAGGATTCCTGGTTCCAGCATCTGACTTATCATAAGGATGTGCAGGAAGGTTCGAGCAATGAATGGCTTGAGCCAGTGAGCGATGAAGTATATGACAAACTGAAGTGATATGAAGAGAATAGTATTAGTGATGGCGGCACTGTTGACTATTTGTCTCAATGCCTGCTCGCAGAGTAACAAACGGCGGCAGCAGCATCAGGAAGGCATGCGAAGACTTGAAAGCCGCTTATCCTGATGTCAACTGGAAGGAAGGCAAGCTCCTGAACAGGACAAATAAACAGGAATTAGAGACCTGGGTAAAAGGATTGTAAGAAATCTCACAAATAATCTTAAAATTGTCTCCTAATTCCCCACGATTTGGGAGATTTTTCGTATCTTTGCAGTGCCTTAGAAGGAGTCGCCGGAATAGTTCTGCTGCCCTCAAACAGGCAGTCAGTAACCAAATGAACTGGATTATCTTGATTGTTGCAGGACTATGTGAGACGGGGTTCACCTATTGTCTTGGTCGTGCAAAGTATGTGACTGGAACTGAATGGTGGCTATGGATGAGCGGATTCCTGGCTTTCACCATTCTCAGTATGGGACTTCTGGCCAAAGCCACACAGACGCTTCCTTTAGGGACAGCTTATCCGGTATGGACGGGAATAGGAGCTGTGGGAACGGTGATTGTAGGTATCTTCGTCTTCCACGAACCGGCTACGTTCTGGCGATTGTTTTTCATCACGACGCTCATTGTGTCAATTGTAGGACTTAAAACAGTATCATAAAATGGAATTCAGGGAAATGAGGCGCAATCACCAGCAGCTTTCAGAAGCAGAGAGCATCGTGATATTGCAGAAGGCGACTGCCGGTACATTGGCACTGCTGGGTGATGGCGGCTATCCCTACGCCGTTCCCATCAGCTATGTCTATGCCGATGGCAAACTATATTTCCACAGCGCATTGAGTGGCCATAAGGTGGATGCCATCAGGAACTGTGACAAGGCTTCGTTCTGCGTCATCGACAAGGATGACGTGCAGCCAGCGAAGTACACCACCTTTTTTCGTAGTGTGATTGCTTTTGGTCGCATTCATATCATCGAAGATGAGCAGGAGAAACTGGAAACAGCCCGTCTGCTTGGTGACAGATATAATCCCAATCAGGAGGAAGCCTTGCAGAAAGAAATGGAGCATGGTTTCTCGAGAATGTTAATGATCCGCTTCGACATCGAACATCTGACAGGGAAAGAGGCGATAGAGCTGATGAAGCAGCGAGAGCAGAGCGATGCTCTCCGATAACCATTGGCGATGAAACGTCCGTGTCACTAAAGAATGGCACGGACTTTTTTCATGCTTTTTTTCTGAAATTCAAAAATAATTGTTTTTTCTGTTAACCTTTCGGTTCCCTTTGTCACATAAAGATGGAAACGAAAAGTTTTATAGATCAAGACAAGACGTTTTTTATAGTAATTCAGACCAGTAGGAGAGGGCTTGGCAGTGAGTGCTGGGCCTTCTTTTTTTGAATCTATAAACGTGTGTTTTTGTAGAAGATTTTTTGTGTTAAGACAGTTAACTTTTCATCCAAAACATGCACATAGTGATGAACGGGTATCAAAAATGGCGATTATCCTTGCATAGTTTGGGAAAAAACTGTATCTTTGCACCCGAAAATTCAAATATATGGCAAAGAACAACATATTACCTAATGCAACCATCGCCGTTCTGAATGACTTCGTGGGTGAACAGCGCGACAAGACCCTTAGCTGGCTTATGTCGAAGGGATTGAACCACAACGATGCTGAGGACCTTTTCCAGGATTCATTCCTCACCCTGTACGAACAGCTTCATTCGGGATACCTTGCCGAGATGCCTCGCTCGCTGGCTGCATATTTCCATGGTATTGTGCAGAACAAGCTCAAGGAGCAATATCGGCAGATGCAGAAGATACTCGACAATGAGGACGAACGTGACGTGAGCGAATTCAACGAGGACTTCCTCAACGAGGTGCTTGCCCAGGAGGATGCAAGAATGGTGGAGCGCAAAGAGGCTGCTGTACGCGAAGTGGTGCGCAACCTTCCTGAACCCTGCAACAAGCTGCTTTGGGGCTTTTACTTCGACAGATACTCGATGCAGGAGCTTGCCGACCTCTATGGTTACAAGGCTGCCAACAGCGTAAAGGTAATGAAGAGCCGCTGCATGACAAAGTTCGAGGCGGCGATGAAACAGATATTCAATGAAATGTTCAATGACTAATTCTACACGAAAATGAAGAAAGATGGCAACATGAATGAGACCAGCCCGCAAGCTGAGATGGACGAACGCATCGCCCTGTTTCTGCGTAGCCGGATGTCAGAGGCCGAGGCCGATGCTTTTCGTGCAGAAATGAAGGATAATCCCAAGCTGCGTGAACGCGCTATCACTATGGCTCGTCTCATCAAGCAGATGCAGATAGTGGGAGAGGAGCGCCAACAGCGCGTGGTGGATGCCATGCAGACGTTGGACCGAAAGACGATCGAAAAGATTGTACAAGGTAAGGCCAAGGAAATGATGAAGGAGAGGAAGCCCTTCGTGCGTCGCATCATGCCTTGGGTGGCAGCAGCTGCCATTCTCTGCTGTGTGGTCCTCGTGGGACGATTCATCTGGAGTGCAGAGTCGCAGCGGATCAACAATTTCGCATCCGGACTATTTGCTCCCAAGCCTTCTGCAGCTCCGATGCAGGTGAAGCAGCTGCCCAAAGAAGTGGTTCGTGGCCAGCATAACAAGCTGGAGGAACTGGCCTTACTGCGCGGCAAGGTAGAGATGGGACTGGACCTCGAAGCGACTACCCAAAGGTTGCAGGCCATCTACAATGAGGCAAAAAATGCGGGCGACACGCTTTACGAATCGTTCTTCAGCGACATCGCCCTCACGTTAGCACAAGGATACAATAAGATAGGAGATAAGGATGCCGAGATGCAAATCCTCGATGACCTTATGCAGATAAATGACAATTCTTTCCTGACGTCGCAAAAGGATTCCCTGTCGGAGGACAATCTCTAACTTCGCTGTTGGATCTTTTCTTCGGAAAATTCGCAATAAGTGATGAACTCGTAGCCTCGAGATTTGCAGTCGAGGATGACCGACTTGAGGCGTTCGTACATACTTTGCCCTGCATTGTGACGAATGATGTAGGGCATTTTGTATTCGGGATGTTCGCCGAGTGGATAGAACTCCCAGGGATGGAAGTAGGTGTTGAAGTAGTCGTCGTGGGAGACGATGCGATGGAGTAGCTTCTTATAGAGCCACAGTGGGAAGTTGTGGAGCGCAAGCCAGAACATCGGGATGCGCAGCCAGGGAGATACCGAGGCGGGAATCTGCAGCAACCCTTCCTCCATGAAGCTGGTTCGAGGGGTGTTGAGGTGCATATAGCGTCCCGGGATAAAGGCTGGATTAAGCGAAGCGTTATAGACGTAGCCCTGTCGCTTCAGTTCCTGCAGATCGACTGGGAACATGCGGGGCTGACGATAGCCCTTGATCTGAATGCCGAAATCGGCTTCGAGCATCTGCTTCGAAAGGATGACGTGCTCGGGCTTGGGTTGGAAGTGGTCACAACCATGTGAGGCCACCTCATGACCTTCGTCGATGATGCGCCGGATGATGTCGGGTGCATTGGTGGCGAAGTTGGTGGTGCAAAAGAAAGTAGCCTTTACTCCACATTCCTTCAGGCAGTCGAGTATCCTTGTTGTGCCATATCCCGACACCTTCATCGATTCGTTCATCGTGATTTCTACACCATGTTCGCGGGGGACGTCATACTCCTCGGTGTCGAAGCTCAGCATTATCTTTTTGCTCATGATTCTGTCAAGTCCATTGGTTATTGTGTGCGCAAAGATAGCCATTATCAGCCAATTATCCAAATTTTTATAGAATAAATTTGGTCATTTCGGATTTTTTCGCTAAATTTGCGCCGCTAAATTTGAAAATAAACCAGTTAAATGAATAAAATATTGGAATGGTCAGGCTGGTTGCGTAGCCTGACCCTATTCGTTTTTGTGACATCGATGATGTTTGGATCATTGTCGGCACAGCGTATGATAGCGCATCGCGGCACGGTGAAAGATGCCTATAACTTTTGGTTCTATGTTCCTCCAGTGATAGCTCCACCCGATAGTGCGGTGGTGCCTCCTATCGTCATCGATAGCATCAGAGGTGAGGAGGGTGACCTGTTGGAAGCTATGGTTCGCAAGCCATTGGTGATATTTCTGCATGGTGCAAGCCTTCGTGGCACCAACTTGTCGCAAGTGCGCCGCTATGGCACACTCGATGCCCTTTCGAAAGGGTTGAATCTCGATGCCTATGTCCTTGCTCCCCAGCATCCGACAGGAGGATGGCAACCCGATAGGATCAACAGGTTGGTGGATTGGGCCTTGGAACGTTATGCCATCGACTCGACACGCATCTACGTGCTCGGTATGAGCATGGGTGGCTTTGGCACAATCGACTATGTAGCCGATTCGCCCAATCGTGTGGCAGCAGCCTTGGCATTGTGTGGTGGCGATACACCCAAGACGAATCACAAGAATCTGCTGAAAGTGCCCCTCTGCATCCTTCATGGCACCAACGACCATTCGGTGCCGTGGGAGGCTTCGCAGCGCGTGGTTGATCAGATGAGGGCTGTGGGCGATACCACACGCCTCATTTATCGACTGTTGCCTGGACAGAATCACAGCATGTTGTCGCATTATTTCTATTTCAAGAGCGTCTATGACTGGCTCTTCCTGCATTCGACCACTGACAAGTGGCGACCCGTTAGGCGCAGATATGGCTTCATCGGACAACTATCCCAGAAGCATCCCAGTCCGTTTGAGAATAAGGATAAGCAGATTACAATTAATTAGGGTTTGAGGGGTTTGAGGAGTTTGAAAGGTTTGAAGGGTTGTATGCCCATAACCCTCTCGAACTTCTCGAACCCTTCAAACCCCTTGAACCCCTCAAACCCTTCAACCCCCTTTAACCCCTCAAACTCCTCTCTATGTCCCATTACATCAAGCATTATCCATTCACATGGTTTATCTTTGCCATTGTGATGATACTATCTTTCATGCCGGTGCCTGAGACGCCGCTTAGCAATGTGGCGTTTATTGATAAGTGGACACACATCGTGATGTATTTCGGGCAGGCGGGAGCCATCTGGCTTGACCATCTGCGTTTGCATGGTCTTCGTTTTTCGCCCATCCCTCATGGCTTGCGTGTGGGAGAACTTCGTCCACGACGACTTCGCATCGGTGCGCTCTATCTGCCTTCGCTTCTGGGTGGCCTGGTGGAATTAGGACAAAAGTATTGCACCAATGGTTTGCGTTCGGGCGACTGGATCGATTGGGTGGCCGACATTGTGGGTGTGGTGATCGCTTGGGTGCTTTGCTTAGGTTATGTCCGACTGCTCGCCAATAAGCGGAGCTGAGGTTTAGGGTGCGAAATAAATAAAAATGGCAATGCCTTCTCCGAAATGGGGAAGGCATTGCTGTGAATGTATGTGATGTAGTAGTTTAGGGCGAATGATTAGAACTCGAAGTTGATGCCGATGCCAAGCACGCGGTTGGTGCGGGTGTAGGTGTCAGTCTTGGTCAAACCGGGGGAGAGGTAGTTCTGTGTCTCAACAGTGCGCTCCTCGTAGAATGTCTTCATGTAGCCGAGGTCGAGGTTGAGGTTGCCGGTGAGGCGAACACGTGCGCCAAAGCCCATGTTGTTTGAACTGGTGACGAACGAAAGGTCGTTCATGTAGGCGTCGCTCAAACCATACTGTGTGCGAACGTAGCCACCACTGATGGTCACCCACTTGTTGATCTCCCACTCAGCACCTGCGGTGAACTCCCAGGTGTCGTCGTCGATGAGATCCTGCTTGTTGCCATAGACGGTTGCCTGCTTGTCGCCATACCAGTGATAGCCGGCACGCAGACGGATGGCATCGATGGGGCGGTATTCAACACCAACGGTGAGGAGCGAAGGAACGTCGGTTGCTATCGTCGAACCGTCCTTGAACTGGCCGAGGGTTGCGTTGGTTGCGGCCATTTCCTTGGTGAATTCGTTCATCTCAGATTTGTTCTCGACGCGCAGACGTGTCTTGAACTCGTACTTGGCAGCCACGTTCCAATGCTCGTTGATGCGCCAATCGACGCCGAGGACGGGTGTGAAGCCCCAACCTGTCTGGTCGGCATTGAGCGAAAGCTCGCTGTTCACCACCTGGTCAACAGGCTGCTGTGTCAAGGGGTTGACATAGACGGCGTGGATGTCCTCCACCCAACCATTGTAGTTGTTGGTGGCATAGATGGCACGTGCACCGAGGAAGAGGGAGAGATTGTCCATTGCCTTGTAGGTGCTACCCAAAGTGAGGCAGAAGTGGTACTGGCGACCCTTGAGGTAGGAGTTGAGGCTGTAGCCCTGATAAGCGCTCTGGGCCATCGTCTGTGCCTGAGTAACTGCTGCGGCCTGATCCATGCCTTGTGCGATGAGGGCCGGGGCGATATTCTTGGTGAGGCTGGTGACTACCTCGCTGTAGATCTTGGCAGCATACATGCTCTCGAAGGTGCCCAGACCGGTGTCAAACTCGGCCTTGCCGCCGCCACCACCGATGGCGAAGTTGGCATTGATGCTCCATTTTTCCCAGTTATAGGAGAACTGGAAGCTTGGAATGACGGGGGCATTGGCCTCGCCGTGGAACTCGCGTGTCGCACTTGCATCGAAGCGATTGTACTGCATCAGCGGGAATGTGGTTTCGATGTCGCGGTTCTGCTTTGCATTCTGGATATTGAGGCTGAAGTGATAGCCGGGGGTGAGGAATGCAGTGCCGGCAGGATTCATGTAAAGGCCGGTGATGTCGATGATGGCCTCCTGGCTCATCATACGGAGGTAGGCTGCATTCTGATTGGTGTTGGTGGTCAAACCACCTGCAAAAAGCGTGACGCTTGGAATCAAGGCAATCAACGCCGAAAAGATTTTCTTGTTCATATTAATATAGTAGTTTTGGGTTTTTTTGGTCTTGAGTAGTGGGGATTTTAGTCCCAAACATTCTGAAAACCGCTGCAAAGGTATAGCTTTTCTGTAAATTGACCAACAAAAAATGGATAATTCTGCACAATATGGCGCGAGTTGGGCATTATCTATGTCCAAAAATGCACATATAGCCATATAGTGTGCATAAAAAATGCCAAAAATTTGGAAAAATAGATAATAATCGTTAACTTTGCGGCGTTTTTTCGAAGCGAACGAATACGAAGACAGAAATGAAGAAGGTAATTTTATTGCTTGCCTTGTTTGCAATGATGCAGGCAAGCATGGCAGAAAAGAGGAATGAGGGCATCGACAACCGTGCCGAAGTGACCATGCAGACCACGCAGGGCAAGATTGTGCTGGCGCTCTATAACGAGACGCCCATCCATCGCGACAATTTCCTTGCACAAGTGCGTCGCGGCTACTACGACGGCTTGCTCTTCCATCGCATCATTGCCTCGTTCATGATCCAGTGCGGTGACTCCACTAGTCGAGACGTTGCAGCACAGGAGTTCAAGAATGCACGTGGCGACGATCCTTACCGACTCCCTGCTGAGATACGTTTCCCGCAGTTGTTTCATCGTCGAGGCGCCCTGGCTGCTGCCCGACAGGGCGACCACATCAACCCCGAACGCAAGAGTTCGCCCTACGAGTTCTACATCGTCTGGGGCAAATACTTCGGACCGCGCGAGATGCAGGCCGAGCAGGAGAAGGTGTTGGAGCGTGAGGACTCGACCCGCCATTTCACCTTCCCTCAGGAGGTGATCGATGCCTACGAAATCGATGGTGGCACACCGCATCTCGACAACGAATACACGGTGTTTGGCGAAGTCATCAAGGGTCTCGATGTGGTAGGACAAATACAGGCGGCCAAGACCGATAGTCTGGACCGCCCGTTGAAGGATATTCGTATCAAGAAAGCTTGGGTGTCGAAGGAAAGGCCCTGAGAAGGTTAAGAGGGGTTAAGAGGGGTAAAAAAGGGTTAAGAGGTTAAGAGGGGGTTATGGGCATACAACCTTTCTTAACCCTTCTTAACTGAGAGCAAAGCGAGCTCCAAACACCTCTTAACCAACAACAACCTTCTCCGTGACATCCTTCATCGAGGTCGAAAACATCAATATTTTTTCGCCAAATCGCTGGTGGAAGTTCGATTCCAGGGTGTGCCCTGTTTCGAGCTTCCACTTCTTTAGTGTCTGCACATCCTCGACCTCGCACATCAGCGCATAGCCGAACAGGCCTTCACCCACGTCGGTAAGCAACCTGACGAAACGCGGATTGCGAAGGTAGTCGTTGCTCATAGCAGCAGGCAGATAGACGTCTCGCATGTAGGTAAGGAACGCACCGACGTGCTGCTCGCCATCGACGTGGAAGGTCGTGTTGTAGATCAGCATAGCTAAACCTTAGAGGACGTTGTCAAATATGCCTTATTCCCATGTGATTGTGCGGCTGCCGTCCTCACCCACGGTGATATTCACATGCACGGTGTCGCCAGGAAGGAGTTCTTCGACGATCTCGGGCCATTCGATGAAGCAGAGGGCCGACGATTCCATGTAGTCCTCGAAGCCCAGGTCGAGCGCCTCTTCGATTTTCTTCAATCGGTAGCAATCGAAGTGATAGATGAGCTCGGCCGTGGTGGCCGAACGGTATTCATTGACGATGGCGAAAGTGGGGGAGTTCACCTCGTCCTCCACGCCAAGCACCAGGCACAGCGCCTTGATGAAGGTGGTCTTTCCTGCGCCCATCTCGCCATGGAAGGCAAAGACGGTGCGGTCGTCCATGGCAGCCACGAAGTCGTGTGCAGCCTGAGGCAGTGCCTCAAGATTTGGTACGATTAATGTCATATCTATATAGTATCAATATTCCCGATGTCCGAAGATTGAGGTGCCGATGCGCACCATGTTCGAACCTTCCTCGATCGCCACCTTGTAGTCGTCGCTCATGCCGAACGAGAGGATGTCGAACTGCTTCTCCGTGATGCCCTGGGCTTTCAAAGGTCCATCGAGCAAGGCATGTTGGCAGGCAATGATCTCGCGGAACTCCTTGCGCCAAAGATTCTCATCGTCCACAAACGACGCCATGCCCATCACGCCGCGCAGACGCACATGGGGCCACCTCTCCTTGATGTTCACGCTGTCGAGGAGCTGCAGGAGCTCGTCGGGCGAGAAGCCCGACTTGGTCTCTTCGCGGGCCACATGGAGTTGCAGCAGCACATCGATGCTAGCATCGCCGAACCTTGCCTCGCGCTCCTTGCTGAAACGTACGGCTTGGCGTTCCACCTCGTCGAGCAGTCGCTCCGAGTCGATCGACTGTATCAGGCTCACCAGTGGGGCGATGTACTTCACCTTATTGGTCTGCAGGTGTCCGATGAAGTGCCATTCGATGTCCTGGGGCAGCGTAGCAGCCTTGACCTTGAACTCGTTTTCGCGGCTCTCGCCAAAGATGCGTTGCCCAGCGTCGTAGGCCTCCTGCACAGCCTCGGCAGGGTGGAACTTGCTGACAGCCACCAGTGTCACTCCTTGGGGGAGGGTGGTGCGGATGGATTGTAGGTTTTCTTTGATCATGTTTATTCTAGATTCTCTAGATCTTCTAGATATTCTAGTTTATTCCTCCTTAACCACAAGGCCATAGACGTCCATGAGGGCGGTTTCGGCGATGGTGTTGATCTCCCAGTCGCTCATCGTGCCCTTCATGCCGTCGCAGAGGTTCTTGACAGCCTCCTCGAATGAACGTGCCTGGACGAGCATGGTGCTGGCCGACTTCTTTTCGAGGCCCGACTTCTCGTCGAGGGTGATGAACATCACCTTGGCGCGATACCACTTGTCGCCATTGGGGTCCTGGAAGAGCTCCGAGATGCGTGCCTTCTTCACGGCAGTCACTTCGAACTCTCCGCTGATGAATGGTGTCATTTCCTCGATGATGCGTGCCTCGGCATCGGTGAAGGTCATGGCATCCACGAGGTATGCCTCAGTCACCTTCTTCTGTGTACCTGTCTCAAGAGTCTTCTCGTATTTTACCTTGCACTCAAACCAATTGTTCATTGCCATATTTCTGGAATTGTTAATTGTTAATTATTCATTGTTAATTGTCTTGTTTACATTTTCAATGTAATCAAGCACCTCGTCTCTTCCCGTTCCCTTCTCGGCACTTGTGGCGAAGATGGGGGGCAGTTCCTCCCAGTCCTGCATCAGCCGTTCCTTGTATGCCTTGAAGTTCTTGGCCCACTGGCGCTGGCTCAACTTGTCGATTTTGGTGAAGACGATAGCGAAAGGAATGCCGTTCTCGGCAAGCATCTCCATGAACTCCAAATCGATTTTCTGCGGCTCGTGGCGACTGTCGATGAGTAGCATGAGGCAGGTGAGCTGCTTGCGGCCCAAGATGTAGCCGTTGATGAGTCGGTTAAGCTTTTCGAGGCCTGTTTTGCCGATTCGGGCATATCCATACCCCGGCAGATCCACGATGTACCACTCGTCGTTGATGATGAAGTGGTTGATGAGCAGCGTCTTGCCGGGCTTCGACGATGTCTTTGCCAAACCCTTGTGCTGGGTGAGCATGTTGATGAGGCTCGACTTGCCCACATTCGAGCGGCCAATGAAGGCATACTCCGGCAATCGGGTGTCGGGGCACTTGCGCCAATCGGTGTTGCTGATCACGTATTCTGCCTTCCTGATGTCCATATTTATCCTAATAAAATGTAATTTAGCGGGCGCAAAGATAAGACAAATTTTCCGAATACCCAAATTTTTCTCCCTTTTTTTGCGTTTTGTTTGGCAGGTACAATTTTTTTTTCTATCTTTGCCCGCGTTTTTCTATAAGAATAAGTATGAATAAGAACACCGTAATTGGAACTCTTCTTATGTGTGCCCTGTTGTTCGGGTACATGTATTACACTCAACCTTCACCCGAGCAGATTGAGGCCATGCGTCGTTACAACGACTCGATAGCCCGTGTCAATGCTGAAAAAACTGCTGCCGAGGCAGCTGAGGCCATTGCTGCCGATGCCCTTACCGAAGCTGAGGCTTTGCCAAAGGACAGTGCACAGATTGCGCTGCTCGACAGCTTGAACAATGCGAAACTGCTTCAGACATACGGAGCCCTTGCCGAGGCTGTGCAGGGGACAGAACAGAAGATCGTGCTCGAGAACGACGTCCTTCGTCTTACCCTTTCCACCAAGGGCGGACAGATCGAGGAAGCCGTGCTGAAGAAGTACGACGACTACCAGGGCGACACCCTCGTGGTCTTCACTGCCGAGAACAACGACCTCTACTACACCCTGAATACCCCCAAGGGGTCGTTCAACACCGACCGCTTCTATTTCGAGCCCACCCAGGTCAGCGACACGTCGGTGACGATGTCCCTGCGCTCGTCCGACGGCGCCGAGTTCAGCTTCGTCTATGCCCTGCCTGCGCCCGACAGCTACCTCGTGAACTACAGCATCGTCACTCGCAACATCGAGAACATGCTCAACGACCGCACCGTGCTCATGAACTGGCACCAGTCGCTGCCACGCACCGAGCTCGGACGTGACTTCGAAGGCCGTTATTCGCAGATCTACTACAAGTATTCCGGCCAATCGACCGACGACCTGTCGAGCGGCAAGCGTGACGACGAGACCTTGGACGGCCGCATGTCGTGGATCTCGTTCCAGAACCAGTTCTTCTCCACCATGTTCATCACCAACGACCTCTTCACTGCAGGCCGTCTCACCAGCGAACCCGTAAAGGAGGAGGAAGACCCCAGCGTCATCAAGCGTTATGCTGCCGAGAACCTCGAGTTTGAGCTCGACACCCGTGCCGCCACGCAGACCGTCCCGATGTGCTTCTACATCGGCCCGAAGGACTACTATAAGCTCCGCGACATGAACGACCTCGCAGCATCGTTCATCGGCAAGCAGAACGAGGACCTCGACCTGCAGGATTCGTTCTACCTCGGCTGGCGATTCATTGTCCATTACATCAACTCGTGGGTCATCATCCCCCTGTTCCACCTCATGGACAAGTTCATCCACTCCTACGGCATCATCATCCTGTTGATGACGCTCTTCATCAAGCTCGTCACCTTGCCGATGACCTACAAGTCGTACAAATCCACGGCTCGTATGCGCATCGCCAACCAGATGCCCGAAGTGCAGGCCCTCAACGAGAAGTACCCCAATCAGGAGGATGCCATGCAGAAGCAGCAGGAGCTCATGGCGCTCTACAACAAGATGGGTGTGAGTCCCGCAGGCGGCTGTCTGCCCATGCTCATCCAGTGGCCCGTGCTCATTGCACTCTTCTACTTCTTCCCGACATCCATCGAGTTGCGTCACGAGCCCTTCCTTTGGGCCGACGACCTCTCCACCTACGATGCGTTCCTCACCTGGGACACCCACGTGCCCATCTTCGGCAACCACCTGTCGCTCTTCTGCTTGCTCATGACCGCCGTCAATATCTTCTACACTTGGCTCATGCAGAAGCAGACCCCCACGAACCAGAGCATGCCCGGCATGAAGTGGATGATGTACCTCATGCCGCTGATGTTCCTCTTCTTCCTCAACAACTATTCGGCAGGTCTTTCCTACTACTACTTCCTCTCCACCCTCTTCGGCATTCTCATCACCTACGGCATCCGTTGGTCGATGAACGAGGACAAGATCCTCGCCGAGATGAAGCAGAACCTCAAGAACCCCAAGAAGAGCAAGGCAGGCAAGAAGACCTCCGGTTGGGTGGCACGCCTTCAGGAGATTCAGAAGGAGCAGGAGCGCCAGATGAAGAAGCAGCGCGAGGAACAGCAGCGCAAACTGCGTCGCTGATCCCTATCGCAATCTCCACATTCAGATTTCCTCACCAGGACCGTTTCAGACGCTCAACGTCAGGAGCGGTCCCCTCTTGCTTTCAAACCCTTCGAACCCTTCTTAACCCCTCATAACCCCTCTTAACCCCCTCTTAACCCCCTCTTAACCCCACCCATGCACTTGTCCCCCTCCCTCCACCAAGCTTACACCCGCGAGCACCTTTCTGCCCGCGAGGCCCAGCGTCGCGCACAGGTCATCGCGTGGGGTCCCGTGGTGTTCCAGGTGAGTCGGCTGATGGTGAAGTTCGGCATCCTCGACCTCTTGCGCGACAACATCGACGGCCTCACCCGCGAAGAGCTTGTCCAGGCCACCGGCCTTTCCGACTATGCCGTGCGCGTGCTCACCGAGGCCTCGCTCTCCATCGGCACCATCCTTGTCGATGCCGACACCGAGCGCTTCACCCTGTCGAAGACCGGCTACTTCCTGCTCACCGACGCATCCACACGCGCCAACCTCGACTTCAACCACGATGTCAACTACGAGGGACTCTTCCAGCTCGAAGCATCTTTGCTCGAAGGCCGTCCCGTTGGGTTGGAGCATTTCGGCCCGTGGCCCACCATCTACGAGGGCTTGTCGCAACTGCCCCCCGAGGTGCAGCACAGCTGGTTCGGCTTCGACCATTTCTACAGCGACGGCTCGTTCCCGCAGGCCTTGCAGCTCGTGTTGGGTCAGATGCAGCCGCGCCATCTGCTCGATGTGGGGGGCAATACGGGACGTTGGGCGCTGCAGTGTGTGGCCTATTCGCCCGATGTCGAGGTGACCATCGTCGATCTGCCCCAGCAACTCGACATGATGCGTGCACAGACTAAAGGTCAGCCTGGTGCCGAGCGCATCCATGGCTATGGCATGAACCTCCTCGACGCCGACAGCGCCTTCCCCACCGACCGCCATTACGATGTCATCTGGATGTCGCAGTTCCTCGACTGCTTCAGCACCGCGCAGATCGTGTCCATCCTCACCCGCGCCGCCTTCATCATGGATGCCGACAGCCGTCTGTGCATCATGGAGACGTTGTGGGACCGCCAGAAGTACGAGACCGCCGCCCTGTGCCTCACCCTGACGAGCGTCTATTTCACGGCCCTCGCCAATGGCAACAGCAAGATGTATAGCACCGAGGCCCTTCAGTCGTGCATCGAGGCCGCAGGTTTGCAGGTCGAGACCATCCACGACAACCTTGGGCTGGGCCACTCCATCGTGGTCTGCCGCAAGTAAACCGATATTTGCTAAGAGAACCAATGACCGACACCAGCAACACCAAGACGCAGTGGCAAGGCACCACCGATGGCCTGCCGTGGATGCACCGTGCACTCGTTGCGGTGCTGGGCAAGGTGCCTATCGGTGTCATCTACGTCTTTGCCGCCGTCTTCGTCGTGCCGTTCTATCTCATCGGCAACCGCCGGGGCTACCTCTCGCAATACCATTTCTTCCGCGAGGCCTTTGGCTACGGGCCGTTCAAGGCGTTCCGCTACGTCTGTCTCAACCATCTGCGCTTTGCCCAGGTCATCATCGACCGCTTTGCCGTCTATGGAGGCCGCCGCTTCCGCTTTGCCGTCGAGGGGCTCGAAGCCTACAACGAGCTGGCCGAAGGCGAGTCGGGTTTTGTGCAGGTGTTCAGCCATGCGGGCAACTATGAGCTGGCGGGCTACGAGCTGCGTCAGCCCCGCAAGCGCCTCTATGCCCTGCTCTTCCGCGACGGTTCGCAGACCATTATGGAGAACCGCGAGAACGTCTTTTCTCCCAACGGTGTGCAGATGGTGTTTGTGCAGCCCGACATGAGCCACATCTTCCTGCTCAACAATGTGGTGCGCGACGGCGACATCGCCTCCATCCCGGGCGACCGCATGTTCGGCTCCACCAAGTCGGTCGAATGTCAGTTCATGGGTCGCCAGGCGCAGTTCCCGATGGGACCGTTCCAGTTGGCTGTGGTGCGCGAAGCCCCCATCGTGGCCATCTTCGTGATGAAGGAGAGCTGGACGCAGTATCGCATCTTCGTCCGTCGCCTCGGCCTCTCGCTTCAGGGACAGCCCGCTGCCAAACGGCAGCACACCGCGCTCCTCGCACAGGAGTTCGCCACCTGCCTCGAAACCATCGTGCGCCGCTATCCCGAGCAGTGGTTCAACTACTTCGATTTCTGGCAAAAATGAGCAATTTGAACCCTTCGAACCTCCCTGTCTGGGACATCATCCCACAGCGGCCGCCCATGCTGATGGTCGATCGACTGTTGTCCTACGACACTGCCGCCTCCGAGTCCGAGCTGCTCATCCGTCCCGACAACATCATCCTGTCCGACGTGCTTCAGACGGCAGGTATTGTCGAACACATCGCCCAGACGTGCGCCGCCCGCATCGGCTACTACAACAAGTACATCCTCCATCGCCCCATCGCCATCGGCTACATCGGAGCCATCCGTCGCCTCGACGTCATGCGTCATCCGTCGGTGGGAGAGGAGCTGTTCACGCGCATCGAAGTGCTGGGCGAAGCCTTTGGCCTCACGTTGGTCCATGCCGTTGTCCGCACCCGTCACGACGAACTCATTGCCGAAGGCGAGATGAAGATTGCCCTTAGCGAAGCATGAACGTATGGTAACAGTCATTGCCGACAACATACTCTCCCCCCTCGGGGCCACCACGTCCGAGAACCTGCAGGCGGTGCGCGACTCCCGCGCCTGTCTTCGGGAACATCGTCTGTGGGACATCCCCGAGCCGTTTGTGGCCTCGCTCTTCGCCGATGGCCAGGGCGAACGTCCCACCTTCGAAGCATTGGTCGCCGCCTCCATCCTGCGCTGCCTGGCCTCGACCGACGTTGCGGGGCGCGTGGTGCTGGTGCTCAGCTCCACCAAGGGGCAGACCACCGGTCCCGAGGGCGTGTCTTTCGCCGTGACAGCTTCGCGCATCGTCGAGCGCATCCGTCCCGCTCTGCCCCTTGTCGAAAGCCTTGCGTCCTTCACCGTGAGCAATGCCTGCATCAGCGGCCTCTCGGCGCTCATCGTGGCGCGTCGTCTGCTCGACATGGGAGCCTACGACTATGCCATCGTCGCGGGCTGCGATGTGCAGTCACGCTTCATCGTCTCGGGCTTCCAGTCGTTCAAGGCCATGTCGCCCGCCCCATGCCGTCCGTTCGACGAGGATCGCAATGGTCTCAACCTGGGCGAAGCTGCGGCTACTATTATATTAAAAAGGTGTAGCCCCGACGAGGTCACATCCGGCACATGGGAGGCCCTCCCTGGCTTTATGCGCAACGATGCCTTCCATATCTCCGGCCCTTCGCGCACAGCCGAAGGCAGTTTCCTGGCACTCGAAGCCGCCTGTCGCGAAGTCACTCGACCCGTTTGCCTCTCGGCGCATGGCACGGCCACGCTCTATAATGATGATATGGAGTCGAAGGCCATCCATCGCGCGGCTTTGTCCGATGTTCCCGTCACGGCGCTCAAGGGCTATTTCGGCCACACCATGGGCGCAGCAGGCATCCTCGAAAGCATCCTCACGATGCACGCCTTGCGTGAAGGCTGGATACCCGCCACGCGTGGGTTCAAAACCCTCGGCACCAGCCGCCCCATCACGGTCGTTGGCCGGCATCAACCCTTGTCCGACGCTGCCCAGCCACCCTCGTTCATCAAGCTGATGAGCGGTTTCGGAGGCTGCAATGCGGCCATGGGGTTCGAGTTACTAGGGGATAGTAAGAGACAAGTGTGCTGTGGGGTTGAGGCAAAACTTACGGAGCCGAGGCTTTCGGTGCACATTACTCCCCAGGGCGCAACACTCTGCGGCGAGACTCTGCCCACCGCAGGAGCCACGGGCAAGGCGCTCCTCACCGCCCTCTACAAGCAGTATGTCGGCGACTATCCGAAGTTCTACAAGATGGACATCCTCACCCGTCTCGGGTTCATGGCAGCCGAACTGCTCATGCAGCGCGAAGCATCGACCGAGGCCTTCGGCCATCATCGCGCCGTCCTGCTCTTTGGACGCACCGCCTCACAGGTAGCCGACCGCGCCTTCGAGCAGACCATCCAGCCGGGCGACAACTACTTCCCCAGCCCTGCCGACTTCGTCTATACGCTGCCCAACATCGTCACGGGCGAGATTGCCATTCGTCACCAGCTGCATGGCGAGACCTGCTACTTCGCCCTTCCCAGCCGCGACGACGCTCTCATGCACCAGCTCGTGGCCCAGGCTTTCGCCGATCCCGCCACGACCTCTGCCCTCGTCGGCTGGCTCGACGCTCCCGACGAGAATCATTTCGAGGCTTCTCTTTCAATTAATTTTCCGGATTGTGAGACGGGCTATTGAAGCCCACGTCTCAAATCCATTTTCACAAGAATAAAAAAACTTAGAAATAATGAACGAACTAATTGAAACTCTAAAACAGCAGGTGATCGAGGCCCTGAACCTCGAAGACCTGACTCCCGCAGATATCGATGCCGATGCCCCACTCTTCGGCGAAGGCCTCGGGCTCGACTCCATCGACGCCCTCGAACTCATCATGATCCTCGAGAAGGACTACGGCATCAAGCTCCAGTCGCCCGCTCAGGGCAAGGAGATCTTCAAGTCCATCCGCACCATGGCCGAATTCATTCAGGCCAACCGCACAAGATAAAAACCCCTCAAACCCCTTGAACCCTTCGAACCTTTCTAACCCCATAATCGTCTCCGGTTACGGCGTAGTGAGCGCCATCGGTGTCGGCAAAGAGCAGACACTCGCCTCGCTGCGTGAACATCGTTCAGGTATTGCCCCCGTGCAGTACCTCGCGACGGTGCATCGCGACATGCTGGTAGGGGAGGTCAAGCTCAGTTTCGACGAGCTCATGGAGCGGGTAGGGGTACCCTCCGACGCCGAGGCTCCGCAGAGCCGCACCGCCCTCATCGGACGTCTCGCCCTGCGTGAGGCACTCCAGCAGGCCGCGCTCACCACGCCCGACGACTATGCCCGCACCGCCCTCATCTCCGGAACGACAGTCGGAGGCATGGACCGCACCGAGATCGAAGCCTCGGTGACGCCCGACGGGCAGATTGTCCACTACAACTACGACTGCGGCACCTCCACGCTCGACATCGCGCGGGGTTTCGGGCAGTTCGCCTTCGTCGATACCATCTCCACCGCCTGTTCCTCGGCAGCCAATGCCATCGGGATGGCTGTCGAGCTGGTGCGCCAGGGACACTTCGAGCGCGTCGTGGCAGGAGGCAGCGAAGGCTTGTCGCGTCTGCATCTCAATGGGTTCAATACGCTGATGATCCTCGACCAGCAGCCCTGCCGTCCGTTCGATGCGCAGCGCAACGGCATCAACCTCGGCGAGGGAGCAGCCTACCTCGTCATCGAAAGCGAGGCATCCGCGCTCCGTCGTGGCGTGAAGCCCCTGGCCGTGGTGCGCGGCTTCGGCAATGCGTGCGACGCCTATCATCAGACCGCCTCTTCGCCCGATGGCGAGGGAGCCGTCCTGGCCATGCGCCGCGCTCTCGACGATGCGCATTTGCAGCCCTCCGACATCACCTACATCAACTGTCACGGCACAGGCACGCCCAACAACGACGTCAGCGAGCTCAATGCCCTGCATCGCGTCTTCGGCGACGTGCTGCCTCCGTTCAGCAGCACCAAGGGCTTCACGGGACACACCACCTCGGCCAGCGGCAGCATCGAAGCCGCCTTCTGTCTCCTCGCCCTCCAGCACCACTTCCTCCCCGTCAACCTCAACTTCCAAACCCCCATCGACCACGATTATCCAGTCCTCCCAAATGCAGCCGAGCAGGTCATCCCCCTAAGCAGGGGGAGAAGAGGGGGTCTTCTCCTCAACTCCTTCGCCTTCGGCGGCAACGACAGTTCGCTCATCCTTTCACCCTACACCGAGCCTCAAACTCCTCAAACCCTTCAAACCCCTCAAACCCCGCCGCAGGCGGCCTCCCCTCAAACCCCTACGCGAAAGGTTTACCTTCTCGCTCAAACCTTACTTGCTCCCTCCGTTGATCCCAACTTCCGCGACTATCTCGCGCCCCTCGAATCGCGTCGCTTCGACAAGCTGCTCAAGCGCACCCTGTGCTGTTCGTTGGAGACCTTGCGGCAATACCCCGACCTTGTTCCCGATGCCATCATAACAGCCACGGTGTGGGGCAGTGCCATCTCTGCCATCTCGTTCTTCCACGACATGATGCGCCAGGGCGAAGCGTTCCTCAAGCCCACGTTGTTCATGCAATCCACCCATAACACGATGAGTTCGCTCATCGCTATCCAGACGCACAACCACGGCTACAACAACACCCATTCGCAGCTGTCCGACTCGCTGCCCCATGCCCTTCTCGACGCATGGCTCCAGATGCAGTCGGGCCGCGTGCATAGCGCCCTCGTCGGCATCCACGACAGCATCCCTGCCTTCGACAATCGCAGCTACCTCCTCGTCACCGCCGATGCCCTTCCTCCCGACTGTCACCCCCTCGCCGAATTCACGTCTTATTCAGAGCTCGCTTTGCTCGCAGTTAAGAATGGTTAAGAGTTCGCTTTGCTCGCAGTTAAGAACAGTTAAGAAAGGTTGTATGCCCATAACCTCCTCTTAACCCTCTTAACCCCTCTTACCCTCTTAACCCTCTTAACCCCTCTTAACCCTCTTAACCCCTCTTAACCCTCTTAACCCCTCTTAACCCTCTTAACCCCTCTTAACCCCTCTTAACCCCATAATGCTCCTACCACTCGCCATCATCCAAGCCCTCCTCCTCGCCGCAGGACAAGTCCTGCTCAAGTTCGCGCTGCGTGCAGCAGGCGCGTTCGAGTGGAGTGCGGGCTTCTTCGCCAGCCAGCTCACCAACTGGTGGTGGCTTGCGTGTGGCATCAGTTTCGGTGGAGCAGGCATCCTGTGGATGTATATCCTCCGCAACTATCCCTTCAGCCAGGCCTATCCGCTGTCCTCGCTGGCCTACGTCTTCGGCATGGTTGCCGCCCTATGGCTCTTCGACGAGCACATATCCCTCACGGCATGGATTGGCGTGCTGCTCATCATGGCAGGTTGTTATCTCGTCACGCGATAAATCATGGAGCTTCGACACACTTTATACGACATCATCGAGCGACCCGCATCGTCCCCCGAGGAAGGTGCGCCGGTGGTCTATAGCATCCAGCTTCATCCCGACAGCGACATCTATCAGTCGCATTTCCCTGGTCGCCCCATCACACCAGGCGCGTGCATCATCCAGCTCGTGCAGGAGTTGGCGCAAGACCATTTCCACGCCCCCGCCTTGCAGATCAGGCAGATCACGAACCTCAAGTTCCTCGCCCTTCTCGAACCCCAGCATCATCCCTGCATTGACGTTCATCTTCAGGGCAATCCCGCCCAGCTTCAAGCCACCCTCACCGACGGTCCCCTCGTCTTCGCCCGCCTCACCCTTCAAACCCTTCTTAACCCCTCTTAACCCCTCTTAACCCCTCTTAACCCTCTTAACCCCTCTTAACCCCTCTTAACCCCCAATAAAAACAACTATGGATCTGTTTGAGCAAATCAGCGAAGGCATAAAAAATGCCATGAAGGAGCGCGATGCAGTGCGCCGCGATACGCTCCGCAATGTAAAGAAAGAGTTTATCGAAGCCAAGACCGCAGGTGGTTCCAATGGCGAACTATCCGACAGCGACGCCCTCAAGATCATCGCCAAGATGGTGAAGAAGGGCAAGGATGCTGCCGAACAATTTATCGCAGGAGGTCGTCAGGACCTCGCTGATGAGGAGCTGGCACAAGTCAAGATAATGGAGGAGTTCCTTCCCAAGGCTCTCTCGGCTGAAGAAATAGGCGAGAAGATCAGGGCCATCATTGCCGAGATAGGTGCTACCAGTCCTAAGGACATGGGTCGCGTCATGAAGGCCGCCACCTCCAAACTCGCCGGCATGGCCGACGGCAAAGCCATTTCGGCAGCAGTGAAGGACATTCTCAGCAAACTCGGATGAGAACGGTCACCCAACGCGTCAGCCATGCCTCGGTGACCATCGATGGCGAGGTGCGCTGCAGCATCGGACAAGGTCTGCTCGTGCTCGTAGGCTTCGAGGCTGCCGACACTGCTGAGGATATCGAATGGATGGCTCGCAAACTGCTTGCACTTCGCATCTTCGATGATGAGCGAGGTGTGATGAACCGCTCGGTGATGGATGTCGGCGGCGAGATATGCATCGTCTCGCAGTTTACCCTCCATGCTCTCACCGCCAAGGGAAACCGTCCCGCCTATATCCGTGCAGCAGGACGCGACATTGCCATTCCCCTCTATGAGAAGTTTGTACAAACTATGCAGCAAGGACTTGGTCGGCCTGTATCCACCGGCATCTTTGGCGCCTATATGCAGGTCGAACTGGTCAACGACGGACCCGTCACCATTATTATCGACTCCAAAAACAAAGAATAACATTTCGAACTTTTCAGAACCCCTCTTAACCCTCACTCTTATGACAGACAAATATCTTGACACCCTCAACAAGTACGACGTGAACCTCAGCGACGAGGAGATCAGTGAAGAAGTGAAACAGATTATCGCTGAAAACTTCGAGGCAAACAACACCATCGATGTGCTCAAATTCAGCCTCAGCTGTATCGACCTCACCAGTCTCAACCCCACCGACAGCGAGGAACGTATTACCGAATTCACCAAGCGCGTCAACGACTTCGAGGAGAAATATCCCGAGCTCGACAATGTCGCTTCAATCTGTGTTTATCCGAACTTTGCAGAAGTCGTTTCCACCAACCTCGACGTGTCTGAAGTCGATACCACCGTTGTGGCCGGAGGATTCCCCTCAAGCCAGACATTCGACGAAATCAAAGTGGCAGAAATATCTCTCGCCGTAGCTGGTGGCGCCGACGAAGTGGACATCGTCATCAACGTGGGTCAGATGCTGCAAGGTGACTACGAGAGCATGTGCGACACCATTCAGGAGTGCAAGGCAGCATGCCGCGACAAGATCTTCAAGGTGATTCTGGAGACAGGCGCCCTCAAGAGCGCATCACTCATCGCCAAGGCATCTGTACTGGCCATGTATTCGGGAGCTGACTTCATCAAAACATCAACAGGCAAGATCAGCGTGGCCGCCACACCCGAAGCAGCACTCGTGATGTGCAAGATGATTAAGGCTTACTATGAGCAGACAGGCAACAAGGTAGGTTTCAAGGTGGCTGGTGGTGTACGCACCCCTGAGGACGCCGTGGTTTACTACAGCATCGTCAAGGCTGTGCTTGGCGAGGAATGGCTCACCACCGACCTCTATCGCATCGGTGCATCCAGTGCCGCTAACAATCTGCTTTCGGCTATCATCGGTCAACCCGTAAAGCACTTCTTGTAACACTCCTCCATCGCCAGGTCAGGTAAGCTCCACGCATAATAAGATAGAGCAGGAAGCTTATCCACAAGGCATCGTTGGCATCCCTCAACAGATGGCACAAGGCATAACGCGCCACGAAGAAACAGACAGTACCGATCAGGAGCGATTGGAACATTTCGCGTGTCGCTGTGGCTCCAATGTAAATGCCATCCCAAAAGAAGGCTGCCATACCGCATAGCGGAATAGCTGCCGCCCAAGGAAGATAAGGCAATGCAGCCTCTACGACAAGGGTGTCGTCGGTCAACAGGCCGATGATGCCCTTTCCTAATAATATATATAATAATGTGAAGAGCAACAACACACCGCCGCCCCAGGTGAACAGTCGCTTCACCACTTCATTAACTTTGGCCAAGCCATGATTGCCCTCAGCCTGGGCAAGTCCGAAATATTTGCCGACCAAGGCCTCTCCCGCTAAAGCAAAGCCATCGCTGAAATAGCTGAACAACGTAAAGAGTTGCATCAGCAAAGCATTCACCGCAAGTAACGTATCTCCCAAGCGTGCACCAAAGGCGGTAAATGCTGTAGTCACGGCTATCAGACAAATCATTCGAAAGAAGATATCCCTATTTACGGTGAAAAACTGTTGATAACTTAGTGTATAATCCTTTGAATTATCAACATTCTCCTGTTCAAAACCCGCAGATAACGGTTTATCAACATTTTTTGTGAATAACTCTGTTGACAACTTCAACTGATGCCGACACCAACAAATAGCTGCACCGACACCAGCATATTCTGCAATCACGGTACCCAAGGCAACACCTTTTACACCCAGTCCTACATGAAACACCAATAGATAGCTTGCTGCGATATTCAGTAGGTTTTGCCCCACGGCGATAAACAATGGATAGCGGGAATTCTGATTACCTACGAGCCAACCATTCATTGCAAAGAGGGCCAAAACGGCAGGCGCCGCCCAGATTCTCATACGGAAATATTGCAAAGCCAAATCCCATACCTGCTCAGTAGGGGCGATGATGATGTGTGAAACCCACTCCATGGGTCGTTGAATGGCAAAGATGACGATACCACATAGCAAGGATACGGTGAGTCCCATGCGCAAAACCTTCCTAATCGAAACAAGGTCATGCCGTCCGAAGGCCTGGGCAGTAAGTCCGCTCGACCCCATTCGGAGGAAGTTGAAAAGCCAATAGACCATATTGAAGATCAGGCCCCCCACAGCAATGGCTCCGATAGCCGCCTCGTTATTGAGGTGGCCGACGATGGCAAGATCGACGATGCCAAGCAGAGGTACCGTGATATTTGTAACGATGCTGGGTAGTGCGATACGAAGTATCTCTCGATTCATTGCTTAACGAGATCAAGAAAGAGTTGTTTGACAATGTGCGCTGCAAAGGTACATATTTTTCTTCAAACATGAAGCATCAAAGGAGGATTTTTTGAAAGAAAATGGAAAGGATCAAGACTTTCACAAGTCCTGATCCTCAATACGTATAGATAAACACACACAAATTACATGAAAAGCCAAACTTAATAACCAATTTTTCTTTATAATCTTATATTTTTCCTTACATTTGCGCTGCAAAAGTACGCACTTTTTCCCAATCCCGCAATAGCAGTGATTTTAAATATAAATCTCAACCACTATAAACCACTCTCATTATCAGCATATTGAACAATTTTACACCCTAAATAAATATAGTCTTCATAGAAATCCCAAAAATCCCGGCAACCACGGTTGTCCCGATAGTCTCAAAAGCCCCAATTCACAAACAAACATTGCAAAATGCCACGTTTCTCTATAATTCTAGCGTTTTTTTGTTCAAATTCTTGGTAAAACCTATAAAAATGCGTATCTTTGCGCCCACTTTAAGCGCATTCTCTTCTCTTTGCGCACTTAAAAAACGAAACTGAAACATAATATATAACATTTGAAAGAAATGAGAGTAGCTATTGTTGGTGCCAGTGGCGCCGTAGGCCAAGAATTCCTTCGCGTACTCGATGAGCGCAATTTTCCCATTGACGAACTTCTGTTGTTCGGCTCAAGCCGTTCTGCAGGCCGTACCTATACCTTCCGTGGCAAGGACATCGTTGTCAAGGAACTGAAGCACGGCACCGAGGATTTCAAGGGTGTGGATATCGCATTCACCTCGGCAGGTGGCGGCACCTCCAAGGAGTTTGCAGCCGATATCACAAAGTACGGTGCAGTAATGATCGACAATTCTTCGGCATTCCGTATGGATCCCGAGGTACCTCTCGTTGTGCCCGAATGCAATGCCGCTGACGCACTCGTCCGCCCCAAAGGCATCATCTCGAATCCCAACTGTACCACCATCATGATGGTAGTCGTTTTGCAGTGCATCGAGAACATCAGCCACATCAAGAAGATCCGTGTGGCCTCCTACCAGGCTGCTTCGGGAGCAGGTGCGGCTGCCATGAAGGAACTCGAGACCCAATATCGCCAATTGCTTAATGGCGAGCCTGTCACCGTCGATAAGTTTGCCTATCAGCTTGCCTACAACGTCATCCCTCAAATTGATGTCTTCACCGAGAACGGTTACACCAAAGAGGAGATGAAGATGTACAACGAAACTCGCAAGATCATGCACACCGATGCCATGTGCTCAGCCACCTGCGTGCGTGTTCCGTCGCTACGCAGCCACTCCGAAGCAGTTTGGGTAGAGACCGAAGAGCCCGTCAGCGTCGAAGCCTTCAAGGAGGCAATCCGCAAGGGCGAAGGCGTACAACTCATGGACAATCCCGAGAAGAAAGAGTATCCGATGCCCCTCTTCCTCGCCGGCAAGGACGATGTATATGTAGGACGCATCCGCAAGGATCTCGCCGATGACCACGGCCTCTCCTTCTGGCTCGTTGGTGACCAGATCAAGAAAGGCGCCGCCCTCAACGCCGTCCAGATTGCCGAATGGCTCATTGCCAATAACGGACTCAAAAAGTAAAAAACTTAATCTGCCTGGCTGGATTTTTCCAGTCAGGCTATTCTTTCTATTTTCGGTTGATAACCATTTTTGGCCAAGATTGGGTATTCTTCTTCTGGAGTATGACCTTTCTTGGCCAAGATTGGGTATGCTCCGCTTGGATAAAGCACTCTGTCGGCCGTCGTAATGCTTGCTACGATTGAAGAATGACCAATCTTGGCCAAGATTGGTTATCCTCCAACTGGATAAAGCACTCTGTCGGCCGTCATGATGCTTGCTACGATGAAGGCATGACCAATCCTGGCCAAGATTGGTTATACTTCTTCAGGAGCATGACCTTTTTTAGCCAGGATTGGTTATACTCCGATAGGATAGAGCATTCTGTCGGCCGAGATAATGCTTGCTACGATGGAGGCATGACCATTCTTGGCCAAGATTGGTTATCCTTCTTTGGGAGCATGACCTTTTTCGGCCAAGATTGGTCATAGTGCAAACCAAAATCAATCTTTTGCTTTCATGAACATTTTTCCGACAAAAACGATGCACACTTTTGGTAATAATGTGCATTATCTACGTTCCAAAAATATCAAAAACGGGCATTTTGGAAGGATAACCCGTTGAATTTCTCATCAATCGCTTTGCGGGCTCGTTTTTTTTCCATACCTTTGCATCGGTTTATTACAACAATTATGTAGAATACATAAGACAAAGCGCTTACAAAGAAACAACAAATATATAGATTATTATTTATGGCACTAAAGATTATTGTACTTGCCAAACAGGTACCAGATACCCGCAATGTGGGTCCTGATGCCATGACTCCAGAGGGCACCGTCAACCGTGCGGCTCTTCCTGCAGTCTTCAATCCCGACGACCTCAACGCGCTCGAGCAGGCACTCCGCCTCAAGGAGCAGTTCCCCGGCTCCACAGTTTCGGTCGTTACTATGGGTCTTCCCAAGTCTGCCGAGGTGATTCGAGAAGCGCTCTATCGTGGCGCCGATGCCGGTTATGTCATCACCGATCGTTGTCTCGGTGGTGCCGACACCCTTGCCACTTCGTACACCATTGCCCAAGCCATCCGTAAGATTGGTGGTTTCGACATCATCCTTGGCGGTCGTCAGGCGATCGACGGCGATACCGCACAAGTGGGGCCACAAGTGGCCGAAAAGCTCGGTTTGACACAGGTGACCTACGCGGAGGAGATCATCAACCTCGACCCCGAAGCCAAGAAGGTGGTCATCAAGCGCCATATCGATGGCGGTGTCGAGACTGTCGAAGCTCCACTTCCTCTCGTCGTCACAGTGAACGGTTCGGCTGCCCCCTGCCGTCCACGCAACGCCAAGCGCGTCATGAAGTATAAGAACGCCACCGCTCCTGCTGAGCGCAAGCCCGAACAGGCCGAAGCTATCTCAGCAGCTATTGCTGCCAAGCCATACCTCAACATCACCCAGTGGGGTGCTGCCGACATCAATGCCGATATGAAGCAGGTGGGTAAGACCGGTTCTCCGACCAATGTGAAGACCGTGAAGAACATTGTCTTCAAGGCCAAGGAGAGCAAGACCCTCACCAGCAGCGACGCCGATGTAGAAGGGCTGATTGTAGAATTGTTGAACGATAAGATTATTGGCTAGCCGAAATAATTATCTTGTATGAACAGTGTATTTGTATATTGCGAAATCGAAGGCAAGACTGTCAAGGACGTCAGCCTCGAACTCTTGACCAAGGGTCGCAAGCTCGCCAATACTCTTGGCGTTCAGTTGGAGTGTGTCTGCGCTGGCTCAGGCCTCGACGGCATCGAGAACCAGGTGATGAAGTATGGCGTTGATCGCGTACACGTCTTCGACGCTCCAGGTCTTTTCCCCTATACTTCCAATCCTCACACCTCCATCCTTGTAAACCTCTTCAAGGAGGAAGATCCACAAATCTGCCTTATGGGAGCTGATGTTGTAGGCCGTGACCTCGGTCCACGTGTCTCGTCAGCGCTCTTCAGCGGCCTCACCGCTGACTGCACTGAGCTCGAGATTGGCGAATTCGACATGAATGTCGGTTTCGACGAGAACATGAAACCCATCACCAAGCACTACGAGAACAAGCTCTATCAGATTCGTCCTGCTTTCGGCGGCAACATCGTAGCTACCATCGTCAACCCCGAGCATCGTCCACAGATGGCTACCGTGCGCGAAGGTGTGATGAAGAAAGAGGTGTTCGACGAGAACTACAAGGGCGAAGTGATTCGTCACGACGTGGCCAAGTATGTGCCCGAAACCGAATATGTGGTACGTGTTCTCGACCGCCACGTCGAGAAGGCCAAGCACAACCTCAAGGGCGCATCCATCATCGTTTCGGGCGGCTACGGCATGGGTTCGAAGGAGAACTTCGACATGCTTTTCGATCTGGCCAAGGAGATTCACGCTGAGGTAGGTGCCAGCCGTGCCGCTGTCGATGCAGGCTTCGTCGATCATGACCGCCAGATCGGACAGACCGGCGTTACCGTTCGTCCGAAGGTCTATATCGCCTGCGGCATTTCAGGCCAGATCCAGCACATCGCCGGTATGCAGGAGTCGGGCATTATCATTTCGATCAATAGCGACCCCAACGCTCCTATCAACACCATCGCCGACTATGTCATCAACGGCACCGTCGAGGAGGTTATTCCAACGATGATCAAATACTATAAGAAAAATTCGAAGTAAGATGAAAGTATTAGACTATTTACTTATCGTTGTCATCGTGGCTTTCCTGTTCGCCAGTTATTTAACCGGCAGTGCAGAAGGAAAAGCCGGATGGAATCTCCTGGCTGTTTTGTGTGCCGCATGGTTCGGCAGTCGCATCGGTGGGAGAATAAATAAGAAGAATCACGAAAACTAATAAGGAATTATGGCAAATTTCTATACAGATCATCCCGAGCTTAAGTTTGAGCTTGAGAATAACCCTCTGATGAAGCGCATTGTTGAGCTCAAGGAACGCAACTTTGCCGACAAGGATGCCTACGACTACGCCCCACAGGACTTTGAGGATGCCCTCGATTCATACGATCGCGTGTGTGAACTCACAGGCGACATCTGCGCCAACATCATCGCGCCCAACGCCGAGGCTGTTGATGCCGAAGGCCCTCATTGCGAAAATGGCCGCGTGCGCTACGCCTCGAAGACCTACGAGAATCTTGATGCCACGGTAAAGGCCGGCCTTTGCGGCGTTACCATGCCTCGTCGCTACGGTGGCCTCAACCTCCCCAGCACAGCCTACACCATCATCAACGAGATGATTGCTTCGGCCGATGCCGGCTTTGAGAACATCTGGTCGCTGCAAGACTGCATCGAGACTCTCTACGAGTTCGGCGACGAAGACCAGCGCCAGCGTTTTGTGCCACGTGTTTGTGCCGGCGAGACCATGTCGATGGACCTCACCGAACCCGATGCCGGTTCCGACCTGCAATCCGTAATGCTCAAGGCTACCTGGAGCGAAGAGGACAACTGCTGGCTGCTGAATGGCTGCAAACGATTCATCACCAACGGTGACTCCGACATCCACCTCGTGCTTGCACGTTCGGAGGAGGGCACTAAGGACGGTCGTGGTCTGTCGATGTTCATCTATGATAAGCGCCAGGGTGGTGTCAACGTTCGCCGCATCGAGAACAAGCTCGGCATTCATGGTTCGCCGACCTGTGAGCTCGTTTATAAGAACGCTCATGCTGAGCTTTGCGGCAGCCGCAAACTGGGTCTCATCAAGTATGTAATGGCCTTGATGAACGGTGCACGCCTCGGCATCGCCGCACAATCGGTCGGCATTTCGGCAGCCGCTTACGAGGAAGGACTGGCATACGCCAAGGACCGCCGTCAGTTCGGCAAGGAGATCATCAACTTCCCCGCCGTCTATGACATGCTGGCCATCATGAAGGCCAAGCTCGACGCTGGCCGTGCCCTGCTCTATCAGACTGCACGCTACGTCGATATCTATAAGTGCCTTGAGGACATCGAGCGCGAGCGCAAGCTTACTCCCGACGAGAAGAAGGAACTCAAGAAGTACAGCAAACTCGCCGATAGCTTCACACCACTGGCCAAGGGCATGAACTCGGAGTATGCCAACCAGAACTCCTACGACTGTATCCAGATCCACGGTGGTTCGGGCTTTATGCTCGAATATGCCTGCCAGCGCCTCTATCGCGACGCACGCATCACCTCCATCTACGAAGGTACCACACAGCTCCAGACCGTAGCTGCCATCCGCTATGTCACCAATGGTTTCTATGGTGAGGTCATCAATGACCTTCTTGCCGAGACCGAGATAGCCGAGCAGTATGCCAGCCTCAAGGAACGCGTCGTGAAGATGGCCGAGAAGTACAATGCAGCTGTCGCCAAGGTCGTTGACCTGAAGGACGATGAATTCAAGGACTTCTGCTCACGTCACCTCTACGAGATGGCGGCCCTCACTGTGATGGGCATCCTCATCCTTCGCAATGCTACCCAAAGCCCTGAACTCTTCGAGAAGAGTGCCAAGGTATTTGTGCGCTATGCTGCTGCCGAGGTTGAGAAGCACGCCGACTTTGTGGCCGACGCACAGCCCGCTGACCTTGAGAACTATCGCAAGTAATACATGAACTGGCTAAACGAGCTATTCACACTTCATTCACCGATACAGGCTACCGTTGTGTTGGCCTGTATCATTGCTTTGGGCACAGCGCTGGGCAAAATCAGGGTGGCCGGAATCTCATTGGGCGCGACATTCGTCTTCTTCGTGGGCATCATGGCCGGAAGCCTTGGCTTCTCCATCGACCCGCAGATGTTGCATTTCGCCCAAAGCTTCGGCCTGGTGCTCTTTGTCTATGAGGTCGGCCTGCAGGTTGGCCCAGGTTTCTTTGCTACTTTCAAGGGTGAAGGAGTCCGGCTCAATGTCATCAGCACTGCCAACGTCCTGTTGGGTACAGCTTTGGCTGTAGCATTGGCTTTCGCTTGCAACGTGCCTATGGCCGACATGGCAGGCATTTTAAGTGGTGCTGTCACCAATACGCCCGCACTAGCTGCAGCACAACAGACGCTCACCCAACTCGGCATCGACTCGCGCAGCTCCGCCTTGGGATGTGCGGTCACCTATCCGCTGGGTGTTGTCGGCGTGATCCTTGCGATGGCGTTCCTCAACAAATTACGCATCGCACAACAGGCCAATCACCTGCCGCAGGACGATGGCAAGGAACCTTACTTTGCTACCTTTCAGGTCAAGAACCCTGCCCTCTTCGAACAAAAGCTGAAGGATGTTGTAAACTTGACGCCTGCCAAGTTCATCGTGTCACGCATCTGGCGCGACGCTGACACAACACTCAGCCCCATAGGCGATACGAGCCTCCAAGCTGACGACCGCCTGATGGTCGTCACCGAAGAACAGTTTATTCCTCAACTCACCGTGCTCTTTGGCCTTCAGGACAAGAGCCAGGACTGGAACCGAAAGGATGTTGATTGGGATCATCTCGACGGACAACTCATCTCAAAGAAGATCATTGTCACGCAAAGTTCGGCCAACGGGCGCAAACTCGGCTCGCTCCGCCTCCACAAACGCTATCGCCTCAATGTGAGTCGTGTGGGACGCATGGGCCTCAACCTGCTGGCCACGCCAAACCTTGTGCTGCAATACGGCGACCGTCTCACTGTTGTAGGTCGTGCCGAGGACATCGCTAAAGCACAGGATGAACTTGGCAATGCACATCAGACGCTCCAGGATCCCAACCTCGCATCCATCTTCGTAGGCATCACCCTTGGTCTGGCATTAGGATGCATTCCCATCTTCGTGCCGGGTGTTACTATGCCCGTACGTCTCGGACTGGCGGGCGGTCCCATCATCGCAGGTATCCTGATGGGAGCATACGGAGCACGTCTGCATCTTCGTACTTATACCACGCGCTCTGCCAACTTGATGCTTCGCGGTGTCGGTCTTTCGCTCTACCTCGCTTGTCTGGGTTTAGACTCTGGTGCCGACTTCATTAACACGATGCTGCGTCCTGAGGGTGCGCTCTGGATTGGTCTGGGCTTCCTCATCACTGTTATCCCTGTGGTGCTCATAGCCCTGTGGTGTTTGAAGTGGGGCAAGATGGACCTCGGCACCATATACGGCACGCTTTGCGGAAGCATGGCCAACCCGATGGCACTCACCTACGCCAACGACAGTGTGGAGGGCGATGCCCCTGCCGTCAGCTATGCCACCGTCTATCCGCTCGGCATGTTCCTCCGCGTCATCATCATCCAAGTGCTACTCCTTTTCCTTTTATAAATTTAGTTTGAATAGTTATAACAACAAAGACGACTTATGACAATAATACATCATGAGTCGTCTTTGTATTTTTATTTGGATTTTCCACTTCATTCAATCACAATCTGATAACGTGCCTCGAAGGTGCCTGATGGTGCAAGCGTCTGTATCCAATCCTTCTCTTCGTAAGTGCCGGCATAATGTACGCGGTCGCATCGACCATACCAAGGTTCGATGCATACGAATGGTGCATTCTTGCCTGAAGGCGACCACAAGCCCATAAGGGGAGCCTCACTCTTGAGGGTAAGATATGGTTTGCGATCGTTGTCGCACAGCGTAACGACAGGTGTTTGATAGTGCTCGAAGATGAGCGCATCGTGATCGAAGGTGGACGTGGTAAGCGGCAGATAGCCGCCCTCGTCCATCTGGACCAAAGCACTTTGTGCAGGATCTACGCATCCCTTCTCGGTGATGACACTTTTCCGCAACGTGATTGCTGCCGTACTGAGCCTAAAGAAGCCTCGCTCCACACTTTGTGCCAGAACCTCATTCTGCCTACCAACACCTACTGCCACGTCTTCATTACCCAGCAACGGCCAATAGAAGGCGGGATGCGCACCGATCTGGAATTTCAGCTCGTTCGACTTGTCGGGATTGATGACGCGCCAAATCACTTCGACACTTCGTCCTACCAAGCGATAGCCTATCTCCAGACGAAATGCGTAGGGATACTTCTTCAAGGTTTCGACGCTTGACTCCAGCACATACATCACCTGAGGATTACCCTCAGCATCAGGCACATCGCTAAGGAGCGAGAAGTCCATGTCGCGAGCAAAACCATGCTGGCCAAGTTGATAGGTCTGAGGCACTGCATCAGATGAAGCACCAGGCCCTGCACTACGATATTCTCCGTCCCAAACAGAGCCTACAATGGGAAAAAGAACGGGCGAATGCCGTTTCCAGAAAGCAGGATCGGCCTGCCAGAGATATTCGCGACCTGTGGCATTCAATACGAGCGACGACAACTCGGCTCCATGCTCTGCCACCCGAATAGTAATGATACCGTTAGTAATGGTTTTCATAACGAGGTATTTTTCTGTTTGACGTTGCAAAGATACATATTTATTTCGTCAATTGCAATAATCTAGCATCGTTTTTTGCTTTTTATAAAAAATTACCCTATCTTTGCCCACATAAAACCGAAGAAAATGAACCCATCGAATCAACCCAACGGCTCCATAACGCTTCATGCAAGTCTCCCTTATCGGGAGATACGTCCGCCCAAGGACTATATATATTATAAGGTACGAGTGCTAGGAGGCTTAGGCGGAGATGCCGAAGCCGATATCGTCAAGCAACGCGCCAACTGCATCAAGGTCCTTGCCAACCTGCTGCAGGTAAGCATCATGCATCAGCACGTCGCGCTCTATCTGGTTCGCTTCGAAGGAGGAGAATCGGCCGACAAGATACCTGCCTATGCTGAAGCACTTGTGGCCATTCCATCCGCGATGGATCAGGAGTTTAAGGACATCATGATCCAAGGATCCTGTGCTTTACAAGCTCAATATGGAGTCACCGATCCCGATGTCGAAGTATTGCTCGACACCGCCGTCTGGTATGGAAACATCATCGACGAAGAATCGACACGCCTCCTCCTCGCCGACATCAATGCCATCCCCACAGGTCCTCTCGAAATGCGCAACGACATCATCGGCACTGCTATGACCAGCAACAGCATCGGCTGCGTCAAGATGAACCGCGCTACCTCCTGCTTTGAGATCATGAATATCTGCCAAAGCTACAAGAACGATGACCTGCTTTTGCTTGTCTCCAAGATTCGTCAGATTCTAGAGGTTAGTGGTGCCGAGATTCTCTAAGTCCAAAGAGAACAATTCTTTTAAGTGGTCGCTTCGCTCAAAATCTTTCAAAATCTTATCAAAAATCTCTACGGACTCATAGGACTTTATGGACTATTCGCATCGAGCCACACAGTCCTTAAAGTCCTTAGAAAAAAATAAAGTTGAAAGATTTTAAAATGATTTTGTAGGATTTTGAGCGTAGCGACCCAAACAAATACGCATCGAGCCACGCAGTCCTTCAAGTCCCCAAAGTCCGTAGAGAATGATTCTGTCGAAAGATTTTTTACCAATTTTGTAGGATTTTGAGCGTAGCAACCCAAAACAAAGATATTATAAAGCAAAAAACGAACAATATGAAAACATCTATTTCTTTACTCCTCTGCATCATCAGTCTCTTCTGGGCCAACACAAATCTTTCTGCCCAAGACGAGATTCAAACTTTGACCCTTCGTCATCCGGCCACTGGCATCGAGATGACAGCTATCAACTATGGCGCGCGCATCGTCAGCCTTAAACCATACGGCATCGACGTTGTCCTCGGGTTCGACAAACTAAGCGATTATGTCGAGACACGTCAGAACTTCGGAGCCGTAGTAGGCCGCTACATCGGACGCATCATCGGCGGACATCTAGAGATTGATGACCAAACTTACGAACTGCAACGACAGGGCAGTGGCGACTGCGGACATGGCGGCAACCCCAACTTCGGGGCACGCTTCTGGCAGATTACTGCCCATAACGACACTACTGTGACGATGCGCTACATTTCGCCCGATGGCGAGAACGGCTTCCCCGGCGAACTCACGCTCGACGTGACCTACACCCTGCTGCCCAATGCCCTGCGCATCGACTACCAGGCCACGACCAGCAAACCCACCGTCCTGAATCCCTGCAATCACTCGTTCTTCAACCTCTCTGGCGATTTGGGCTGTGACGTGCTCGACGAGGCGCTTTGGATCGACAGCGACAGCATAGCCCTTTACGACGAGAACAAGCGCGTCTATGGCAAACTCGGTGCCGTAGCCGACACGCCATTCGACTTCAATGAGCCCGTATCTATTGGTTACCGCATTGACGACGACAACTTCCAACTCGGCGTGACGGGCGGTTACGACCATTGTTATCAGCTTAACAACTATCTGCGCTTTAGGCAGCACTCCTGCAATGGAGGATGCTGCGACAACAAATGCAGCGACGAGGCATTGCTCCGCTCCCCAGTGGCATGGCTCCACGACAATGAAACTGGCCTCACCATGGAAGTCTATACCACCGAACCCGCCCTGCAAATATATACGGCCAACGGTCACAAGGGCAATCTGATTGGCAAGGAGGGCAAGTCCTATAAGCGTCGCAATGCCATCTGCTTCGAGACGATGCACTTCCCCGACTCTCCCAATCAGCCCCATTGGCCCTCCACTTTGCTGCGCCCGGGAGAGACCTTCCGCAGCACTACGATCTATAAATTCCACAGAGACTAAATGGATATCAACGTGCTGCTCTCCCAGATGACCATCCTCTTCATGGTGGTCATCGCCGGGTATATCTGTGGACGAACACGCCTCATGACGGCTCCTCTGAGCAAAGGATTGTCGGGTCTTATCGTCAACCTCACCTGTCCTTGTCTGGTGCTGGCAAGCACAATGGGAGAAGCGATGCCCGACCGACGTCTTATCATCCCTCTGCTCATCGTAGGCACTGCCACCTATGCTATCCTTTTGCCCGTCAGTGCCTACCTACCCCGTCTGTGGGGCTGTCAGGATCCAGAGCGCGGACTGCATAGCTTCATGCTCACCTTCGGCAACGTCGGCTTCATCGGATATCCCGTCGTAGCATCGGTCTTCGGCCCTGAGGCTGTCTTCTACGCCGCCATCCTCAACGTCCCCAACACTATCGCAGTCTTCGTATGGGGTGCACGCTTCATCGCAGGCCGTGACGTAAGTGGCTCGCTTCTCAGCCGACTTGTTACACCAGCCATGATTGGCACTTACCTTAGCATCATCGTCGTAGCTACGGCATGGCGCGCTCCTCACATCATCGCACAGCCCATCACGATGGTCGGCAACATCACCGTACCCGCTTCGCTGCTCATCATCGGTTATAGTATCTCTCAAATCCCTGCCAAGCACATGGCTGGAGGGCCGCGCGTCTGGATCACCAGCTTCTGCCGCCTTTTGGTCATGCCTTTGCTCGTCTTCGGCATATTCCAACTCATCGGCCGCCTTATTCCTTCGGCCGCCTGCGTCTTCGACCCTTCCATCGTCCGCATCAACACCCTCATCATCGCCATGCCCGTCGCTTCGTTTGGCACCATCTTCTGCATTAAATACGGTGTCGATGAGACAGTGATGGCCCAAGGCACGTTCCTCACCACCATCCTCTCTCTTGCCACCATCCCCGTCGTCGCAGGGCTGATTTAGTTATTTAGGATACTGATTGCCACAAAAGAAACTGAAGAGTCTACGTAAATGGACGACTTGAACTATAAATAGTAACAAAACGCTATTCGCTAACGTCAAACACCCTTATTTTTGTCAATCATAGATTTCATTTCAAACATTTTTTATTAAAAATAAGGAATATTTTAACTTTTTGGACGAAACGATATGAAAAATCCAAAATAATTATCAACTTTGCGCCGATTATCCGCCTTAGCTCCCCAAAAGCCAAGCTAACTAAACCAATAACTAACCATTATTGTCGAGCCTTACACTTTGTTATTGAGTGCCGACTTGCAGTTGCTATTTATCTTAAATTACATAAAAATCATTACTTATGAATCGAAAACATGTACTCTCAAGGAGAAGCCTACTGTTAGTAGGATCCTTAGTTCTTGTCAGCTCCTGTCAGGACTATGAACCTTTCAACGATCAGGAGGTTCAGGACAAAGCCTACACCCACGAGTTTGTGAAGCAATTCGGTGACATCGACCCCAACCAGGACTGGGACCTCTTCGGCCAGCTGGCCCGCCATATCGGTCCGGCAACGCGTGCCACGATGGATGAGGGACCTACTATTACACAAGAAAGCAGGACCATTGACATCACGCTTGATCAGCATGGCAACTATACTCTGATTCTTCCTGAATTAAACATCGGCAGTAATTCATACACCAACTCCAACCTTGGAACGGTGACCCAAGACTTCCTCACCACCGCCAGGACGATATCTCTTTGCCCTGTGCAATGGACGACTACGGCCGATGACAAAATTGGCATCTATTGGTACGTCGATGAGGACGGTCCAGGTGTCAAAACCATCATGGGAAAAGATGACCATCTTTACTACATCAAGGAATACACTATCTTAGACAACCACAAGACCCGCTTGGAGATGGTGTATGAGTATAACGATGGGCGCACAGTATCCAAATATATAGGGGACGATTATAATAACATTAGCAGTGATGTAAGCCCATTGGCTTATATCATTGATGGTAGTCAAAGTCTTCATAATACCCCAGAAACCCCACAAAAGTATAGAGATGACGTCACAGCTAATTTCTTGACTCAAGCTCAAATGGATGCCAGGGGAATTGTAAAGCAATACCTCAGAACTCATCCTGTCAAAGTTACAATTCCTGCATCTATCACAGAGTACGGATTCTGGATTCAAAATATGGGAGCCCCCATCACCCATTATGCCTATCATTATGAAAAAGACATAAAATACTCTGAATGGAAGCTGAACAATGCTGAACCTATTGAAGAGGATGGCACATATCACATGAGCTATACTGCCACATTCTGTCCCAATGATCTTAAAGACCGTTTCGAAGGACAAGGAACTGTGGTCGATGATGGCAACTATTACCTTTGTTTTGAGGATTGGGCTCCTGGTCAATGGGGTGATTGGGGCGATGCCGACCTCAATGACCTGGTATATATTGCCGAAGGACTCGACGACACGAACATCAAAGACAACAATGTGGTCACAGAGAGGGCGCTCCTTGTGTGCGAAGACCTCTCCTCTTACGACTTTGACTTCAATGATATCGTTCTTGGTCTGACCTACAAGGAAGTGGACTCAAGAAAATTCACTTGGGTCGGAGAGACTGTGGTTGAAGGAATTCGAATTGCCCCACACTGGGAGATCTCATCGAATGAACCATTAAGCGAACAACTCATAGTGACTCCGATGGCTGCTGGCGGTGCCTACGAAACAATTGTGAAAATTGGTGATTATCCCACTAACGTTTTCGGAGGAGAGATTCATACGCTGTTGAAAGAGCAGAATTGGAACGGCAACGCAAAGAGACATGAAATTATTAATGCCGGTGCCACATTCGATGATAATCGTGGCGTTAAACCTGATACCGTTGGCCTTCCAATGAGTTATGTATGGGACGTAGGTAATGCCGATGGCCAATACGCCACTCACCTTTCACAACTCTTTGCCGAAGGCTACATATCCTTGGAATGTTATGATGGCCAAGCTAAGAAACTTGTTTCAAACAATCAGTATGCCGAAGGTTCCGCCCCACAGATGATGCTCTTACCAGAGTATTTCGAGTGGCCGATGGAAGAAGTTTATATCAGCAATGCATATACAGGCTTCAACGATTGGGTGGCTGACGTGACTAAAACAAACTGGATTTTGGACACCCAAGTTCCAGAATATGTCAATGATCGTGGAGATTTAATGCCGGTTGATCCACAGCAACAAGATAATCCTGTTATTATTGAGGGAATCCAATTGCCAGTTCAGCCTGGAGTATTCGTTTATCATGAAGGTCAGGATGATGAATGGCGATTCTATCATGCTTATCATGTCAGTCTTGTAGGTGTAGATCAATTGGCCACCGCGGATGCCAAGGCCAATCTTATTGTACACTACAACCCAAAGACCTCTGGTGGTTACTATATTGATGACAACGATGGGAACTTGCTTATTAGCGATCCTCAAGGCGATAATCAGGCACATAATACCACTTATACGTTTAGCGCCAATAAGTTTAATATGGCCATCACATCTACGGGTATCTGGATTATGAATACCGATGATAATGAATTTGGTGTCTCGATGGTTGAACTCGAAATCGTTGGTGCAACAAACCCAACAAATCGTCATGCCCTTGCAGTCACTCCTCCTTCATTGATAATCGATGAGATCGGATCTTCGAAGCAGATTACTGCAGAGTCTTCCACGGGAGCAAGCATCTCTTACCAGACAACGGATAGAAATATCGCTACGGTTGACATGAATGGAAACGTCACAGCAGTAGGCGAAGGCTCTTGCCAAATTGTAGTCACTGCTGTAGCCAGCGGCGGTTACAGTGCTAATGTTGCGCGCATCAACGTAACCGTTGACAGGACTCCAACCTATGTCGCCACTTTGGGAGAACGCACTCCTGCGGACGATATTGTCAATGGTTCTGACACGTATTATAATGTCAAGCATCAGAATGCAACTATTACTGAAGATATGAGCACATGGAACAATGGTGCCGAAATTTCCTTCTATTTCAAAGTGGCAAGCTATGCAAATTATGAGCCGCAAATCTTCCGCATATTGAATTCAGCAGGAGAAGTCATTGCAGGCAACCTTGAGAGCGTTGTGGTTTGGGAAGGCACCAAGACATTCCAAATCAGCAAAGCCCAACTGCAATCCTGTCTCGTCGAAGGAGAATACGTATTTACATTTGAGTTCTGTGATCCTCCAACAGAGTTTATCGCGGATGTAAAAGCAACTAAGATAGCCAACTGATAAGTATATTCTTCCTCATAACCGAGGGCCGCAATCCAGATGATTGCGGCCCTCGTTTCTCTTATCATCCTCTCTTTTGATTCAAAATGAGCCGAGATTAAATGCAGTTTATATTGACAGGTTTGCATTGCATTCTTATAGAATAAGAATAAAAAACGTCCTAATACTGAGAATAAGACGAAAATAAGCAAATATTTTGGGGGAAAATCTATATCTTTGCAATGTTTTACCTAACAATATTGCCAGTAAACCAGGTTTATCCAACACTAATTAATTTCCTTATAACCAAACAAATGTCTTATTCCTCTACCCACATCAAGACATGCCTGCTATTGGCAGGAAGTTTTGCTTTTGTATCCTCTTGTCAGGATTACGAGCCATTCACCGAGCCGGAAATCAAGAACGTCACCTACAATCGTGAGTTCGAAAAGACTTTCGGCCCTGTTGACCCCAACCACGATTGGTCGATGGCCACCCGCGTGACAGCCAATATCGACCTTTCGCACGCTCCCGAAGGCACCTACGAGGTGAAGATCTTCTCCGAGAAGAACGGCTACCTCTTGACCAAAGCCATTGTGGAAAACTCCGCCACCCTTACTTTCGATGGCATCAAGGGCGAATCGAACGTGCGCATCCTTGCCCGCAAAACCTCTGCGCTAGGCCTCTCGGTCATCAACAGCTACTTCCCCATCGTGGATGGTGAGGTAAACACCGCTTCGGGTACGCGTGCCCAAAGTACGGCAGAACAATGCAACACAACCGTGGGCGACCCGATTGACTTGGGAACTAAGCAAAAAAGCATCAGCACTTTTGAATACTATGCAAACAATGCTGATGTAACTGCAGGCGGCAGCTCACTGGTATCCGAATTACCGACCAACGACAACGTTTATTATATCACAAAAGTCGATGGGGAAACATACGCAGATGGTGACAATGGCACATACTCAGTAACCTTAAATGGTGAAACATCTGAATATGACATGTACACTATTGCCGACATCATTGAAGATGCAAGCAAATCCCACAGATACTATGAGCCAACAGATGCTGTTTACGAATATAAACCAGCTGGCACCATCTCAGGCTATACAGCTACCGAATTGCCAACCACTGACAACATCTACTATATTCAGGATATCGCAGATCAAAGCTATGGCAATGGTGACAATGGCCAATACAAAGTCACCTTTAATGGAGAGGTTTCATATAAAAACATGTATGAGATTGCTGAGATAATCACTCCAGATCCAAGTGCCCCATACCAATATGGCGATTTCAGATATATTCTGGAGACAACCGATGGATATACAATTCCTTATGGAAATTATATTGCTCCTGCCTATTACAACAAGACCCAAGACGCTGGTATTTCATTGGCACCCGACTACACTCATCCTGCTTATTACCATCCAGCCACAGAGACCATCACAGCACAATATGCCGGCAACTTCTACCACCTCAACGATGTGTATAAGTCGATTGACCGGGAGACACAGGTGAAGTTCGACGATCTGCTGCCACTTGTAAGTTCTTCGCACCCCAGTCCCTACTTCCACGAGCAGGTTGACAACCGTACCTTGTACGAAGACGTCCTCGACTACGACATCGAATATGTCCTCACCGAAGATGGTCCCATCACCTACACCTACGTATTCTATGGTTCCATCTATCACAACTGGCTCGGTTACTTCTACTGGCATGAGGATGACAACATGACCGAAGAGCAGATAAAGCAGGCGAAACTCGACGCACCGCGTTACGTCTTCATGGAGGATACTTATCCAACCACTGTAAACGAAGAGACTGGCAAGCCAATTCTACAATGCTATGCAGATCAAGATGGCACGGATGCCCATACGCCAGAAGGCATGCAGATGCCTGTATGGGTGGATACGGGCATCGAACAACACACCGGCCATTACTTGCAAGGCACCACTTATCATCTAGTATATTTCGGTGAAAACTATGACGAGGCTGCTGTATATGAATTCCCCGAAGGCTTGCATGTAGCATTCTTCCTAATTACTAAGTACAACGGTTCGAATGCAGAGCTTCTTGGCAATGGCCTTTTCTACTCCATCCAAGACATGAACAATGACCAAGAAATCTTCCAGGATGGTGAAGGCAACAACTACTTCCTCAATGACAAGCACTGGTGGGCAGCAGAGAATTCAAGTGGCGAGTATGATCCAACACAAGAGCGTCCCGACCAAGGCGAAGTGGCCGCCGTAACCTACAGCTACAAAGGCAACATCGTGATTGGCTTCGAGGATGACAACGACAAGGACGAGAACGACATGCTCTTCCTCATCTCTGCGCCCATCATACCTCCTGTGTCGCTCACCGAAGAAGAGGAGAATTCATGGATTGTGGCTTGCGAAGACCTTGGTGGCACCTACGACTATGACTTCAACGACCTCGTCTTCGAGCTCACCAAAGATGAGATTACCACCACTACCACCGACCCCACCACTGGAGAAGTCATAGAACAGAACACTACCATAGAATGGTCCATCCGTGCATTGGCCGCTGGCGGTACGCTGCCCGCCACGATTTATTACGACAATGACGCCATCGGAGAGATCCACGGTATGCTGGGTGCTTCGACTACTGGCACTCCCATTAACGTGACATCTAGCTCTACTCCTTCCATTGGAACACTCGAGAAGCTCGAGAATGTGGACGAGGAAGATCAGGACGACATTTCAAAGATTCTCCAGCACATAAAGATTGTAGTAGAGAACAAGAATGATAATCTGCAAGCTACCGAAATCGTGGCACCAAACAAGGATGCTACAAGCAACATCCCGCAGATGCTCCTGCTGCCCAAGGGCTGGGACTGGCCAAGCGAAGAGACCTGTATCTACAATGTCTATCCATTGTTCGAGCAATGGGCACAGGATATGACAGAAAACGGATGGATTGAAGATCCCACTACCAACAATATCAACACCAATTACTTCATAGTTAATCCATCGAAATAAGTCGCACAATCTGCATTCACTATTTTACATATTCAAAGGGCCGCAATCCGAATAGTGGATTGCGGCCCTTACTTTTATGAATGGAGTTTGTTTAGAACTCGAGGGACTTGCGCGGAGCGTTGAAGACACGGCTGAAGTCGTCGCGGTTGCCAACCACAAGGTTGTCGAACTCGCGTTGACCGGTACCAGCTGGGATAAGGTGACCGCAGATGACGTTCTCCTTCATACCCTGCAAGGTATCGACCTTGCCGAGGATGGCGGCCTCGTTGAGCACCTTGGTCGTTTCCTGGAACGAAGCGGCCGACATGAAGCTCTGGGTGCCGAGGGCAGCACGAGTGATACCCTGAAGCATCTGCTCACAAGTAGCAGGCTGTGCATCACGTGCATCGACGAGCTTCTTTTCGCGGCGCTTGAGCATCGAGTTCTCGTCACGCAAGCGGCGTGGCGAAACGATCATACCAGGCTTAAGCTCGGTTGAGTCGCCCGACTTGGTGATGACCTTCATGCCCCAGATGCGATCGTTCTCGGCAGCAAACTCAAGCTTATCAACCACCTGGTTCTCGAGGAAGTTGGTATCGCCCGACGAACGCACATTGACCTTACGCATCATCTGACGTACAATGACCTCGAAGTGCTTGTCGTTGATCGACACACCCTGCAGACGATAAACGTCCTGAACCTGGTTAACGATGTACTCCTGCACGGCTGTTGGGCCAAGAATGCGGAGGATATCATTCGGTGTGATAGCGCCATCACAAAGAGGATTACCTGCACGCACATAGTCACGCTCCTGGACGAGCAGCTGGCGATTGAGCGGGATGTTGTACTTGCGAATGTCACCATACTTGCCAACGATTTCAATCTCCTGAGTACCACGCTTGATGCGACCGATCTTCACCTCACCATCAATCTCGGTGACGATGGCAGGGTTGGATGGGTTGCGAGCCTCGAAGAGCTCGGTCACACGTGGCAGACCACCAGTGATGTCGGATGCCTTGTTGGAAGTGCGGTTGATCTTAACGACAATCTTACCAGGCTGAACCTCCTCATTGTCATTGACCATGATGTGGGCACCCAATGGCAGGGTGTAAGAAGCCAACACTTTATTATCAGCGCTTTCCTTGTCGATGATTTGCACAACAGGAGCAATAGAACGGTCCTTCGACTCGATGACAATCTTGTCCTCAAGACCTGTTGTGGCATCTTCCTCAATCTTGTAGGTAGTGCCTTCGATAACGTTCTGGTAACGGATGGTACCGGGATGCTCGTTGACGATAACGGCATTGAAGGGGTCCCACTCGGCGATTACATCACCCTTCTTGACCTTCGTTCCGCTCTGAAGGAAGAGAGTAGAACCATAGCCAATGGCAGCCTGCTGCAGTGTCATACCGGTGTTGGGATCCTCGATACGCATTTCGGTCATACGGCTGACAACCACCTTCTGGATGCTTCCATCGAGCTGTGGTGCATCGATGGTACGGAGTTCCTCGATGATGAGGTTACCATCATAGCCAGCCTTGAGGTTGTTGACAGCGACGACGCTACCTGCAATACCACCAGCGTGGAAAGTACGGAGGGTAAGCTGCGTACCAGGCTCACCGATAGACTGAGCCGCGATGACGCCGACAGCCTCGCCCTTCTGCACCATGCGGTTGGTCGAAAGGTTGCGGCCATAGCACTTGGCACAGACGCCATGCTTCGATTCGCAGGTAAGCACGGAACGGATCTCGACACGCTTGATGGGGCTGTCCTGAATCTCGTCGGCAATGCGCTCGGTAATCTCTTCGCCCGCTGCGATAATCAGCTCACCCGTGATGGGATGGATGATATCGTGAACGGACACACGTCCGAGGATGCGCTCCTTGAGGGTGGCGATCACCTCGTCGTTGTTTTTGAGCTCGGTGCAAACGAGACCACGCAGCGTGCCACAATCCTCCTCGCGAATGATGACATCGTGAGCGACGTCAACAAGACGACGAGTGAGGTAACCGGCATCCGCCGTCTTAAGGGCGGTATCGGCCAGACCCTTACGAGCACCGTGGGTGGAGATGAAGTATTCGAGGGCCGACATGCCTTCCTTGAAGTTGGCGATAATCGGGTTCTCGATAATCTGTGCGCCTTCGGCACCTGCCTTCTGAGGCTTGGCCATAAGACCACGCATACCCGAAAGCTGTGCAATCTGGTCCTTCGAACCACGGGCACCAGAGTCCATCATCATATAAATGGCATTGAAGCCACGCTCAGCCTCGGTGAACTGCTTCATCAGAGTCTTGGTGAGCTTGGTGTTGGTGGCCGACCAAACGTCGATGACCTTGTTGTAGCGCTCGGTGTTGGTAATCCAACCGTTGTTGTAGGTATCCATGATCTGCTCAATCTCCTTCAAAGCATTGTTGATGATCGCAGGCTTTTCAGCAGGAACGAGCACATCGCCAAGGTTGAACGACAGACCAGCACGGAACGACTCATAGTACCCGAGGTTCTTGACATCGTCGAGGAACTCGGAAGTACGAGGGATACCACAATACTTGATGACATTGGTGATAACACCACGGAGCGACTTCTTGGTGATGATCTCGTTGACGAAACCTACCTTAGCAGGCACCTTCTCGTTGAAGATAAGGCGACCACAAGAGGTCTCGACCATGCGCTTGATGGGCTTGCGGCCGTTCTCCTCATCGACATCATCGACAACACACTTGATACGTGCCTGCATAGAACAGCGTCCCTCGTTCATGGCAATCATTGCCTCTTCGGGGCCGTAGAAGGTCAGACCCTCACCCTTGTCGTTCTCACGAATCTTGGTGATATAGTACAGACCGAGCACCATATCCTGCGAAGGCACGGTGATAGGAGCACCATTGGCGGGGTTAAGGATGTTGTGAGAACCGAGCATGAGGATTTGAGCCTCAAGGATGGCAGCATTGCCCAAGGGCAGATGGACAGCCATCTGGTCGCCGTCGAAGTCGGCATTGAATGCGGTACAAGCGAGTGGGTGAAGCTGGATAGCCTTGCCCTCGATCATACGAGGCTGGAATGCCTGAATACCGAGACGGTGAAGTGTCGGTGCACGGTTGAGCAACACGGGATGACCCTTCATCACAAGCTCGAGGATATCGAATACGACAGGATCGCGCTTATCAACAATCTTCTTGGCCGACTTGACGGTCTTGACGATGCCACGCTCGATGAGCTTGCGGATGATGAACGGCTTGTACAACTCGGCAGCCATGAGCTTTGGCAGACCGCACTCGTTCATCTTCAGCTCAGGACCTACGACAATAACGGAACGTGAAGAATAATCGACACGCTTACCGAGGAGGTTCTGACGGAAACGTCCCTGCTTGCCCTTGAGCGAATCGGAGAGCGACTTCAAGGGACGATTCGACTCCGACTTAACAGCGCTGGACTTGCGGGAGTTGTCGAACAGTGAATCGACAGCTTCCTGCAACATACGCTTCTCGTTGCGAAGGATGACCTCAGGAGCCTTGATCTCCATCAGTCGCTTCAGACGATTGTTGCGGATGATGACGCGACGATAGAGATCGTTGACATCAGAGGTGGCAAAACGACCACCATCGAGCGGAACGAGAGGACGCAGCTCAGGTGGAATGACGGGCAGAATCTTGACAATCATCCACTCGGGCTTGTTACGCTCCTTGGAAGAACGGAACTGCTCAACAACCTGCAGACGCTTCAAAGCCTCGGTCTTACGCTGCACCGAACCTTCAGTGTTGGCACGGTCACGCAGTTCGTAAGAGAGTGCATCGAGATCGACCTGCTGGAGGAGTTCGAGGATAGCCTCGGCACCCATCTTGGCGATAAACTTGTTAGGATCATCATCAGGCAAAGCCTGATTTTTGACACCCACCTTCTCGATGGCCTCCAAATATTCATCCTCAGAGAGAGTATCGAGCTTATGCAGACCATCATTCTTGCCCTTCTCAAGAGGACCGGGCTGAAGAATAATGTAACGCTCGTAGTAGATCACCGAATCCAGCTTCTTGGTAGGAATGCCCAAGAGGTAGCCGATCTTGTTGGGGAGGGAACGGAAGTACCAGATATGAGCTACAGGAACCACCAGGTTGATGTGTCCGCAACGCTCACGACGTACTTTCTTCTCGGTCACCTCCACACCGCAACGCTCGCAGACACAACCCTTATAGCGGATGCGCTTGTACTTGCCGCAGTGGCACTCGTAATCCTTGACAGGACCGAAGATGCGCTCGCAAAACAAGCCGTCACGCTCAGGCTTGTAGGTACGATAGTTGATGGTCTCGGGCTTGAGCACCTCACCGTATGAGTTGTCAAGAATCTCTTCAGGCGAGGCCAGGCCGATGCTGATCTGCGTGAAGTTGGTCTTCTTGCTGTTATTTTCTTTTCTAAAAGCCATATATTATTTGACTATTATGAATTATTCAATCTTGATGCTTAAGCAGAGACCCTTGAGCTCGTGGAGGAGCACATTGAGAGACTCTGGGAGACCTGGCGTAGGCATGTTGTCACCCTTGACGATGGCTTCGTAGGTCTTGCTGCGGCCTGTGACATCGTCTGACTTGACGGTGAGAATCTCCTGGAGCGTATGAGCGGCGCCGAATGCTTCGAGCGCCCAAACTTCCATCTCGCCGAAACGCTGGCCACCGAACTGTGCCTTACCACCAAGAGGCTGCTGGGTGATGAGTGAGTATGGACCAATGGAACGTGCATGCATCTTATCCTCGACCATATGACCGAGCTTCAGCATGTAGGTAACACCTACGGTAGCCATCTGATCGAATGGCTCACCTGTGCCGCCATCATAAAGCTGCGTCTTACCATAACGCGGGAGACCGGCCTTGTCGGTCCAAGCGTTGAGTTCGTCGAGACTTGCACCATCAAAGATCGGAGTAGCGAAGTGCTCGCCGAGCTGATAACCTGCCCAACCAAGAACTGCCTCGAAGATCTGGCCAAGGTTCATACGCGAAGGCACGCCAAGCGGGTTGAGAACGATATCGACCGGACGACCATCTTCGGTGAACGGCATATCCTCGTCGCGCACGACCTTCGAAACGATACCCTTGTTGCCATGACGACCTGCCATCTTGTCACCCACGCCGATCTTACGCTTCTTGGCGATATAGACCTTGGCGAGCTTGATGATGCCTGTGGGCAACTCATCGCCGATGCTCATGTCGAACTTGCGGCGCGACAACTTGGAGCTGATTTCCTTGCTCTTGCGGAGGTAGTTCATCACGGTTGCCTTGATGAGCTCGTTGGTGTGCTCATCGCTGGTCCAGTCCTGAAGGGTAACCGAACGATAGTCGATGGCTGTGAGTGCCTCGGCTGTGAAGAGCTGTCCCTTAGCAATGACATCGATGTTCATAAAGTCCTTGACACCCTGCGACTCCTTGCCGTCGGTCAGCTTAAGAAGCTTCTCGACAAGTAGTTTCAGTAGAGCATCCTGCTTGTCCTGATACTCTTGCTCAAGCATCGGCATCATAGCCTTCTCGGCCCTACGACCATTGCGATCCTTGTTGGCACGGCTATAGAGAGCGGTGTCGATGACAACGCCATGGAGCGAAGGATTGGCCTTGAGCGAAGCGTCCTTGACATCACCTGCCTTGTCGCCAAAGATGGCACGAAGCAACTTCTCTTCAGGTGTCGGGTCCGACTCGCCCTTAGGCGTAATCTTGCCGATCATGATGTCGCCTGGCTCAATCATGGCACCGATACGAACAATACCACGCTCGTCGAGGTCCTTGGTTGCATCCTCGCTGACATTGGGGATGTCGCTGGTGAGTTCCTCGACGCCACGCTTGGTCTCGCGTACCTCAAGTGTATATTCATCTACATGCACAGAGGTGAGAATATCCTCCCGAACTATGCGCTCAGAAAGAACGATGGCATCCTCGTAGTTGTATCCCTTCCAAGGCATGTATGCCACCTTGAGGTTCTTACCGATGGCCAACTCTCCACGCTCGGTGGAATAACCCTTGGTAAGGATTTCTCCCTTATGAACACGCTGGCCCTTGACGCAGGCAGGCTGCAGGTCATAGGTCGTCGATTGGTTGGTCTTACGCCACTTGGGCAGGAAGTATTCCTTGACAGGCTCATCGAATGAACAGAACTCCTCCTCGGGAGTACGGTCGTAACGTACGCGTATCACCGTAGCATCCACGAAGATGACCTTGCCATTTCCTTCGGCGATAATCTGGGTACGGCTATCGCGAATCAGTTGCTCCTCAATGCCAGTACCGACAATAGGAGCTTCGCAAGTCATCAGAGGCACAGCCTGACGCATCATGTTGGAACCCATGAGTGCGCGGTGTGCATCGTCATGCTCGAGGAATGGGATAAGAGCCGCAGCGATAGATGCGATCTGGTTGGGAGCCACATCACAGAGGGCTACCTCAGTAGGCAATACCTTGGGGAAGTCGGCACCCTCGCGAACGATGACACCCTTGTCAAGGAGCTTGCCATGCTTGTCCATACGCGCAGTGGATTGAGCAATGTACTTGCCCTCCTCTGCTTCAGCCGACAACCACTCGACACCATTGTCGGTGAGATCAACAACACCATTCTCGACCTTGCGGTAGGGAGTCTCGATGAATCCGAGGTCGTTGACCTTGGCATAGACGCACATCGAGGAGATAAGACCGATGTTAGGACCTTCAGGCGACTCGATAGGACACAGACGACCATAGTGGGTGTAGTGTACGTCACGAACCTCAAATCCAGCTCGCTCACGCGACAGACCACCAGGACCAAGGGCTGACATACGGCGCTTGTGGGTAATCTCGGCAAGCGGGTTGGTCTGATCCATGAACTGGCTCAGCGCATTGGTGCCGAAGTAGGAATTGATAACGCTCGAGATGGTCTTGGCGTTGATCAAGTCAACTGGTGAGAAATCTTCGTTGTCACGCACGTTCATACGCTCACGGATAGTGCGGCTCATACGGTTCAAGCCAATAGCGAACTGGTTGTAGAGCTGCTCGCCCACGGTGCGCACGCGACGATTTGAAAGGTGGTCGATATCATCGACATCGGCCTTCGAGTTGATGAGCTCGATCAGGTATTTGATGATGGCGATAATATCCTCACGGGTGAGAACGCGAGTCTCGATGGGAGTCGTTAGACCGAACTTCTTGTTGATACGATAACGACCTACTTCACCAAGGTCATAGCGCTTGTCGCTGAAGAAGAGATTCTGGATCACTTCACGTGCCGAAGTATCATCGGCAGGTTCAGCGTTACGGAGCTGACGATAGATGTAGATGACGGCCTCCTTCTCAGAGTTGGAGGGGTCCTTCTGCAGCGAGTTGTAGATGATGGCAAAATCATCAAGCTTGGCATCATCACGCTGGAGAAGTACTGTCTCGGCACCGCTCTCAAGAATCTTCTCAATGTTTTCATCGTTGAGGATTTCTTCGCGCTCAACAAGGATTTCATTTCGTTCGAGCGAAACAACTTCACCTGTTTCCTCGTCCGAGAAATCCTCGACCCAAGACTTGAGGACACGAGCAGCCAGCTTGCGACCACGAGCCTCGAACATGGTCTTCTCGTTAACCTCGACTGTTTCTGCGAGGTTGAAGATCTGGAGGATGTCTTTGTCACTCTCGTAACCGATAGCACGAAGCAAGGTGGTGACGGGCAACTTCTTCTTACGATCGATGTAAGCATACATGACATTGTTGATGTCAGTGGCGAACTCGATCCAAGAACCCTTGAATGGGATGATACGGGCTGAATAGAGCTTTGTTCCGTTACTGTGAAGACTCTGGCCAAAGAACACACCGGGTGAACGATGCAGCTGACTCACCACAACACGCTCGGCACCGTTGATAACAAAGGTGCCCTGAGGAGTCATGTAAGGAATCTGACCAAGGTAAACATCTGTTACCTTGGTGGTGAAATCCTCATGATCAGGATCGGTACAGTAGAGTTTCAACTTGGCCTTGAGAGGCACATTGTAGGTCAAACCGCGGAGCAGACACTCCTCGATCGAATAGCGGGGAGGATCAACATAGTAGTCGAGAAACTCCAACACGTAGTTGTTGCGGGTGTCGGCAATGGGGAAATTCTCGGCGAAAACTTTGTAAAGACCCTCCTTCTTGCGATCCTCAGGCGGCGTATCAAGCTGTAAGAAGTCGTGGAACGACTTAAGCTGAATGTCGAGGAAGTCAGGATAGGCAAGAGGAGCCTTCGTGGATGAGAAGTTTACTCTCGGTTTTCTTGTTCCAGAAACTGTTTTTGTCATATTGTGTGACTATGAAATTGGAAATTCCTGCATAAAATAGCAACAGGATGCTGCTAAAGCAGAAACAATGATTTTCCGTCAAAAAATGAAAGCCGTAAGTAGCAAAAAATCAAACTATTTTATAAAATAGCAGACCTATGGACACGGCAAAAAAGGACGCGATAGCGTGCCCTTTCAAACTTTTTTGCAGAATGTTTTACCATTCCAACCCCAGAACTCGGTAGAAGCCGGTCGCTCCAAGGAAAAAGAAAATGCTTGTTTGAACTTTTCCGTCCAAAACGTAAAAAGGGTTTAGGTCCCCCACGGATGGAAAGGACCTAAACCTATGGGTGATACGGGATCAATATTACTTGAGCTCGATAACAGCACCAACAGCCTCAAGAGTCTTCTTGAGAGCCTCAGCCTCGGCCTTTGGAAGAGCCTCCTTAACAGTGCTGGGAGCGCTATCAACGAGTTCCTTAGCCTCCTTCAGACCAAGACCACAAGCCTCCTTAACGGCCTTTACAACCTGGAGCTTAGCAGCACCAGCTGACTTCAGAACAACGTCGAATGAAGACTTCTCCTC
>JAFZBE010000047.1 GCA_017561935.1 Bacteroidales bacterium | reverse complement strand
TATTTCAAAGATCGTAGCGCTGAGCGCTTGAGCGAAAAACGGGACTCGAACCCGCGACCCCGACCTTGGCAAGGTCGTGCTCTACCAACTGAGCTATTTTCGCGTATTGGCTGTGTGGCTGTGGGCGCAGATGGATTCGAACCACCGAAGTCGAAGACAGCAGATTTACAGTCTGCCCCATTTGGCCACTCTGGAATACGCCCTTTAGCGCTTCAAGATGGGCTTGAACCAACGACCCCCTGATTAACAGTCAGGTGCTCTAACCAACTGAGCTATTGAAGCAATTGCGAAGCGAATAAGAGTGTTCTAAATTCGATTAGCGGGTGCAAAGATAGCTTCTTTTCACCTTGATTCCAAATTATTTCGTCGTTTTCGAACTAAAAAACTCCAAACGGGCTCCAAAAATCCACTTTTTGCTATCCGCGTCTTTCAGTGAACAACATTCCGCTCCCACAAAAGAGCGCTCAGCAGAAGCCAAGCGCTCATAAAAGTTAAGGATTAAGCTTATCGATGTGTTCCGGTATCAGATTGTCTTATTCTTCCTCGGCCGGTTTCTCTGGCTCGGAGAAATCATCATTGCCAGTCTCGATAAGAACATTATACCACTGGATGAACTTTCGAATATCGCCGGCATGAACACGATCGGCATCATACTCGGGCATCACTTCGGCGAACCATTCACGCTGCTTGTCGGCAGAATCCTTGGGAGTAACTGGCGCAATTTTACCACCTGTCAGTTCCTTCGCCTTGCCAAAAACAGTATTGAGAGGCACTTCGCCGTCAACCGTGTACATGGCGATGTCGGCGAGCGAAAGAACCTTGTCGCGCTGTAATGCCGGACAACGGTGACCATCGATCAAAGATTCACAAATAAGCATATTCTTACCGCGGCTTACCAAGCGGAAGAGTCCGGGCTTGCCGGAAATGGACAAAATTTTGTCAATCATACTATAATTATTATTATTGTATAGAGTTATTATTTTTCAAAAGCCTAATGATCTTTTCGGCTGCACGAGCAGGAGCTCCCGGACTGCCAAGGATTGCGGCCATCTTGTCATATTGCAACAACATCTGACGACGCTCCGCACTATCTCCTAAAAGCCGGATGAGCTCATGGTGAATGGCTTCAACGGTCATCTGATAACCAAGCAGTTCCTTCACCACTGGCACCTTGAGGGGATGCTCCTTTGAGAACCCATCGAGCACAAGATTGACCAACGAGACGTATTTGATCTTGCGGAGCATGAACTGCATAATCTTATAGACCAGCTTTCCTCCGCCGAAACTATAACAAACGACTTCGGGACATCGCAGATAAGCCGTTTCGAGTGTTGCTGTACCGCTGGTTACAGCTGCCACCTCCGCAGCGCGTACAATATCGAAGGTCTCGCCGAAAATAAGCTTGACAGGGGGCACCATGTTATGACCACGGAGAATCTCCTCATAAAACTCAGGCCCCAAGGCTGGCGCTCCGGCAATGATGACCTGATGACATGAGATGGTCGTTGCGGCCTGCAACATCTTTGGCAGATTGTCGTGGATCTCAGCCATGCGACTACCAGGCAACAGGGCGATGATGCTCTGATTGCGGTTGATGCGATGCTTCTCGCAGAATGCGTCACGATCGAACGGCTGAACAGTCAAAGGAGCAAGTTCATCGACCGTAGGATTACCCACATAATGCACGTCATAACCTCGCTGTCGATACCACTCAGGCTCAAATGGCAGGATTGAAAGCATACAATCGACATTCTTTCGAATCGTCTTGATGCGATATTCCTTCCATGCCCAAATCTTTGGCGAAATATAGTAGCACACCTTCACAGAGGGCAACTTAGCCTTGACCCACTTGGCAATATTGAGATTAAACCCAGGATAATCGACAAGAATAAGTACATCGGGCGCAAACTTACTGATATCCTGCTTGCATTCACTTCTGCCTCGGAGGATTTCCGGCAAATGCTTTACCACCTGCACGAACCCCATATATGCCAGGTCCTTGTAATGGTGGACCAACGTCCCTCCAACTGCCCGCATGGCATCACCTCCGAAGTAGCGGAACTTTGCCTTCGAATCACGCGCCTTTAACTGCGCCATCAGATGCGATGCATGGAGGTCGCCACTGGCCTCGCCTGCTATCAGATAATACTTCACAGGGTTAAGGGACTGAAAAGTGTTGGATGTAGTCGGTTTATTTCACAAGATAATCGAACAACTCAAAATGCTGGTAGGCGGTATGATCGATCGTTGTTGGCACTACAGACACATATTCGTGATCCAGCCAATAACGATCGGTGTCGGCAGCATCCGGCTCATTGTTGATATAGGTGCCCGTCACCTGGAACCATGACATGTCGGTCTGTTCGTCACCTTCAAGATAATGGTATTCGCTCTCCCAATAGCCATCGGCCTGACGGCAGATACGAATACCCTTGGGTTCGGCGACATCAGGGATATTGACATTGAGGACCACACCTCGCGGCATAGGATTGGCCAAAACCAGCTCGGTGATACGGCGAGTGATGGACGTTACATGGGTGAAATCCGCCATCGGGCTCAGGTTCAAAAGCGAGAATCCGACAGAAGAAATGCCAGCTGCACATCCTTCGAGAACAGCTCCCATAGTCCCGCTGTACATCACACTGACAGAATCGTTGCCGCCATGATTGATGCCCGAAAGGATAAGGTTGGGCTTGCGTTCGTGAAAGAAACGATGAAGAGCAATCTTCACGCAATCGACGGGTGTCCCATTGCAACTATAGACCGCCACCTCGCCATCGTCGCTCACCAGCATCAGATTGATGGGACGACTGCAAGTGAAGCTGGCAGAATAACCGGAACGTGGAGAATCTGGAGCACAAACGATAATACGACCCACCCCGCGAAGCGACTCCACTAGCGCCTTGATGCCTCCAGCCTCATAACCGTCGTCATTGGTAACAAGGATAGCCGGACGGTTGGGGTCCAAAGGAAGCTGACCGAAACCAGATGCCTTCGGGCGAGTGGATGACTGAAGGATATTATCCATGCTAAATATGCCGTTACACGATTCTAAAAGTGACAAATTGGCGCTACGCGCAATAATTCGGGTGGCAAAGATACTGTTTTTTCACGATATGGCCAAAAAAAATAGACAAATTTCACTATTTCGCCTCGAAAGTTATCAACAAATGGGGCAGTTATCAACAATTTTCTCATTATTTAATAGAATTAATTGGCCGTTGGCAAAAAAAGTCTCATCTTTGCAGCGTGAAACTAGAATAATATATATGGGATTAGTAATTGCAATAGCCAACCAAAAAGGCGGTGTAGGCAAGACCACCACCGCAATTAATCTGGCTGCCTCTCTGGCTACCCTCGATAAGAAAGTGCTTCTCATTGATGCCGATCCACAGGCCAACGCAACCAGCGGTCTCGGCATCGACCATACAAAAGTCGATACTACCGTCTATGACTGCCTCATCGGCAGCGCCTCGGCCACAGAGGCCATCATTCCGACATGCGTCGATAGACTGGATGTCATCTCAAGCCGAATTGATTTGGTAGGAGCCGAATTGGAGCTTCTTAATCTTGAGAACCGCGAACAAATGCTTCGCAAACAACTGCGTTCGATACGCAACCTTTACGACTATATTCTGATCGACTGTTCTCCTTCACTCGGACTGATAACCGTCAACTGTCTCACAGCCGCCGACTCGGTCATTATTCCCGTGCAGGCAGAGTACTTCGCTCTGGAGGGGATCTCTAAGTTGCTCAACACGATCAAGATCATCAAGAACAAGCTCAATCCGAAACTGCAGATTGAAGGTTTCCTTCTCACGATGTACGATGCACGACTGCGTCTGGCCAATCAAATCTACGAAGAAGTGAAGCGCCACTTCCAGAACCTGGTCTTCGACACGGTCATCCAACGTAATATCCGACTGAGCGAAGCTCCAAGTTTCGGACTACCCGCACTCTTGTACTCTCCCGATTCAAAAGGCTCGCAAAATTACATGTCACTGGCCCGAGAATTGCTGGCAAAGCACCACGACACTATTAAAAATTAATAAATAACGCGGGTGATATTTGGATATCTCCGCGTTTTATCATATCTTTGCAACATGAAACCTATCAAGACCGGCTTGGGTCGTGGCCTTGGTGCCCTCATCCCTATGGATGATACCAGCAGCTCAATGGCCCCCCAGAATGCCCCATCCTCGATCAACGAGATCGACCTTGAACTCATTCACGCCAACCCGTCACAACCACGTCGCGAGTTCGACGAACAGGCGCTCGAAGAACTGGCAAATTCAATTCGAAGCGTCGGCATCATACAGCCTATCACCCTTCGTCAAGAGGAAGATGGCACCTATCTGATCATCGCTGGCGAACGTCGCTACCGTGCAGCCCAGCGCGCAGGCCTTCTCAGCATCCCTGCATATATTCGCAAGGTCAGCGACGATGCCGTGATGGAGATGACCCTCATCGAGAATATCCAACGCGAGGACCTGAACGCCATCGAGGTTGCCTTAGCATACCAACAGTTATTAACTCGCAACCAACTGACACAAGAGGAACTCTCACAACATGTTGGTAAAAGCCGAGCCACAGTGGCCAACTTCATGCGACTCCTACGCCTCCCCGCTGAGATTCAACTGGCGCTCAAGGACCGTCGCATCTCTATGGGTCACGCTCGCGCTCTGCTCAGCATTGAGGACGCTGAACAACAGGTAGCCCTCTACCATCAGATTGTGTCCCAGGACCTCTCGGTGCGTCGCGTGGAAAACCTGGTACGCGAATTTGTTGAAGGCCGCATCCTCGACTTCCGCACTGAAGGTCTGACCAGTAAGAAGGTCGTCTATGGCAAACAAGGGTCTGACGAACTCTTCAGTCAAATGACTCAACACCTCTCTGAGATGTTCAGTACGAAGGTCAGGATGTCATGCAATGAGAAGGGACAAGGGAAGATTACGATCCCCTTCAGGAACGATGAAGAACTGCGGAACATCATCGCCCTGCTCGACAAAATTAATTAATGACAATTCCCACAAAGAATCATATTCAACACATACTGATGCTGCTCCTCGTCGGAGTCCAATCGGTTTGCAGTCTGTCCGCTCAGATTGCAGTCGATTCCATACGGTCTGCCAAGACCAACCGGCTCATGGATTCCTTCGAAGGTGTATCATTTGAAGACGCGCTGCCTCAGTATGCCGAAGCCGACACCCTGCAACCTTTCAACGAAGACTCAATAGCCGCTCTCCATGCTCGATTGATTCTCGACGAACAGGCAGAATACGATTATGTCGATTCCTACTTCCTACGGTTCAATCCCAGTCCGCAGAAAGCTGTTTGGATGGCTGTACTCTTCCCCGGGGGCGGGCAAATATATAATCGCAAATACTGGAAGCTCCCGATCATCTACGGCGGATTCCTTGGACTGGTATATGGTTACAACTGGAACCAACGCTACTTCAAGACCTATCAGAATGCCTATCGCGACCTGATGAACGGAAGCGCGAATGCCAGTTACCTGCAATTCCTGCCAGGCAAGACCGAAGAACTGAGGAAACAATATGCAAAGAACCATTACTCCTACCTGCAAACTACTTTCCAGCGAAAGAGGAACACCTATCGCAACTGGCGCGACTACTGCGTAGTGGGCATGTTGGGTGTTTATCTGGTTGGAATTGTCGATGCATACGTTGACGCAGCTCTTTACCACTTTGACGTTTCACCTGAGCTCGATGCCATGAACAATCCCGCCATGGTAGTGAGCTACAAAATAGATTTCTAATGAAAAAGATGAATAAGAGACTTCATTTTCTGACTCTTGCCTTGCCCATGTTGGCAGGCGCTCCACTTTTTGCGCAAGAACACGAAATGACTATCGACGAAAAGCTGGAGTCCGCCGCCTATCGTGCCATGGTGGAAGCCCAGGATTCCTCTCTTTACATACTCGAAAGTCTCGAAGAGAATGATGAATCCGATTATACCTGGACTGAGCGCCAGTTTATCCATATAGACCCCAACTGTGTCAGAACGCTCGAACAAGAGCCTGTGCCCGATTCGGTCTATATCATGAGACTGCGTGCATTGCCTACCATCATTGAAATGCCATTCAACCAACCCGTCAAGAAGGCAATCGACTTTTACCTCATGCGCCGTCGAGCTCTTGTGGAACGTTTGGTAAGCGTTGGTTTCAACTACTACTTCCCCATCTTCGAGGATGCACTCCAAAAATACGAACTGCCTTCCGAACTCAAATATTTGGCATGTATCGAATCCGCATTGCGACAGAATGCGTATAGTCCTGCCCGTGCAGCCGGTCTGTGGCAATTCATCCCTGCCACCGGCATTATGCAAGGTCTGGAGGTCAACAGCTATATCGACGAACGCTACGACCTATATAAATCGACCGATGCCGCCTGTCGATTCCTCAAGAAACTCTACAACAAGTTCGACGACTGGCATCTTGCCATCGCCGCCTATAACTGCGGGCCTGGCAACATCGACAAAGCTATTGCTCGGTCGGGCGGACATCGCACCTTCTGGGAGATTTACAATTATCTTCCACAAGAGACACGCGCCTACGTCCCATTCTTCATCGCTGCCACGTATGTGATGACCTATCACTGCGAACATGGACTATGCGGCTCGGTGACCGATATCCCTGTCGAGTGTGACACCATCATGGTGAACCGTATGGTTCATTTCGAACAGATCGCTCATTGCCTCAAACTTCCCCTCGAAGAAATCGAAAGCCTCAACCCCCAATATATCCGCGACATTGTCCCTGGTTCTCCCGAAAAACCACACAGCATCACTTTGCCAGCCAACAAGGCAGTGGGGTTCCTTGAGCATCAGGACAGTATCTTTGCTTATAAGGCCGAGACCCTTCTTCCGCGCAACGGACGAATCACTGAAGTCTCGACTCGAGGCCGTCAAAATGAATATGTACGAAAAGGCGGCAATCAAGGGACAAAAGGATCTACGGCAGGTAGTGGCCGTATCTACACCGTGCGTAAAGGTGAATCATTGGGATCCATTGCCCGAAAACATCATACGACAACCGCAAAATTGAGAAGTGTGAACAAGCTAAAATCTGACCGCATCCACCCAGGACAAAAATTACGTTTACCCTAATTTTGACTCTTTCTTACTGTAACCATGAGCATCATAAACACAAGAAAAAGGTCCAAGAAAGAAGACGAGCCACAAGCCGCGCCCAAGCCTATCACTCCAGAAGAAGAAGTGATGATTCAGAAGGAATTTGAGGGCCTGCTCGAAGACTATAAACACACGCGCAACGGCGATAAGTCGGAACTGTTGAAGAGAGTTTTCGACTTCGCGAAAAATGCACATGGCTGTGACCGACGCCTTAATGGGGATCCATATATCTGTCACCCTTTGGCAGTAGCCCGAATCGTGGCCCGCGAAATCGGCTTAGGTAGCACCAGTATCTCTGCTGCATTGCTGCACGATGTGGTCAATTGTCAACGCAGCTCCTTCGAAGAGGTAGAGACTGAATTCGGCCCCTACATCGGCTCTTTGGTACGAGGTCTCACCCAGATCTCGGGCAAGAACTTCCGCTTCTTGAACGAAGAATCTGACGAAGACAACATGTCGTCCATCACCACTTCTGAAGAACAGGCCGAGAACTTCCGCAACCTGCTTCTCACCATCGCTGATGACGTACGTGTCATCCTGGTTAAGGTGGCCGATCGACTGCACAACATGCGCACGTTGGATGCGCTTCCTGAAGAAAAGCAGCGACGCGTTGCCACTGAAACGATGTCGCTCTACGCCCCCATCGCCGATCGTCTCGGACTATACAACATCAAGAAGGAACTCGAGGACTTGGGCTTGAAATACAATCATCCGAAAGAATACGAGATGCTCAAGAGTCGAATGCAGGAAGCAGAAGAGAACTACAAGCTGCTCTTCACAACGTTTGCTGCCCCTGTCAAATCCCTGCTCGATGACCTTGGTCTGAAATACACCTTCACCTATCGCATCAAGACGATTTATTCGGTCTGGCGCAAGATGCAGAAGAAACACATCTCCTTCGACGAAATCTATGACCTTTACGCAGCCCGCATCGTATTCACACCCTCCAGCCCCGAGAACGAGAAGACCGACTGCTGGCGCATATATAATGTCTTGACCAGCATCTACAAGATACACCCCGACCGCATTCGTGACTGGATATCACATCCCAAGGAATCGGGCTATCAGGCACTGCAGGTAACCATCATGGGTCCCGACAACAACTGGATCGAGGTGCAGATTCGTTCGGAAAGGATGAACCAAAAAGCCGAAGAAGGCGATGCCGCCCACTGGAAGTACAAGTCGGGAAAGATTTCGGACAATGATCTCGGCAAATGGATGAAGGACATCAAGGACATCCTCGACAATCCTGCGCCCAATGCGATGGACTTCCTTGCGCAAATCAACCTCAACGTGCTCTCGAAGTCAATCTATGTGTTCACCACGAAAGGCGAGCTGACACAACTGCCCAAGGAAGCCACTGCCCTCGACTTTGCCTTCACCATCCACACCGATATTGGCATCCATGCCGAAGCGGCGCGCATAGACCACGAACTGAAACCTCTCAACACCACACTTGAGAACGGCCAGCAGGTCGAGATTATCACTTCTGAAAAGGAGATGGTAACCAAGGAATGGTTCAACTGGGTAACCACCACTAAAGCGCGTGCCAAGATTCGTGGCTGGCTGAGGGCCAATAATCAGATTGAACCAGCGACTCCCGATGAGACCAAGAAGAAGGGCATGTTCTCCAACCTCATTGGCATGGTCACCAAGACGAAAAAAAAGAAAGTCCAACCACCCAAGGAAGAGTACGTTCCACGTTCCACCACCATCGAGCTCTCAGGCATCGACACACAAGGTCTGCTCAACACCATCACTCACGTCATCGGCGAAGTATGCTCATGCAACATCGTCAATATCCATATTGAATGCAAGGATGGCCTATTCAAAGGATATATCACATTCAACACCGGCGATACCAAAGTCGTCAATAAGATGTGTGCCGAACTCAAGAAAGTACACGGCATCGACAAGGCACACATAAAAAACAAATAATACCCGACAATGATTATTGCACAACAAAAGAGAAAAGAAAACATCGCCGAGTATCTGCTTTACATGTGGCAGGTCGAGGACTTACTTCGGGCATGCGACTTGGACGAAGATCGTATCGACCAGCTTCTGATAAGCCGTTTCAGAGGTATCGTGCCCGACGAACAGCTCCCCGCTATCCGACAATGGTATCTCGAACTGCGTGACATGATGCTCACCGAAGGCAAACGCCAAAGCGGGCACCTGCAAATCAACGAAAATGTCGTTAGCGATATGACAGACTTGCATTTGCGCATGCTCAAGGAAGGCCACGATGCCATCTATACCTCTTGCTTCTACTCCACCCTCCCCTATATTGTGGAACTGCGTGGTAAAGAAGGCGAGAAAAAACTCGGCGAACTCGACACCTGCTTCACCGCACTCTACGGACTTATGATCCTCAACATGCAGAAACGTGAGATCAGCGAACCCACCAAGGTCGCCATGCAACAGATCAGCAAATTCATCGCACTCCTTGCCGACAAGTACAAGGCCTGGAAAAACGGCGAACTGAAATTTGAAAACGATTAGCGGCAGCTCCATTATTCCGATCACTCCTATTCCTTCTATACAATGAAAACCATTACCACCCTACTCCTCCTTGGAGCCTTTATCTGTGGAACATCCACAGCTCAAACGACACATACCTTCGACATCCAGACAGCCAAGCCTGGTGCAGTAATCCAACCTACAATGTACGGCATCTTCTTCGAGGACATCAACTACGGAGCCGATGGCGGCCTCTATGCCGAGATGGTCAAGAACCGCTCGTTCGAGTTTGATGATCCCTGGATGGGATGGAACACCACAGGCAATGTCGAGATTCTGGATGATGGCCCCTTCGAGCGCAATCCGCACTATGCGCGCCTCCACTTCTCGGGCCATCGCGTCAAGCATACCGCCCTTGAGAACGAGGGTTTCTTCGGCATCTCTGTCAAAAAAGGTGAGACCTATAAGTTCTCGGTCTATGCCCGCGTACCCGAAGGACAGGGCAACCAGGCCTATTTCGAGGTGCAGCTCTGCGACAAAGCACTCGACATCAATCAGCATAAGCTGGCCTCAGCCAAAATTACTGTCGAAGGCAATGAATGGGCGAAATATGAAGCCGATCTCACTCCCTTCGCCACCTGTGAGGATGGCGTGCTCCGCATATTCCTTCGCAACAGCAAATTCCGCAAGCCACAGGATGCCGTTGATGGGCCGAGTCTCGACCTCGAACATGTGAGCCTCTTCCCTGCCAAGACGTGGAAGGATCGTCCTGGAGGCATGCGTCAGGATCTTGCCCAGGCGCTTTGCGACCTTCACCCAGGCATCTTCCGTTTCCCCGGCGGCTGCATCGTTGAAGGCACGGACCTCGCCGACCGTTACCAATGGAAGAACACCGTAGGTCCCGTCGAGAACCGCCCACTGAACCTCAACCGCTGGCAGTTTGAGTTCGACTATCGCTTCTATCCCGACTACTATCAGTCCTACGGTCTAGGCTTCTTCGAGTATTTCCAGCTCAGTGAAGATTTTGGTGCCGAGCCTCTCCCCGTGCTCAACTGCGGTATGACCTGTCAGTACGAGAATGACATCAAGGATGAGGCAAAATATCATGTAGCTGTCGAAGACCTTGATCCGTACATTCAGGATGCGGTCGATCTCGTTGAGTTTGCCAATGGCGACGTCACCACCACATGGGGCAAGCTTCGTGCTGAGATGGGACACCCTGAGCCCTTCAACCTCAAGTTCCTTGCCATCGGCAACGAGCAGTGGGATTACAAGGACAATCCCGCCTACACCAAGCGTCTAGCCCGATTCATCGAGGTGCTTCGCAAGAAGTGTCCCGAGATCAAGATCATCGGCACCACAGGCCCCAACTCCGAGGGTTGGGACTTCGACCTGTTGCAGCCTCGCATGAAGCAACTGGGCGTGGATCTCTACGACGAACACTTCTATCGCGACGAGGAGTGGTTCCTCACGCATGGTCTTCGCTACGACAGCTACGACCGCAAGGGGCCGAAAGTCTTTGCAGGAGAATATGCCTGTCACGGCAAGGGCAAATATGCCGATGGTAAGGAGAAGAAATGCAACCACTTCGAGACCTCGCTCTACGAGGCAGCTTTCCTCACGGGTATCGAACGCAATGCCGACATCGTACACATGGCCACCTACGCCCCACTCTTTGCCCATGTGAAGGGTTGGCAATGGCGTCCCGACCTTATCTGGTTCGACAACTTCCGTTCGTTCCGTTCCATCAGCTACTATGTCCAACAGCTCTATAGCCATTATAAAGGTACGCGTGTCCTACCGCTCACCATGGCTGGCAAGCCTGTAGCCGGACAGGATGGGCAAGACGGACTCTTTGCAAGCGCCGTGGTCGATGAGACGGCTGGCTCAGTCATCGTCAAAGTGGCCAATGTATCCGACACTCCGACATCTATCCACCTCAATCTACTCAACAAGAAAAAGGCTGCGCAGTTTGCTTCCGCAGAAGTCATCACGCTGCATAGCGACAACCTGGATGCCGAGAATTCTCTCGATCACCCCGATTCAGTTGTCCCTGTCAAGGCTGCGTTCGATGCCTCTTCACGTGATATCACCATCGGAGCCAAGACCTTCCAAGTTTACATCTTCAAGTAAAGTAAATGCAAAGACTCATATTCTACGGCATCATCGTTGCATTTGTGGTTCTGCTATTGCTGCTGATAGATGTATTCATCTATTGGACGCTCAGGATCTTTCTACAGAAGGCAACAGCTCACCTCGTCAATCGGATCATCCTCTGTGTCATGTTTCTCATAGTGGGCATTGCCTCTCTTGTGGGACATTACATCACGCGACGCCAAATTGTAGTTCATGAGGTGCAGATTGTATCGCCACGCGTTCCCGAATCATTCGATGGCTATCGCATCACACAGATCTCGGACCTCCATCTCGACTCGTTCGATAAGGATGAGGGAAGCACTTTCCTCAAGAAATTGACTGACAGCATTGCAGCGACACGGCCCGACGTGATAGTCTTCACGGGCGACCTCGTCACCCTGCGTGCTGCCGATGCCGTACCCTTCAGACAGGCCATCGCCGACATTGCCAGCATCAAGCGGCACGATGGACAGGGATTTGTTCCCGTCTATAGCATCTTGGGTAATCACGACTACGCCGATTACGTGCGAGGCTTCGACCAAAGTCGTCGTAATGCTGACGTTGACAGCCTCATCATGCTCCAGGAAGAAGCGGGATGGCACATGCTCAAGAACAATTGTGTGATGCTGAGTCGCCAGCCTGGCGACACAACATCACAACAGATTGCATTAATTGGTGTAGAAAATATCGGCGAACCGCCGTTCAGTACATACGGTGATTTGGACAAGGCCATGGCACCATTGGGAGGCATCGCAGCCGCAGATTCTCTCTTCTCCGTGCTCCTCACCCACAATCCGACGCATTGGCGCAAGGAGGTGCTGCCCCGCACACATATTGATCTCGCGTTGGCAGGTCACACCCACGCCACACAATGCAAGATTGGCTCATGGAGTCCCGCACGATGGAAGTACTCCGAATGGATAGGGCTTTACGATGCACGTCAACAAACCGAAGACCCTACCCAGCCCTATCCCGAATACCAGACGGGCAATCCACAATATCTTTACGTCAACACTGGCATCGGCTGTGTCGGACCGCGCGTCCGCATCGGAATCCCTCCCGAGATTTCGGTACTGGTGCTTAGAAAGGAGTAATGAAATGCAAGATTGCTATTCCATCTCCTTAATTGGATTGACAAAGATAATATGGAACCTTGGATCCAAGCGCCAATCGCCTTGCGGAATAATGGTGGAGATACTGTAATGTAGATGCGGTTGCTTACCCTTTGCATTACCCGTATCTCCGACCTTCCCGATGACAGATTTACGGTTAACGATGGCCCCAGCGTGGGTATCAATCTCGCTCAGATGAGCATAGTAATGCAGGCGCAGGCCGGAACTAAGCACCAAGATGCAGTTTCCGCCTGCGCCCCTGTTATGTGCTGTAGCCACCACGATGCCCCCAATTGCAGGATGTACAGGTGTACCCTTACGTGCAAAGATGTCGATGCCCCGGTGCTTGTGGTCACCCCATGGATGCCAGAATGACTGAGGATTGTAACTCTCCTTGCCACAACCCTCCACAGGATTTTGTATCTTCGTCGGCAACAACATCATGACAACTATCGCTGCCAGAATGATAATTAGGCCAGCAACGATTTTCTTCCCTTTTGTCATATTCCTATTCACTTTTTGAATTGATTGTGATTACAACAGTATGTGCAAAAAGGGGGAAAAGGTAAACTCAGGCGAACACTTAAAAAAATAATTCATGGAACCCTTTGCGCCATAAGATATACAATTCATCATTCCATAAACAAGTCATCCATGGTTACCGTAGAATAAATGCTTCCCGAATACAAATTCTCCCTTAATCCATACGTTGTGATCAGGATGGTATGTATTGCATCTGTCGTCTTGGTGAAATGCACAAACGTCTCATTCCGTTCCCTCATCCTCTTCTCATAATCACCAGTAAGTGTAAAAAGGGTCTGGCAATATTTCATCTCACATACATCAATCACATGGTCGCCACGGCACAAGAGCAAGTCAATCTGTGCCCCAGGCCATACCGTGCCATCCTTATCAGTATGTTTGGGTAAAGACCAGGTGCAAACATTTGTCATCACACCCTTGATACTCAATTTCCCTCTAATCTGGCTGATATGATGGAGGCATACCTGCTCGAATGCATATCCAGCCCAAGCAAGCCGTGCACTTTCCTTGATATTGGACCAATAGTGCTCATCAAGTCCGGTCTTGCCTCCGATGAATTTCTGATGATAAAGACAGAACAAGTCCGTCAACTGAAAGAGACTTCCCTGTTCTTTTTTCCCGTATGCTGAATATTTTCGGATAAAATCACACTTACAGAGGTTATCCAGCACTATGGAAATGGCCCCTCCATCTCCCAACTTAAGTTCTTCTTTGATTTCTTTCAATGTGAGACCCTTGTTCTTCTTGGCAACCGTCTCAACCACTTGACGATAGATGGACGATGATTTGAACAACGAACGAAATAAAAACTCATATTCTGTACGCAGAGGTGCACCATTTCGATAAAACAGATTGTCAATGTTTTGTTCGAACGGCAATCCTTTCTCCAACATATCAAGATAGTATGGGATGCCTCCAAAAATCATATAGGCTTCTAATATCTGATAACGATTCCAGATGATGCCTTTTCGTTCTGACAAGAATTTTTCCACCTCATAAAGGTTGAATGGAGCAATATAAATCGACCTTGATGAACGACCATACAATCCTCCCTTGTCGCCAACCACTTTGTCAAGCATCCATGATGTAGCCGAACCACACACCACCAGTTTCATGCCATCGCGCATAGATGCCCACGTATTCCAAAAATAACTGAAAGCCGTCAAGAAGTTCGAACGAGGAGTGTCCATCCAGGGCAATTCGTCAAGGAATACGACCACACGCTCCTTATTCAATGTGACAAGGTATGACTTCAATTGTTCGAAGGCTTCAAACCAATCTTTAGGAAGCGCTCTTGCCTCGCCACTATATTCCTTTAAAGCACCCGCAAATAGTGTAAGTTGAACTTGCATGGAAGCCTCAAAGCTACCAGTGAAAAAGAAGTCGAACTTCTCTCCAAAGAAATTCTTTACAAGATAAGTCTTACCTACACGACGGCGGCCATACACAGCAACAAGCCTCGCCTCTTTCTCTTCACAAATATTCTGAAGAATGTGTTGTTCGTAACTACGACCAATGATACGATTGTTTTCCATAGAGTTTATTATGATTTGACAGCGCAAAGATAGCAACTATTTCCGAAAAAACAAATGAAATTCATCCGAAACGCACTTTTTTCATGAGTTTCGGATGAATTATAACACGAAACGTATCCGAAACTATCAAAATAGACTCCTACCCTCGCTGGCAAAGTCAATATCTCAAGAAGTTGAGAATACCTATTGTCTCATCTATTCCAGAGGACCTTGCCGATAAGCTCCTGCAATCATATCAAGCTCATAATATTTCCGAAATCAATTATTATGTATCGCTAATTATCGAAAATGGCAAGCAAGATTCGAGAGGAAGAATACACAGAAAAAAGCCGATGCAGTTGCAATTGGTTTTTGATTGAATAGTATAACCACTGCCCAAATAATGCTTCCGAGACTAACTTATATCCAATGTCTCGGAAGCATTTCATTTCAAATCATATAAGGACATGCCGCGTTGCCTCGTCTGCAACTCGGCTTCCAAATTTTCGCTTTGGGTGTACTTAATCAAGGTTGCACTTAATTCTGAAACTATGGGCAGATAGGGCGTACAGAAAAGCCATAAGAACGATAATTGTTGGTCCAATACCAATAGCCAGAATTGAAACTGAGATTGTACACTTCGTATTCATGGTACGGGTAGAGGGTTGATATCCAGTAGCACCCTATCAATCCTTCATTAATAAGATTGTCTTGCCAACGGTGACCAGCAGCAGGAAGAAAGATTGATGCTCCATTTGGGCCAATGACCAAAGTGCCAAAAACACCATTTTGCTTTATCCACATTCTCGAGCAGCAGCTGATTAATTCTTTAACATCCTCAAGTGAAGGCATTCTCCATGAGCCCCCCCACCTCACATGCGCCACGTCGTATTTGGTGCCAGCTATTTCAACTCCAATGTGTTGGCATGTAGAGTACGAATCGTCACAATATTTATAAGTACTCCAACTATAATCCTCTTTCGACTCCGTTTCACCCCAGGCAAAATAATCACCATACTCCCAAGGAGCAGAAGATCCAACATTCCAACTCGCCCATTTCGTACCCGAAGGCAAGCCCAGGTCGATGGCCTCAGCTATGGGACAACTTGAATCTTCTTCAAGTGAGTGAAAAAACATCCCATGATTACTATTGTCCTGTGCCTGTGCAACCAACGACATGCCCACAGCAACAAGTAATATCAATAATACAGTTTTTTTCATTTTCGATATCTTTTATGCGGAATTGGAGTACACGAATGAAACACTGTAGCACATATTCTTGTTGAAGGCTCACGAGACACAAATAAACATACGCGTTGAAAGCATTCCGTCCTTTATCTCAATTCTGTAGGAGTTAACTTTTGCTCCAAATTATCTATACTTCTATTTTTGTTATAGGAGTTTCTCTCGCCGAATTATAAGACTTTTCTATACCGCCACCTTGTGCCTGAACCCTTCCTCTATGTAATATATTTTTCATAACCCATCCAAAAATAATAAGAAACTACTGACAAACAGCACGCACAGTTAGTCCGCAGTAAGGAGTACGGCCGTCGCGGCAGTCGGGGTTCAAGTATAGATCGAAGTCAAGGTATTGCGGTAGGCTCCAGATGCGTGACGACAACCAGTAGCTGCCATAGTAGGATCCCCCATAGAGATCATCTCTCACATAATAACCAATGCTAGGCAAAAAGATTGTGTTTCCATTTCGACCTATAACCAATATGCCATTCACACGACCTTGAGTAGTCCACGACCATGAGCAATTGTCGAATAGTTCCTTGACTTGATCTACTGAGGGCATCCTCCATGAGCCTCCCCACATCACATGAGCCACGTCATAGTCTGTGGCTCCTATATCGTCATTGGGGTTAAAATAGCCGTTGTTATAATATGTCTCGCTACTATAATCATTTTTAATCTCCGTCTCTCCCCAAGCAAAGTAACCACCAGGCTCCTCTGGACTAAAAGCTCCTACATTCCAGCTAGCCCATTTTGTGCCCGAAGGTAATCCGAGGTCGATGGCTTGGGCTACTGGCATGTGAACTGCGCGCACAGAATTTCCGACAGATAGTCCTCCCCGTTGGATGGAGAAGTAACCTGCGCTCCAGTAATCAGAATTGAAACTAAAGCCATATGCTACTAATTTATCATGTACTGATGACGATGACCAGTATGAACCTAACGACCCTGCATCACAGATACGGTCATACTGACAATAACCAGCAGCTGGCAGGAAGATACTGCCTCCATTAGGACCTGTAACAAGGCAACCATAAACACCATTCTGGCTTATCCAGTTCCAATGGCATTTCTTATATAATTCATCAACCTGTTTATCTGTTGGCATCACCCATGATCCACCCCACTTGATATGTGCCACATCGTATTTTGTATCAGTAATTTCTTCTTTTCTATCCCATGTATATATTTCGTATGTCGTCCAATCATAATAACTCTTTTCTTCTGTCTCACCCCATGCAAAATGCCCTCCATGTTCTTCAGGCGAATTGGCATCAATGTTGCAACAAGCCCACTTTGTGCCCGATGGTAACCCCAAATCAATTAAATGCGGATGGTTGTCATCAGGACAAGAAAAATATGCAACAAAATCATCAGTTTCTTCTGCAGATGAACAGAATGTAATATCTCGGATATTATTCTCTTTAATTTTATAAACAGAATTGTCATTCATCTCAATAACCAACATGTTCTGTGCCTGTGAAGCAAAGGATATTCCTATAGACACAAGACTGGCCAATAATATATACTTCTTCATTATGATAGTTTTTGAGGATTAGTTTATTTGTATTAGCTGTATATCAATGCGTTTTGCACTGTGCATTTCTATTTTGAGACTATGGACAAACTGCACGAACAGAAAGCCCGAAAGAGCGATTAAACATACGACCCTCATCGTAGTCTTCTGAGCTAACAGACACATAGTATGCAGCCCAAGATTCATATCTTTCAGACGAAGATATCCAATAGAAACCGTCGAATGACTCAAAATCGTTATTGGTATTCCATTGATAACCAGCAGCAGGAAGAAAGATTGATGCTCCATTTGGACCTGTGAAAAGATAACCTCTCGCCCCATTCTGAGGTGCCCATTTCTTACTACAGTTATCAAATAATTCTTTCATTTGTTCACTAGAAGGCATTCTCCACTCCCCTCCCCATTTCACATGAGCTACATCGTATTCAGTGCCAGCTATTTCATTACCAATGTCGACAAATGAGCCCTCATCATAGTATTTATATGTATCCTGAGTATAGACTTCTTTTATCTCTGTCTCACCCCAAGCATAGAAACCACCATTTTCCTCCGGTGCGGAGGCTCCAACGTTCCAGCTCGCCCACTTTGTTCTCGAAGGGAGACCGAGGTCAATGGCTTCAGCAATAGGACAAAAACTATTAATATCACAAACAACTACCTTTCGAACTTCCTCCACTTTAATATTTCGGACCAAATTGTCTTTCATTCTGATGACGATAACATCTTGCGCCAATGAGACAAAAGATACTCCCAATACCACAACCATGGCCAAAATAATAAGCTTTTTCATTTTCGATTGATTTTGATGGTTCTACAATTATTCATATTGATTAGATAGATGCCTTTAGGGAGGTCAGAGAGTGAAACTACGATATGATCTCCATCGACATTGACACGACCTTGATAAAAGGTTCCATCTATGCCATAGAGACGAATCTTTGTCGAAGGCGAAACATGAGAGATTACGAGAAAATCATCTCCTTGCCAACTGATCGTATAGTCATTATCTACACGTGTAGAACGGATATCCGAAGGATCTTCCTTAAAATGAAAATTTAAGACATCCGACAACTCAAACTCAGACTTCTGGCCCTCCATACTGACGCAAAGACTTTTATCAGCGAACGTGAGAACTGGTTGTTTTGCGAGAGCGAAAGAAATATTCGTGCCATCGGTGAAGTCAATCACAAGCAGATAATCTTTCGCCCATATCATGCTGCACAAGCAAAAATAGAATAAAAGTAGGATTAACCTTTTCATAATGGATTTTTTTGGAGTAATTAGTTATTACTTCTTCAATTATTGACTACGGGCAAACTGGTCGCACTGTGCAACCCGCACTTCTGTCTAAATAATTATCTGGTTTAACTTCCTTACTATTAAATTCTAGACCACAAGCACGCACAAGTGCTTCGTCATTATATGAACTTAGCGTCGAAGTGAAATAGAATCCCTCTTCTTCTTTTCCTTGAAAACTATTGTCCCAATGCCAACCTGATGCCGGCAAAAAGATGGTATTACCATTGGGGCCAATTACCAATTGCCCATTGACTCCATTTATGGCGCGCCATTCCCAATCGCATATAATAATCAATTCAGTAACTTGTTCTAATGATGGCATTCTCCATTTGCCTTTTGAATTAACATATGCCACATCATATATCGTACCTGCAATGTCATCGCCTATATACTCAAAACCAGCCTCATAGCTATTGTCATATTCATAATTTTCTCTTGAGTAAGAACTTTTTTCTTTAACTTCACCCCAAGCAAAAAAGCCACCATGTTCTTCAGGAGTGTTTGCGCCGACATTACAGCATGACCATTTTGTACCCGAAGGAAGCCTGAGATCTATTTTATGGGGATGATTATCATCAGGACAAAAGCCGTAGGCACCATTATTACCATTTGATTCTTCATCAATAGAATCACCATTGTGACAACATGAAAAGGAAACATTCATTGTCAAAAGGCAAAAGAGTATTGTCAAATAATCTGTTCTCATAAGCTTTACCAGTTTTATTTGTTGATTTCATCACATGAATGGAACTACGGGCAGACAGCGCGCACAGAAGACTTCCCTATCTGATTTAAAAATACATAACCCCACGTCCAATACCTGAGGTGAAAAAAAGTAATGTAATAGGGAGTGACTGTACAGTAAGAAAGATTATAAGGTGGGAGAAGTGAAGATGACCAATATTCACCGTCAGAACCTATGCCCCTGATACTATCATCATAGTTATAATAGCGTCCAGCATTGGGGAGAAAGATTACCGAATTATTAGGACCTATGAAATAATTTCCAAAAACACTATTCAATTTAGCCGAAACCATGGTGCTGTTATCCATTAATTCCTGTATTTGGTCTTTCGACGGCATCCTCCATGATTCTCCCCACATTACGTGAGCTACATCATAGTCTGTGCCAGCTATATCGTCACCAAAATTTGAATAGTCATAATATCCATCCCAAGTATATCCATAAAATTCACTATCATTGAAGAAGTTTTTCTCCTCAGTAACCCCCCAAGCATAATACCCCCCAAAATCTTCAGGTTTTGAGGCACCCACATTGCAACAAGCCCACTTTGTTCCTGATGGCAACCCAAGATCAATCATGTGTGGATGATTATCATTAGGGCAAGAAAGGCGTACTTCTTTGATTTCCTTTGATTCATCAATCAAAACAGCACGGACAGTGCAACCAGCGTCACGATTTCCAGCGCCTCCGTTACAATAGTTAGATTTTAGCTCGAAGCTAAGATCACAAGATCCATCATCATAATCTTTCGTGTATGAAGTTGATGAGCTATAACATCCATGAGTGCCGACATTTCGGGCCTTATCTTCTCGGACACCAGCAGCAGGAAGGAAAATCGATGCTCCGCTTGGCCCAGTGAAAAGCACTCCCTTTTTACCGACTTCATCTATGAAATCCAGATAACAATTATCAATCAATTCATCTATCTGAACATCTGTCGGCATCCTCCAAGAGCCTCCCCACTTCACATGAGCAACATCGTATTCTGTTCCTGAAATATCATAACCGATATAATGGCAATTACTATAATCCCCATCACAATGGGAATAATTGCTCCAATTATAGAAGTCCTTCTCCTCTATCTCTCCCCAAGCATAATAACCGCCAAAATCCTCTGGGGCAGATGCACCGATGTTCCAACTTGCCCATTTTGTTCCACTTGGCAATCCGAGATCGACAGCTTCAGCAACAGGAAATAAAGGGTCTCTTGAACCACCCGACCCCTGTTCTGGATCTGGAGAATCTATATCTTCACTATCACTTGAACAAGCGGTCATAATTATACCGATAATAGATAAGAGAAGCCATAGTTGATTTCTCTTTCTAAAGCAAAAACTTTTATTTGAACGTGTTCTCATATGTTATGAATTTATTATAGCATTTAGATTGAGTATTACATTTCTCGTATAAGTCAAAATACCATCCATCCTCATTTTGTCACCAAAGATGGTATATGTAGCCGTTCTTGCACCAGAACTATTACCGAACTTATCTATCAGTTGCTGATGAATGGATTTCATCACATTAAGACTATTATTCAGTGTAGCTTTTGATGCACCACTCCCAACTTGCCCTTGGGTTATTGTTACTTGATTCTCAAAGTCCTTTAAAAGGCCATTAATCTCGCCAATGGTTCGCATCGAATTAAAAAAACCCATGATTTTTATGTTTTAGTAGTTAATTTCATTGTATAATTGTCTCAAAATGTCGTTCAAATGCAATTCCCACATTAGAACCCCGACTTGCTCTCCATTCCAGAGATTCACAGTTGCTCCTAACAGCATCACTCGCTCCATTTCGGAAAGATTAGATTTGATTCTCTCATAACTCTTGAGGCAGGACACTATTTTATTATAATGACCTTTTATCTTGGAGCGATTTCTACCGTCAATCATATCGTAATTCAAGTGCATTGAGGCACTAATCTCACGCATTTCTCTATTAATGCACTCGATTTTTTCCAAGGCATCTGCCTCGGTATCTTTTGTGAAAAAGCCCATAATGATTGTTTGTTTTAGTTCGAAAGAAGCAATTTTTAATCTATCTTAAACATAAATACTAATATCAATATTACAATCTCTTGCCAATTCTTTTACGACAGGAAGAATATCAGGATAATATGTAAAAGATTTAACAGCTGAAAACGTTTCTCCTCCAAAAGAACGACTTGCCATATCATACCATATTGATATAACAATCTCTTTCTTTTCCGAACTCATGGATTTCAAATAATGACGCATAGTCAATTTCCACATTGATTCTACCTCATCAATGATAGATTGTGGCTCGTCCATCCTAATCAATAAGGTATTAAGATACATACTCTGCGAATAATTAATTCTTCCATTAGCTTGAGCAAGGATCATAGCAGATTTCAAGATGGCTTTTTTCTCAATGTGTGTAAAGTCATTCCAAGTCATAATACAATAGTTAGCCCACCATTATACCCTTTGGTGGCATTATTTTAGGTTATCCACATAAAAAAACGTGGGTATCCACCTTCTGCCCGTCCGCTATCTGAGGCCTACCACAGCCCTGCAAGTTGACGAACAGAGTGATACCCACGCTGGTTGTAATGCTTAGCTTCCCAAAAGGTGCGTAGAAGGCTATGTAAGCCTTCACGCACACTCCGGGAGACTATTGCAGCAAACCCGTGGCATCAACTCCGCATTTGTCAATGACTTGCAATCTAATGTGGTAATTTCAGATAGCCAATTGACAAAGCATCGTGTGACGCTTTTCCATTAAATAGTGCATGTTAAATAAATACGAACATGCATTGCAAAAATACACAAAACAACGGAAGAACGCAATATTAACATAGATAATAATAATAAATAATGAGTAAAATGGTTGATAACCGCCGAATTTGCAATGTATAGATTTCATCTCCACAATTCCTAACGTGAAATCTATCGAAAAAAAGAATGGCACCGAAAATAGTCAAAGAGTGAAATCAATAAAATTTCTTTGTAACACTACTTGTGCACAAATAGTACCATAAAGTCGCAATATTGCATTAACTGTGTTCAGATAGTACAACGACTCTCGCAAGGTGATGCTACTTGTGGACACTTGATACTACCCCCATCGCGATATACTAATGCTTGTGGACACTATTGCTCTATCTCGTTCGTAGATGGAGCGCCTACGGACGTTGACGCTCCAACTTCGTTCGGAAATGGAGCATCTACGGACGTTGACGCTCCAACTTCGTTCGTAAATGGAGCATCTACGGACGTTGACGCTCCAACTTCGTTCGGAAATGGAACATCTACGGACGTTGACGCTCCAACTTCGTTCGGAAATGGAACATCTACGGACGTTGACGCTCCAACTTCGTTCGTAAATGGAACATCTGCGGACGTTGACGCTCCAACTTCATTCGGAAATGGAACATCTACGGACGTAGACGCTCTATCTTGTTCGTAAATGGAACATCTAAGGACGCTGACGCTCCAATTTCGTTCGTAAATGGAACATCTACGGACGTTGACGCTCCATCTTCGTTCGGGAATGGAACGCCTACGGACGTTGACGCTCCATCTTCATTCAGAAATGGAACATCTACGAACGTTGACGTTCTATTTGGGAAAATTTAACACGAATTACCGCGAATTGACATGAATTTTTAGGGTCGGCATACTGCCTCAAAATTATAGAAAAATAGAATCAAAAAATTATACGAAAAACGCAGATGAATATTTCATAGACACTAAGCGACGTGCAGTTATTTTAATTTTTGAAATTAATTTTCTTATAATTTTGAGGCCGTAGGCCGACCTTATGAAAATGCGAAACTCGAATTATTTATAATAAAGTGTGAAAGATACGAATCGGTGAGCAATCAGCGTTTCCAAACCTCGAAGGTGATGGGGAAATCGTTGTTTTCGTCGGCCTCGACATCCTGGCTGCTTACGCAGACAAAGCCTTCGGGAATGGGAGGAATGGTGGAGTCAAACTCTTCGATGACGGTGTGGACGCGGGTAAGATAGATGCAGTCGGCTTCATTCCAAGCCTGGTTGTAGATCTGTGCCCCTCCTATCACGAAGCTGTCGGCGGGCGACTTCTCGATGGCCTCGGCGAGCGAATGATAAACTTCTATGCTGGTGCCAGGCTTGAGGTTGCTCATCACCTCAGCAGAGATATGGAAAAGGCTGCGAGTCACTACTACATTGCGGCGACGCGGCAAGGGACGACCGATGGACTCGTAAGTCTTGCGACCCATAATCACGGTGTGTCCAGTCGTGAGCTGCTTGAAGTACTGGAGGTCGGCACACAGATGCCATGGCATAGTTCCCTGATTGCCAATGGCATTGTTTTCGGAGGCTGCTACGATGATGTTCATGGGGAAATTCGTTTTTATCTACGGAGTATATATTAATTCTACGGATTTTGGGGACTTAATGGAATAGGCTTGATGTCTTCTTCTTTTCTACGGACTTTAAGGACTTAAAGGACTGGCTTGTCGAACTGGGATAATTATTCCCTATAGTCCTATAAGTCCGTAGAAGATGCAAGCGCACGCCTTGGGTATATTCTTTTTATTCTACGGACTTTATGGACTTAAAGGACTGGCTTGTCGAACAAGTAAATTATGCAAAAAGTCCTTATAGTCCTTTAAGTCCGTAGAATAAAAAACGCATGCATTGGGTATAGTCTTTTTCTACGGACTTTAAGGACTTAAAGGACTGACTTGTCGAACTGGGATAATTAGTCCATTTAGTCCTAAAAGTCCGTAGAATATACAATGCACGTCTTGGGGGGTTCTTTTTTCTACGGACCTTGGGGACTTGAAGGACTGGCTTGTCATATTTGGGAATCATTGCTAAAAAGTCCCTTGAGTCCTATAAGTCCGTAGAATAAATTACGATTAACAGAGGGCTGGTGAACTATTGCACATAGGGGTTCACAACTGTATGTATTCCGTCGCGAAGGTCTTCCTCATTAAAATTGATAACATAACCCAATTCGCACCCTGTTAATCGCAAATAAGTATAGAGCTGTTTCTCAAATAGCTTGCGGTATTCAGATACAGACTTCAGTTCAATAATAACCTGATTGTCAACCATAAGGTCAAGACGAAGACTGGTTGGCAGTTTTTTATCCTTATATATAACAGGAACAGGTACCTGACGCTCTACCTTAAAACCTTGTATTTGCAGTTCATGTACTAAGGCTTCCTCATAGATGCTCTCCAAAAGACCAGGTCCCAGTTCGTCATAGACATTGTAGGCGCAACGCAATATCCTATATGTATAATTTCTATCCATACTCGTGGTTTAATATTTCTACGGACTTTTTGGACTTAAAGGACAAGCTTATCGAACAAGGATAATATGCAAAAAGTCCCTTGAGTCCTATAAGTCCGTAGAATAATAATATTCGTCCATAGAAGCTCACTCAACATAGAGTACCAGACCCTTGAGGTATTCGCCCTCGGGATGGTAGATACTGATGGGATGGTCGGCAGGCTGATGGAGCTGATAGAGGATGCGAACGCGACGGCCTGTCTGAGCGGCTGCGCTGAACACTGCGCAGCGGAAGTCTTCCTTCGTCACCACCTGCGAACAGGAGAAAGTGAAGAGGATGCTTCCCGAAGGCATCTTCTCAAGCACCTTGGCATTGAGTTTCTGATAGCCGCGAAGCGCGTTGTGCAGCACCTTGCGATGCTTGGCGAAGGCTGGAGGATCGAGGATGACGAGATCGTAGGGGAAAGCCTCTCCACCGACCCCTTCCCTGCTGGAAGGGGAGAAAGAATCCCCGTGGTTCCCGATGAAGCGGGAGGGATCCTTGAGGAAATCGAACACATCGGCCACGTATGCCTGATGACGCGGATCATTAGGGTAGTTCAATTCCACATTGGCATTCGTGAAACCGATGGCCTGCTTCGATACATCGACGGAATGCACAAGCTCAGCACCACCCCGCATGGCATAGAACGAGAAGCCTCCCGTATAGCAGAACATATTGAGTACCTTGCGTCCACGGGCGAAACGCTCTACAAGAGCGCGATTCTCACGCTGATCGACGAAGAATCCGGTCTTCTGCCCCTTGAGCCAATCTACATGGAACTTCAAACCGTTTTCAAGTGCCACGTCACTAATGGTCTGTTCGAGCGCACGGCCTTGTGCGGCATCTTCGACAGGCTTGCCATCGATAATCAGATATCCGTTCACCGACGCTCCTTCGGCCTCAGCCTCCTGTCGCGCCTCGGTCTTATAGCCCAAAGTCGTCTCCGACTTGTAATAGACATTACGAATCTCGGCTCCCGCAACACGAATCAAGTCTTCGGCCAGCGCCTGCCGTATATAGTGGATGCCTGCCGTATGAGCCTGCATCACAGCCGTGTGAGCATAGACATCGATGATGAGTCCCGGGAGTCCGTCACCCTCGCCATGCACCAGACGATAGGCATTGTTGTCGGGGCGAATCAAGCCGAGCGACCGACGCAACGCGTAGGCCGACTGCAAACGACGCAGGAAGAACTCTTCGTCGAACTCATTCTCATCGAACGAGAAGATGCGAACAGCGATTGAGCCAATCTGATACTGTCCCAAGGCGAGGAATTCACCCTGCGAAGAGACCACACGCACCCAGTCGCCTTCCTCGGGCTGTATCTCGTTGCCGAACTCATCCTCCATCCTGTAGATGGCACCAGAGAAAACCCAGGGATGAAATCTCAGCAACGATTCCTCCTTCCTATGCTTCAATATGATAGTAATCATAGCTCCCGAACGTTAGCCGAACATGGGTTGGATAATGAACTTCCAGATGTCGTTGAGGTTGACGAAGAGTATCAACGCAATGACGATAGCAAAGCCGATAATCTCGGCACGTTCCTTGGCCTTGTCGCTGATGGGACGACGGATGATGGCTTCGATGAGCAAGATGAAGATGTGTCCACCATCAAGAGCCGGGATAGGCAAGATGTTCATGAAGGCCAATGCCACGGAGAAGAAGGCCGTCATCGACCAGAACTGCAACCACTGCCATGTATCGGGGAAGATGGAGCCCATGGTGCCAAAGCCGCCCAACGACTCGGCGCCCTCCTTGGTGAAGACAAGTTTGAACTGGCGCACGTAGTTGTAAAGCATGTTCCAGCCGCGCTTGATGCCCGCAGGTATCGACTCGAAGAAAGAGTAGTCGATGTGGGTGAAGACATCGTCGGTCATGTAGTTGCGGAAGAATGCTCCCATCATGCCCTCGTCGCTCACCCGCATTGTAGCCGACATCAAGGAATCGCCACGGTAGAAATTCACCGTAAGCGTATCGCCCTTATGCGCCTTCAAGGCCAAGGTGACCTCATGACGAAGCATCGTCAACGAGTCGCCAGCCATCAGTCCCGCCTTCTGGGCTGGGCTATCAGTCAAGACTGAATCGATGACAAAAGGCATACGGGCAATGGCAAAGAGTTCAAGCTGGAGATTATCGCGCAAGAACACCTGACCGATGGTGTCGGGCAAGACAATCTTTACCTCCTGTCCATCGCGACGTACGGTGACATCGTTGGCCAACAGCAAGGCGCTGCCAAGACGTGTGTAGTCGGTGGTTTTTCCATCGACAGCAAGAATCTGGTCCCCGGGACGAAATCCAATCTGCTGGGCATACTCGGAATACTCGACACCAAAAGGCAAGTCTTCAATCTTGATGATATCCGACCCCCAGTGCCATGCCATGCAAATATAGATGATGACTGCCAGAATCAGGTTGTTGAGCACGCCGCCCACCATGATCATGAACTGTGCGAACTTGCCACGCTTGGCATATCCATCAGCGCGGTCGGTTTCGGCATGTTCAGCATCGTGCGTCTCATCGACCATACCGACAATGGCACAATAGCCACCCAACGGAACCCAACCGATACCATATTCAGTCTCGCTGGGATTAGGTTTGGAGCTGACCCGTTTGTTACAAACGAAGATTCCTTCCTTGTTCCACTTGAGGAATGAGAAACTGCCGGCATCGAAGAAAAGATAGAACTTCTCGACACCAACCTTAAAGATACGGGCCCACATGAAGTGTCCCAGCTCATGCACAAATACCAGAATTGACAGCGAAATGATGAGCTGCAGGGCCTTGAATAATATCGTTTCCAATTAACAATGAATAATTAACAATGAATAATCAACAATTAACAATTAGATACCCAGGATCTCACGAGCCTTGATGCGCGCTTCGGCATCGATTTCAAAATAATCTTCGAGCGAAGGACTTGCCACGAAAGGCATGGCAGCCACCGTCTTCTCGTTGACCTCAGCCATCTGCAGGAACTTGCATTGACCGCGACGGAAAGCCTCGTTTGTCACCTCGTTGGCCGCATTGAGCACACATGTGCGGTCGCCGCCAGTTGACAAAGCCTCGAATGCAAGACGCAGGTTGGGGAATCGTTCCAAGTCGGGACGCTCGAAGGTGAGATGGGCATAATCCTCGATCTTGAGTTTACCATTGATCTGCGATGGCATGCGATCGGGATAACTGAGTGCGTAGGCGATAGGCACCTTCATATCGGGGCAGCCCAATTGCGCCTTGATGGCACCATCGCTGAACTGAACCATCGAATGAACGATGGACTGCGGATGAACAGCCACCTCAATCTGATCGGTGTTCATACCAAAGAGCCAGCGTGCCTCGATCACCTCGAAACCCTTGTTCATCATCGAAGCCGAGTCGATGGTAATCTTGGCTCCCATGTCCCAATTGGGATGCTTGAGCGCCTGTGCTGCCGTCACGTCGCGCATCTGTTCCATCGTGAAGGTGCGGAACGGGCCACCGGAAGCAGTGATAATGAGCTTGTCGATGGGATTGTCGAGATAATGAGGCTTTTCGGCGTTCTCGTTGTCTTTCTTGAGCCAAGGGAAGCAACCACGGGCAATACTCTCGCCCTGCAGGCACTGGAAGATGGCCGAATGCTCGGAATCGACAGGCAGGATAGGCACCTGGTATTCGGCACAAAGACCTTCGATCAACTGACCAGCCACAACAAGCGTCTCCTTGTTGGCAAGCGCCAACATCTTCTGCGCCTTGATGGCGGCTACGGTTGGACGCAGACCAGCAAAGCCCACCATAGCGGTGACGACAACATCGATAGGACCAGCAGTCACCACTTGACAAAGACTTTCAGCACCCGTCCAAACCTTGATGGGCAAGTCGCTCAGCGCCTCACGCACCTTGTCGTAACAGGTCTCGTCGGCAATGACGACGACCTCGGGATGGAACTGGCGAGCCTGCTCAATAATCAAATCTGCCGAACGATTGGCAGTAATGGCATATACGCTGAAAAGATCGGGATGTTCGGCACAAACCTCCAAGGTCTGCCGCCCAATGCTTCCCGTACTGCCGAGGATTGCTATATTACGCATAATCTTGTTATTCTATAAATAAAAACCTGATACACTCAGATTTCAGGGTGCAAAAATACTAAATATTTTTGATATTTCCGCACATATTCAGGAAAATTATGACTCAAAGGGTAAAATTTCGTTTTTTTATTTGTTTCGACAACGAAAAAAATATATCTTTGCGGTATGAACGCAGCAGTTTTATTGGCAGGTGGCAGTGGCCGCCGTATGGGAGGTCCGACACCCAAGCAATTCATCCAGATAGCCGGACGCAGTATTCTCGAACACTCCATCCGTGCCTTCCATCAGCATGAAGGCATCGATGAGATTGTCATCGTGGCCCATGCCGACTTCAAGGACCAAATCTGCGAGATTGCGGCCCCCTATCCGAAGGTGAAGCACATCGTGCCCGGTGGAAAGGAACGCTACGACTCGTCGCTGGCTGCCATCGCTTGCTATCGGGGACAAACAAACGTAAACCTGCTGATACACGATGCCGTTCGTCCACTTGTCTCCAATACCATAATCACCAATTGCATCGAAGCACTCAAGACCTATAAGGCTGTCGATGTTGCCATACCATGCACCGACACCATCGTGGAAGTCAACGACGAAGGAGCAATCTGCCGTATCACTCCCCGTTCGATGCTGCGCAACGTACAGACACCCCAATGTTTCGAGCTGGAGACCATTGCCAAGGCGTATGAGATAGGGCTCAAGGATCCCAACTTCGTCACTACGGATGACTGCGGTGTCGTCTTCCGTTATCTTCCCGACGTGCCAATCTACGTGGTGGCGGGCGAAACGACCAACATCAAGATTACCTATCCCGAAGATCTCATTTTAGCGGAGAAGATACTGAACGGGCGTGCCAAATGAGTTTGACACGCCCGCTGTTTTAACTTAGAGCATCCGGAATTCATACCCCTGCTCCATCAGATATTCGATGGAGGCAGGAAGCGCCTCCTGAATATTTCGCCACGACTTAGGCTGGTCGTGGAACGTGATGATGGAACCATTGCGCACATACTTCTTCACATTGTTGATGACATCCTGTGCATTAAGACGACTGGAATAGTCGCGTGGCACCACATCCCACATAATGATGCGATATTTCTTCTGGAGCAGCGAAGCCTGGCCGAAGCGAAGCCATCCATGAGGCGGACGAAAGAGGTCGGACTGGATGAGCACGTTTGCCTTCTCGACATTGGCGAGGTAAGCTTTCGACTCGTATGTAAGCGCCGAGATATGGTTCATCGTATGATTGCCAAGACGATGACCCGAGGCCTTGACCTGTTCGAAGACGGCACGATAGCGTGCAACGTTTTCACCGACACAGAAAAAGGTGGCTTTGATACCATATCGTGCAAGCACATCCAACACCCAAGGGGTTACCTGGGGTGTAGGACCGTCGTCGAATGTCAGATAGACGCATTTTGGCTGAGAAGGAATCCGCCAAAAACTGTCTTGAAACATCAAACGACGAAACCATGTGGGTGGTTGCTCGATGAACACGCTATTGGTTTACTTAAGCAACTTGTACTTGTCGTACGCCAGATCGAAGTACTTATGGAACTTTTCGGTATATTCCTCGTCGAACTGATGATCGCCGGCATCCTGAGCCATCTGAAGGGCATCGCGCATCGTAAGCAACTGCTCACGGATGGTACGACCCACACCCTGAATCTCGGGCTTCTCAAGACGGAATACCCACTGGAGGTAATCTTCGTTCTGTGCCAGGATATCACCTACGATACGACTTCCCTCCTCCATCTTGTCGCAGAGATAATAGGTCTGGGCAAGGGTGAGCGCAGTATAGTCGTAAGGCACGTTGCACGACGGGATGGTCTTGTCGCAGTATTCGGTAGCGGCAAGGGCACGTGCTGTATCGCCATGCTCGAGAAGCTCGTCGATCATGGTGACGAACATCATACGCTGGGTGCGGCACATACGGCGGTTGTTCTCGTCAAGATAGATGTTGGGATCCTGGATGTTGCCCCACACGAACTTGTTCATCATGTTGTCGTAGGTCTTGTCGATATCGCAGGAACTGGTACCACCATGCTCAAGAGGTACAATCTGATAAGCCAAACCGACGAGACGGAAGTAGCGATTGAGCGAGAGGTACATTTCGGAACCGACAGTGGTAGCGAAATAGATCGGACGTTTCCAGCCGTCGCGTGCGATGTTGTCAATCATTGACAGCACGGCTATCTCGTTCTTGGTGATGTAGCGCTTGTTCGACAGGTCGATGTGCATACGCTTCGAAATAAGGCTCTTGTCGGGAGTATCGATGACCGGCGAATTGGCCACAGCAGCCGAATCGACGTCGATGTACATCTTGGTGGCAGGAATGATAGGCACGTCATCGTACTTGCGAAGCTTTTCCTTATAGAACTGGTCCATCACAGCTGCAAACGAAGCCTCACGGCCATCGGTCTCATCGCTCACATAAGCATAGTTGAGCTTGTCGGCCACATACTGTGCAGGTGTGAACGAAATCGGGAGCGGATCGGACTCGTAGGCCTGCGACTTCATCTGGTTGATATACCAATCGGTCTGCAGATACGAAAGGTTGCAGACACGCACATCGGTGCGATAACCCTCAACATCCTGATTGTACCACAACGGGAAGGTATCGTTGTCGCCGTTGGTAAAGATGATGGCATTGGGCTCGAGAGAGGTGAGATAGTTCTTGCCGAAATCGCGAGCAGTGAAACGGTCCGAACGATCGTGATCGTCCCAGTTCTGGCCTACCATCTGGAACGGTACGCCGAGGCAAAGCACACCGAGAATGGTTGAAATGACAGCGCTCTGCTTCTTGGTCAGATGTTCGACGATGGCAACCAAACCAGCGACACCCATACCCACCCAGATAGAGAAAGCATAGAACGAACCCGCATAAGCGTAATCTCGCTCACGAGGCTGATATGGAGTCTGATTGAGGTAAAGCACGATGGCCAAACCTGTCATGAAGAAGAGGAAGAACACAACCCAGAACCCCTGGATACCCTTCTGTCCCGAGAATGCCTGCCAAAGCAAACCAAGAAGACCAAGAAGGAGGGGCAGCATGTAATAGACATTGTGTCCCTTGTTATCCTTAATGGATGCAGGCATGTGGTCCTGATCGCCCACCAGAATCTTATCGATGAACTTGATGCCGGTATTCCAGTTGCCACGGTCAATCTCGCCGTAGCTCTGAACGTCGCTCTGGCGACCTGAGAAGTTCCAAAGGAAGTAACGCCAGTACATGAAGTTGACCTGATAGCTCAGGAAGTACTGAATGTTCTCGGCGAAAGTAGGAACGGTGATGGTCTTGCCATCGACACGCACCTTCTGTCCCTTGAAGTTGCTCCACTGTTTGTAGCCGTCCACGTGATTACCCTGCTTGGAGTACATACGTGGGAAGAATGTGGTGTAATTATATTCGTAGGTCTCCTTATGACCGCTCACGAAATATTTATCGGGATCGTCTGGATTGGTCTTGACCACCTTGGTGTAGATGGGAGAACCTTCCTTGACTATCGGCGCACCACTGGAATCGCGCTTCACATCGCTGGCGAAAGTTTGGCCGAAGAACAGTGGATTCTCACCATACTGCTCACGATTCAGGTACTTGGTGAACGAGAAGATCTCGTCGGGAGAGTTCTGGTCCATGGGTAACTGGGCCGATGAACGGATGATAATCTGTGCAAAGGTGGAGTAACCGATAAGGATGGTAAGCAAGCACAGCAAAATGTTGCTGGCCAGACGAGCATTCAGTTTCTTCCATGCGAAGATACCGACAACGAAGGCAATAGAAAGGACGATGCCAAGCAGCCAACCATCACCGACGAAAGGCATACCGCAAAGTACGACGCCCGCTGCAAGCAGAATACGCAAGGTACGATCGGAAGTATCCTTCTTGTAACTCTTCCAGACACCAAAGGCAAGAAGTGCCAGCACGAAGAAGAAGTAGAGCACAGTACCCGTGTTGAACGGACAGCCAAGGGTGTTGACAGCAAAGAGTTCGATCTGACCGGCCAGTTTGATGAAGCCAGGAATCATGCCATAAAGAATGAAGGCAATGATGAAGACTGAAAGGATCAACGCACCGAGGGTTCCCTTGAGTTCGGCATTGGGCTTCTTCTTGAAGTAATAAACCAGCACGATAGCAGGGATGCAGAGGAGGTTCAAAAGGTGAACGCCAATGGAAAGGCCGATGATATAGGCCAAAAGGATGATGTAGCGATCGCCCTCGACGCCCGCACTCCGGCTCTCCCACTTGAGAATCAACCAGAATACCAGAGCCGTCATGAATGACGAGAAGGCATAGACCTCTGCCTCGACAGCCGAGAACCAGAAGGTATCGGACCAAGTGTAAACCAGAGCTCCTACCATACCGGAGAGAAGGATGGTGATGGCCTGGCTCCATGTCATTTCGTTGGCAGTCTTGTTGTTGCGACATACGACCTTCTTGGTGAGTGCGGTAATCGTCCAGAAGAGGAAGAGGATAGCACCTGCCGAGAAGAGCGCAGACATACGGTTGACCCAAAGGCCAGCCTGTGCCATATCGCCACCTGCAAAGTTAACGAAGAAACGTCCAGTAAGGTTGAAGAAAGTATTTCCGGGAGGGTGACCCACCTCGCCCTTAGCAGCACAGGTGATGAACTCCGGACAATCCCAGAAGGATGCAGTAGGCTCCACCGTGTTGAGGTAGGTGAATGCTGCCACCACAAAAGCAATCCATCCAAGGATGTTGTTAAGCAACTTGTATTGCTTGATCATGATAGTTTATTGATTGGTTATTATTATATAATTTGGGCGCAAATTTACTAAAATATCCTCAAAATCCCAAATTTTGAACGCTGATATTATGATTTTTAAGCAATCAACGACCCTTTTTTTACAATCTTACAGTTTCACTTAACATTTATCCGAGATATTTTTACTGCTCCAATGTAATTGCCATCAATCCAATGACTACGTCATTAGAGAGCGCACACAACGTGAAACTTTCGAGTTGTCGCGCCGAATCGAGCGGCATCTTGAGGAGCTGCGCCGCACCATCGGGGATGCTCAAACCTTTGGCAATCGGCGTGTCGGCATCGAAATCGGTGACGTGGATATTAACGGCACCATTGTCCTCACCGGCATTCTGAAGATCTATTTTAAGATTTCGCGACACCTTCCCGCTACCTAGATGCACACGATAAGGATGCTGTTTCGTACTCCAGAATGCATGATCATCGAAATAATAGTCTTGCTCAATCGGACACCAGTTATAAGGATTCGTCAAATGCAATGTATCAGCGTTACCATCCGTATAGTTTGCAATGACAAGTCCGTTGTCGATGCGGCTTTGCATGTTGTTGGTGCTGCCTGCGAGGAGAAGGTAAGCGTAAGAAAACCTTGTTCCTCTATCCAAGCTGCCCGCCCCTGCATCGATGCGTTCCTTTTTGACGGAAATATTCATACTATTGGGGAAATTGTCCCAAAGGGACGTATAAAGCACATTCAGGCCTTCCTTCGGCAAGCGGAAATTAAGACCAAGACCAGTATCAAAGACATTGTCCGATGTGATAACCTTGCGAAGACCATCATCCTCAATCGTCGCGGTCATCAACGGCACGCACCAGTCGCCCATGCCCTGAGAGGGAATTTCAAGCGTAGTATAAGGTGAACGTGGAGACAGATATTGCTGACGATAAATATCATCGACAGAAGCATTGTAATAATCGCTCAGTTGAAGGTAAGCATGGCGGCCAGTTGCAACCGGCGTAATATCATCCAAACCAAGTGCAGTCTCATCGAGTGCAGGACGATAAGGCTTGGCTGCGGGCTGATCATGTGCAGGCACAGTGCTGGTGGGCACGACGATGCGCTGCACACCATCATTATTACCCTTCACCTCCAGGAAACGTCCATCGCCCAATGGCAAACGCAGGATGACTTGTAGTGTCTGTGGGAAGTGCTGCTCGATGTCGTAGATATCTTCTCCATCCTCACGATGGAAACGATAACTGAAATAGGGAGTCCTGACATTGGCAAAAGTCCATTCTGGCGGGAACCCGGGCTGAAGATAGCAGCGACCGTAGAGGGCATCCGGACGAATACCGAAAAGCCCCTGCATGAAAGCGCGTGATGTGATGCCCACGTTGTCCCCGAAGTCACGATAAGCCTCCTTGAGTGCCTTGTCGTAATAACTGATCTGGCCGAAGTTGCCGGGACAGGCACCAGCGCACATCTCGTCGAGCAAGTCGCTATAGAGCAGCCGATAGCCCATCTCGCGACGTCCGGCAATAAAATATGCCAAAGCCATATTGGCCACTTCCTCATGAGCCACATTGTTGGTGCTCCAGGCATAGGGCATCCAGTCGGAAGTGCTGATAGTAAACAAACCGTCCGTTGGGACTGCATATTCCGAACTTGAGATATTCAAAGGGATATGCGGAATGCAGGCATCTACCCACCTTGTCGCCTGATATGCCTGTTCAGGCGAACATGCTCCACAATCGATGGGGGTATAGATGCTCCAGATGGCCGGATCGGCATGAACGCGCTTCAGTCCCATGAAATCCTGAAACTCTGCCCAATGTCCGTCAACCTCATTATCGGCGGGAAGCCATAGGCGATGGTTCATGGCATCGAGAATGGCTTCAGCTTCCTCGCGATAAGGAGTGGGATCCTCTCCAATAAGTTCGGCTATACGTGCGATGAGCAGATTGCCACGATAGTTATAAGCCGACGCATGGGTCACGGCTCCACTATTGTAATAGAGGGCATCGCTGGCCCAGATGCAGCAATAACCATCGTAGAGATGGTCACCATCGGGATCCCAATTGCGTTTCTCCCACTCAAGGTGGAGTTTCAGCGTGGGCCAGAACTCGCGCATGAGTGCTGTGTCGGCATCATACTGGAAATGCCAGAGGAGTTCGTCGATATAATTCAGGTTCATGTCATAGTGGCTCATCTTTCGGTCATCATTAGGTAACTTACAGATGTAGCCGTTGCTATACATCGGCGTTCCCCACTTTTCGGCCGAACGTGCCAGGTTTTTGGTCGTATCCTGTACGGGATGCGGATAGATGGGCTCAATGTCGCGGACCATGCTGCGGGCGTATGCACGGAAATGGCTGAGCTGACGATCGAACCAACCCGTCACATCGCCCACATACCCTCCGCGCCAACCGGCGAGCGGTGTGCGCCAGCCGATACAGCCATGTTGCCAAGTCAAGCCATCCCACAATCCGTCGGCGGCAGCCATCAGTGTCGGGCCAAGGGTGTTGATGAGAGGATCGGGTGTCTCAAAACTCAATTGTCCGATCAATTGCTCATGGAAAACATTCTCCTCCTGCAAAAGACGGGCACCCTCTTGAAAATCGGCCAAAACAAGGCGGTCGTTATCGACAAGGCGCAGATAGGTTGTTCCCGATGCATCCCAAGCCAACTGCTGACGCAGCGAATCGGGGCATGGGAATAATGCCTCGAAATTCTCGCGCGGATCGGTTCCCAGATCTCCATTGCGCTTCATCTTCATCTGGGCAATAGGTCTTCGAAGGGCGATAAGCTTCAATGTCTTTTTTTTGCCCGAAACACTCTTGGCGAAACCTTTTGCCTCGAATTGCCAAAGGGCATTATTACCTTCATGCCCTGCTATCGCCAACACACGGAGCTCGCCTCCATGCCACGATTCATCACGAACCACGTACTCACGCTGACCACCTTCATAATATGCGCGGCAATAGGACGTGGAGTCAAGGGCATAAAGACAATCGCCCACCTGCAGGTAGAGCTGGATATTCCAAGCCTTACCCTTGTCATAGGTTGCAAAAAGGGGACGGTCGCTGGTTTCAAGCCTCCAATTGGCATGCGACCCATAAAGAGCACGGGAATAGCGGTTCCATCCATTCTCACAAACAAAGCCTCGACCTTCGGGACGGTATTGTAAATCACGCTGGTCTGCCGCGATGGCAGATACTGTCAGCAGCAGAGATAGAATGTAAAATAGTGCGCGTTTCATGGGGCAAAGATAAAGAAAAATAAGTGAAAAACAAAATTTAGCATATATTTTTTGTACAATTGGAGAAAAAGCTTTATATTTGCAGCATGAATCAGAAACAATCAGGCCCAATAGGAATTTTCGATAGTGGCTTCGGAGGTCTTTCCATCTTCCGAGAAATACGCCACGTCCTCCCCGAGTATGATTACATCTACCTGGGCGACAATGCACGTGCCCCTTACGGTGATCTACCTTACGACAAGGTTTATCACTTTACGCGTCAGGCGGTCTTCCGCATGTTCGATATGGGTTGTCCGCTCGTTATCCTCGCCTGCAATACGGCATCGGCAAGAGCTCTGCGAACCATTCAACGCAAGGATTTGCCCGTGAGCGACGATCCGACACGACGTGTGCTGGGAGTAATACGCCCAACCGTGGAACGAGTCGAACATCTCACTTATTCCCGACATATCGGACTTATCGGAACTATTGCGACAGTCTCTTCGCATTCATACGACCTCGAGATCGCCAAGGATCCCGCCTATTTCTCCCAAGTGGAAGGGAATGCCACCACGACAGAGCCCACGGAGCCGTCATTCTACGTGCATGAAAACTCGAAGATTGTAGCCAGTAACCCCAATCCCGTCATTCTCACTTCCCGAGCATGTCCCGACTGGGTGCCCATGATCGAGGCGGGTAAGATGAAGGAGATGCACGGCATCGTAAAGAATGACCTGGCGGAACTTCTTGATCAAGATCCTGAAATTGACACTATCATCCTCGGATGCACACATTACCCATTGATTACATCACTCATTCAAACGGTACTCCAGGAGCTTGACCATCCCGAGATCATCCTGATGCCACAGGGCAAGCCGGTGGCATATAGCTTGAAGGATTATCTCGTTCGACATCCTGAGATGAAGGCTCGTCTTTCCACCGAAGGTAGCGCCATGTACCTTACGTCGGGGGACACTGGAAGATTCGAGGAACTTGGTTCCCAACTCATCGGCAAGGGCGTAAAGATCCAGGCAGAAAAACTGATCTGGTAAAGTAACGTCATTAACGAACTACGGCATGACCAATCGATCAACAATGGTCATGCCGTTTTTTCGTATCAGCGCTTCAAGAAGGAGAGATCTGCCGAATCAAATTACATTCCAAACATCTTGGACACACGCCGGATGCCCGCTACGAGCTTCTCTATCTCTTCTTCGGTATTATAGAAGGAGAAACTTGCACGCACGGTGCCAAGTATCCCCAGACTATGCATCAATGGCTCTGCACAATGATGACCCGTACGAACAGCGATACCCAGCTTGTCAAGCAACATGCCCATATCATAGTGATGAATATCTCCCACAAGGAAGCTCATCACTGCTGATTTCTCATGCGCATTGCCGAAAATTCGCATACCGGGAATCTTGTGGAACTCGTCCGTACAGAACGTGAGCAACTGGTGCTCATATTCCATGATATCATCCAGACCAATAGCCTCGACATAATCGAGCGCTGTTGCCAAAGCCACAGTACTGATGAAGTCTGGCGTACCCGCCTCAAACTTGTAGGGCAGTTCGTTGAAGGTTGTGACTTCGAACGACACCGTCTTAATCATCTCGCCACCTCCCTGATATGGAGGCATCTTGTCAAGCCATTCACGCTTGCCATAGAGCACACCTACACCTGTAGGACCATAGATCTTATGGCCAGAGAAAACAAAGAAGTCGCAATCGAGGGCTTGAACATCCACCTTGAGATGTGGAACCGACTGTGCACCATCAACAAGGACAGGCACATTCTTGCTATGAGCGTAATCAATGATCTTCTTGACGGGATTGACGGTTCCCAGTACATTTGACACGTGTGTCAGGCTAACCAGCCTGGTACGCTCGGAGAAGAGACTTTGAAGATGCTCCAAGTCCAATTCCTGTAGTTCATTAAGGCGTGCATGACGGATTACTATACCCTTGCGTGCCTGAAGCAGCTGCCAACTGACGATATTGGAGTGATGCTCCATATCGGTGACAATCACCTCATCGCCCTCGTTCATGAAAGCCTCACCAAACGAATAAGCCACAAGATTGATGCTTTCAGTGGTTCCACGAGTGAAGATGATCTCGGCGCTCTCACGGGCATTGAGGAACTGCTGCACACGTTGACGAGCACTTTCATGCAAATCGGTGGCATCCTGGCTCAGGAAATGCACACCACGATGCACATTAGCATTGTGATGCAGATAACCGTCGCGAAGCTTATCGATGACGCAAAGCGGTTTCTGGGTAGTGGCACCATTGTCGAGATAGACAAGAGGCTTGCCATAGACCGTGCTTTCGATAATAGGGAAATCCTTTCGGATAGAATTTATGTCCAGCATATCTAGAATATCTAGAGCCTCTAGAGAAACTAGAAAAAAAATAGTCTCCAGTGCTCGATGGGAAAACTAAAGCCCATACAAGAGAACTTGTACGGGCTTTATCATTGTTTGGGCATGATGCCCGAAAGTACCGATTACTCAGCCTTTGCTTCTGGTTCGGCAGCGGGAGCAGCCTCAGCAGCCTTCTTCGAACGTGAACGACGAGTCTTGGCCTTCTTCTCGACATTGTCCTTAAGAAGGTTCTCATTGTAATCCACGAACTCGATCATTGCCATTTCGGCATTGTCACCGAGGCGGTTCTGGCCGAGCTTAAGGATGCGCAGATAGCCACCGGGACGGTTAGCGATCTTCACTGCGATGTCGCCGAAAAGCTCCTTCACAGCCTCCTTATCCTGGAGGTAAGAGAAGACGATACGACGGCTGTTGGTAGTATCCTCCTTAGCGCGATTGATGATTGGTTCAGCGTAAACACGCAGTGCCTTAGCCTTGGCAACTGTGGTGTTGATGCGCTTAGCCCTGATCAACGAAACAGTCATGTTGGCGAGCATAGCCTCACGATGAGACTTGGTGCGTCCAAGGTGATTGAATTTCTTATTATGTCTCATTGTTGTAATTAATCTTTATCAAGTTTATATTTGGTGATATCCATTCCGAACGACAGGTTGAGACTCTGGAGGAGCTCCTCAAGCTCGGTGAGAGACTTCTTACCAAAGTTACGGAACTTGAGAAGGTCGGTCTTGTTGAATACAACCAGCTCGCCAAGGGTCTCGACCTCAGCGCTCTTCAAGCAATTGAGGGCACGAACAGAAAGATCCATATCGGTGAGCTTGGTCTTGAGAAGCTGACGCATGTGGAGTACTTCCTCATCGAATTCCTCGTTGGTGTCAGTTTCTGTGGTCTCAATAGCGATCTTCTCATCGGAGAAGAGCATGAAGTGATAGATCAAGATCTTTGCAGCTTCACGCAATGCATCCTTTGGATGAATTGAGCCATCGGTAGTCACCTCAATCACCAGTTTCTCGTAGTCGGTACGCTGCTCAACACGATAGGGTTCAACAGTGTACTTCACGTTGCGGATAGGTGTGAAGATGGAATCGATAGCAATAGTAGTTACCTCAGCATTGGGATTGCGGTTCTCCTCTCCAGGAACATAACCGCGACCCTTGTTGATGGTCAATGTGATATCAAAACTTGCACTAGAGTCCATGTGGCAGATAACCAAGTCAGGATTAAGGACGTCGAATGCAGTCATTCCCATGTGCAAATCACTTGCCTTGAGAACTTCTGAATTCTTAACCTTAACGGTGATGGTTTCGCTCTCTGTTCCTTCGACGATCTGCTTCAAGCGGACCTGCTTGAGGTTCAAGATGATGTTGGTAACATCCTCTAATACACCCGGAATGGTCGCAAACTCGTGCTCAACACCTGAAATTTTAACACTGGTGAAAGCAAAGCCTTCGAGTGACGAAAGCAGAATTCGGCGTAAAGCATTACCAACAGTAATGCCGTAGCCTGGTTCCAGAGGTCGGAATTCGAACTTGCCAGAGAACTGGTCAGATTCCAACATGATAACCTTTTCGGGTCTTTGAAATGCTAAAATCGCCATATATGGACTATTTATTATTTAGAGTACAATTCGACAATGAGCTGCTCCTGAATGTTCTCAGGGATATCAGCACGCTCAGGGGTGTGGAGATACTTGCCGCTGAGTGAATTCTGGTCCCACTCAAGCCATGGATACTTGCTGTGGTTGAAGCCAGCAAGGGCGTTATCAACGACCTCAAGAGCCTTAGAGCGCTCGCGTACGCCAACGATCTGGCCGGGCTTAACGCTATAGGATGCGATGTTGACAACCTTACCGTCAACGACTACATGCTTGTGGAGGACGAGCTGACGAGCAGCAGCGCGGGTTGGAGCGATACCTAAACGGTAAACGATGTTATCGAGACGGCTCTCAAGAAGCTGAAGGAGCACCTCACCGGTAACGCCCTTAGTACGCTCAGCCTTCTCGAAGAGACGACGGAACTGTGATTCGAGCACACCATAGGTATATTTAGCCTTCTGCTTTTCCTTAAGCTGAGTGCCATACTCGGAAGTTTTCTTACGACGATTAAGGCCATGCTGACCAGGGGCGTAGTTCTTCTTTGCGAGAACCTTGTCTGGTCCATAGATAGCCTCGCCAAGTTTGCGGGCAATGCGGGTTTTAGGTCCAGTATATCTTGCCATAGTTTTTTTACAATTTAAGCATTAAATTAATTAAAAAACCACAATAATCACACATTATACTTTGCGACGCTTTGGTGGGCGGCAACCGTTGTGTGGAAGTGGTGTTACGTCGATAATCTCAGTTACCTCGATACCAGCGCCATGGATGGTACGGATAGCCGACTCACGACCATTACCTGGACCCTTAACATAAGCCTTCACTTTGCGAAGACCAAGATCGTAGGCGATTTTTGCGCAATCCTGAGCTGCCATCTGAGCAGCATATGGAGTGTTCTTCTTCGAACCTCTGAAGCCCATCTTACCGGCAGATGACCAAGAGATCACCTGACCCTCGCTGTTAGCGAGTGAAACGATAACGTTGTTGAACGACGAATGTACGTGAAGCTGGCCATTAGCACTAACCTTCACATTACGCTTTTTAGCTGCAACTGTTTTCTTTGCCATAGTTTTCTTCTACTTTAACAGATTACTTTGTAGCCTTCTTCTTGTTGGCAACAGTCTTCTTCTTACCCTTACGTGTACGAGCGTTGTTCTTAGTGCTCTGGCCACGAACTGGCAAGCCAAGACGATGACGGATACCACGGTAGCAGCCGATATCCATGAGACGCTTAATGTTCAACTGAACTTCAGAACGAAGATCGCCTTCTACCTTGTAGTTGGCACCGATATACTCACGAATAGCGGCGGCCTGTGAATCAGTCCAATCTTTTACCTTGATGTCTTTATCGACACCAGCATTCATTAAAATGGTATTTGCGGCGCTACGGCCGATACCATAGATGTAAGTCAACGCGATTTCTCCACGCTTGTTCTGCGGGAGATCTACGCCTACAATTCTAACTGCCATATAAGTTTAAATAAGTTGTGTTTTTTGCGAAAAATGCCTGCAAATATACGTAATTTATCCCTGACGTAGCTTAAATTTGGGATTTTTTTTGTTAATTACGTACAAAACGCCGCGACGACGGACGATTTTGCAATCTGGAGTGCGCTTTTTAAGCGATGCTTTTACTTTCATATCGTAAGATTTTTATTTGTAGCGGAAAGAAATTCTGCCTTTCGAGAGGTCGTATGGCGACATCTCTACTCGAACCTTGTCACCTGGCAGGATCTTGATATAATGCATACGCATCTTGCCAGAAATATGGGCGGTAATCTCGTGTCCATTTTCGAGCTCTACGCGGAACATAGCGTTCGAAAGTGCTTCAACGATGGTACCATCTTGTTCAATTGCTGCTTGTTTTGCCATTCAATATTTTTTGAAATTTTACTTAGATAAATCTATCGCCTAATACTTCTTGAATATAGTCGAAGGTGGAAAGGATCTCAGTCTTCTCCTCGCGGATTGCGACACAATGCTCGTAGTGAGCCGACCACTTGTGGTCGCGAGTACGCACCGTCCATCCGTTGCGGTCGATGGTGACATTCCTCGATCCAATGTTGATCATCGGCTCGATGCAGATGCACATCCCCGGACGGAGAAGCGATCCGACACCGCGGCGTCCATAGTTGGGGACATCCGGATCCTCATGAAGACCGTGACCAATGCCATGACCTGTAAGCTCACGAACGACAGTATAGCCTCGCTTCTCGCAGTAATCCTGCACAGCATAACCGATATGGCCCACGCGATTACCGACCTTGGCCTGTTCGATGCCGACATAGAGACTCTCTTTTGTTGTACGCAACAGGCGGAGCACCTGCTCATCAACCTCGCCTACCGGGAAGGTGTAACAGCTGTCGCCATTGAAACCGTTGATGACTGCGCCGCAGTCGCATCCAACGATATCTCCATCCCTAAGTTCATAGTCGGAGGGGAATCCGTGTACTACCTCGTCATTGACTTCGATGCAGAGTGTGCCGGGAAATCCATCGTAACCCTTGAAACCAGGGACTCCGCCGTGATCTCGAATAAACTCTTCTGCAATCTGGTCAAGCTTAAGAGTAGTAACACCTGGCTGGACCCACTTGGCGACTTCGCCAAGTGTTTGTCCAACCAGTTGATTAGCCTGTCGTATCAGCTCTATTTCTTCGTCAGTCTTCAGAAATATCATAGCGAGATTATCAATAAGCAGCTACAGAACCTGTGCGACCTTTGATCTTGCCATTCTTCATCAGACCGTCATAATGATGCATCATCAGGTGCGACTCAATCTGCTGAAGCGTATCGAGGATTACACCCACAAGAATCAGGAGTGACGTGCCACCAAAGAACTGTGAGAACTCCTGAGTAACGCCGAGGATACGTGCGAAACAGGGGAGGATAGCCACAAATGCCAGGAAGATAGAACCTGGGAGGGTGATACGCGACATGATCTTGTCAAGGAACTCGGTGGTCTTCTTGCCAGGCTTGATGCCCGGGATGAAGCCATTCTGAGATTTGATCGCATCCGACATCTGCTGAGGATTCATTGTGATGGCGGTGTAGAAATAGGTGAAGACAATGATCAAGATTGCAAATACAAAGTTATAAGTGAACGTTGTATTGTCAAAGAAGCTTGACCAGAAGCTTGCAGTGTTCTGGCTTGCAAAACCTGCAAACACAAGAGGGATGAACATGATAGCCTGTGCGAAAATGATAGGCATTACGCCTGCAGCATTCACCTTGAGAGGGATATACTGACGAACACCACCGTACTGACGGTTACCACGAATCTGCTTAGCGTACTGTACAGGCACTTTGCGGGTACCCTGTACCAAGAGAATGCTGATACCAATCACGATAAGGAGGAACACAATCTCGAGAAGGAAGAGCACGAGGTTGCCGGTTGAAGAGGCAGCCTGTACAAACTCCTGCGAAATTGCAGTAGGGAAGCGTGCGATGATACCGATCATGATAAGGAACGAGATACCGTTGCCAATACCCTTGTCGGTGATACGCTCGCCAAGCCACATCACGAACATTGAGCCTGCTGTCAGGATAATGATGCTGCTGAAGTTGAACCACCAGCCCTGATTAACAATAGCCGGACCGATCTGATAACGAAGGTTGGTCAGATAAGCGAAGCTCTGGAAAATGAGCACAACTACTGTGAGCAGACGCGTGTACTGATTGATCTTGTTACGACCACTCTCTCCTTCCATCGAAAGCTTGCGGAGCGATGGGAGCACCATCGTCAGAAGCTGGATGATAATCGAAGCAGAGATGTAGGGCATAATACCCAAAGCGAAGATTGAGGCATTCGAGAATGCTCCACCAGAGAACATATCCAGGAGTGCCATAAGGCCGCCGCGTGTCTGATTGTGCAGCTCGTCGAGCAGACTGGCATCGATACCCGGAAGAACTATGAAGCAACCTAGACGATAGATTGCAACGAGACCGAGCGTCCAAAGGATACGAGTACGGAGCTCTTCAATCTTCCAAATGTTTTTGAATGTCTCAACTATTCTCATGACGTTTATGCGTTAACTTTTACTACTGTGCCACCAGCTGCAACGATAGCCTCCTCAGCCTTCTTTGAGAAAGCGTGAGCAGAAACCTCGAGTGCTACACTGAGGGCACCCTTACCAAGAATCTTAACAAGATCTTTCTTGGCTACAAGACCAGCCTCATGAAGAGTCTGAACATCAATCTTGGTGAGCGACTTGGCAGTTGCCAGGGCATCAAGAGTAGAAAGGTTGATAGCCTTATACTCAACATGGTTGATGTTCTTGAAACCGAACTTAGGCAGACGACGCTGGATAGGCATCTGACCACCTTCGAAACCGATCTTCTTCTTATAGCCGGAACGCTGCTTTGCGCCCTTGTTACCACGGGTTGAAGTGCCACCGAGACCGGAACCTGCACCACGGCCAATACGCTTACGGGTCTTTACAGAACCAGCGGCTGGCTTCAAATTACTTAAATTCATATTCTTTACACTTATATATTAAGTTAGTGATATGGAGGGGACATGACTTGGTTTCCCTATTGTCGCCATATCCCACCCGGGGATTTTTTAATTAGTCAACAAGAGCGACGAGATGAGCGACCTTGCGAATCTGACCACGAGTGCACTCGTTGTCAGGAAGCTCGCGGACCAGACCAATGCGGGTCAGTCCGAGTGCATCAAGGGTCAACTTCTCAGTCTTAGGGCAGTTGATGCGGCTGCGAATAGCCTTTACTTTAATTGTTGCCATAATTTTCCTGGAATTTATTAACCTTTGAATACAACATCAAGTGAAACACCGCGATTCTCAGCAACCATCTTGGCATCACGAAGCTCGCAGAGAGCCTGAATAGTAGCCTTTACGAGGTTGTGGGGGTTGGAAGAGCCTTTCGACTTGCAGAGGACATCCTTTACACCAGCACTCTCAAGAACAGGACGCATAGCGCCACCTGCCTTCATGCCGGTACCCTCGGAAGCGGGAATGAGGAGAACCTCAGAACCGCCGAAACGGGCAGCTACCTCATGAGGAATAGTACCCTTGAGCACGGGAACCTTAACGAGGTTCTTTTTAGCGGACTCAACACCCTTAGCAATGGCAGCCTGAACTTCGCCTGCCTTACCAAGACCGTAACCTACGATACCATTGCCATCACCTACTACAACGATAGCGGCGAAAGTAAAGGTACGGCCACCCTTGGTAACCTTAGTAACACGATTGATAGCAACCAAACGGTCCTTCAACTCGATATCATTGGCATTCTTTACTCGAATCATATCTGTCATTTATTAGAATTTGAGACCACCTTCGCGAGCGCCCTCTGCCAAAGCCTGTACGCGGCCATGATAGAGATAACCATTGCGATCGAAAACAACCTCAGTGATGCCGGCAGCTGCACACTTCTCAGCGACAGCCAGGCCTACCTTCTTGGCAACCTCAGTCTTGTTGCCCTCGGTAATACCCTTTGAGCCTGCAGATACAAGGGTCTTGCCCTCAAGGTCGTTGACAACCTGTGCATAGATAGCCTTGTTGCTGCGGAATACGGTCAGACGTGGACGGCTGGCAGTACCATTAACCTTCTTGCGAATACGGTGCTTAATCTTAATTCTTCTTTCTTTCTTAGTAATCATAATCGTCTAATTTAAAAGGTTAATTATTTAGCACCGGCAGACTTGCCAGACTTACGACGAACAACCTCACCTACATAGAGGACACCCTTGCCCTTGTATGGCTCTGGCTTGCGGAAAGAACGAATCTTGGTGCAAATCAGACCGAGCAGTGCCTTATCACAAGACTCCAAAGTAATCAATGGGTTCTGGTTACGCTCACTCTTGGTGGTCAGCTTGACCTCCTTGGGGAGAACCATGTAGATGGCATGAGAATAACCGAGGGAAAGCTCAAGGACATTGCCTGTGTTGCTGGCACGATAACCAACACCCACGAGCTGAAGCTCCTTCTTGAAACCTTCGCTGCATCCGATGATCATATTGTTGATCAACGAGCGATAGAGGCCGTGCAGAGCCTTGGTCTGTTTCTCTTCATTCGGACGGGTGAATTCGATCTTACCATCCTCAATGCCGAGCTGGATACCGCCAGTAAGTTCCTGGCTCATCTCGCCGTTCTTACCCTTAACGGTAACAACATTATCCTTCACAGTGACAGTTACACCTGCAGGAATAGTAATAGGCAATTTACCAATTCTTGACATAGCTTATACCTCCTTTCATTAATAGATGTAACACAGCACCTCACCACCAACCTTCTGGGCAGCAGCCTCCTTGTCGGTCATGACGCCGCGCGAAGTGGAAAGGATGGCGATGCCGAGTCCATTGAGGACACGTGGCAAATCCTTATAGCCCACATACTTGCGGAGACCTGGGGTGGATACACGAGTAAGACTCTTGATAGCACTCACGTGGTTTACAGGATCATACTTCAAGGCAACCTTGATAGTACCCTGTGGGCCATCGTCGATGAACTTGTAGTTCATGATGTAACCCTTCTCGAAGAGGATCTTGCAAATCTCCTTCTTCAAGTTTGACGCTGGAATCTCAACAACACGATGCTTAGCGGCGATGGCGTTGCGAAGACGGGTCAAAAAATCTGCAATTGAATCAGTCATTTGATTTTGTTTGTTAAATTGATCCGGAACCTCCGGACAATATTTAATAAAAAAACAATATACGCAAATATCGGCGGGTCTTTAGGCCCGCTGATATTCTATTGTATCAGAGAGAGTGTGGGTCCACCGGATTACCAGCTAGCCTTCTTGACACCAGGGATGAGACCGGCAGAAGCCATCTCACGAAACTGGATACGAGAAAGACCGAACTGACGCATATATCCCTTTGGACGGCCAGTCACCTTGCAACGGTTGTGAAGGCGAACTGGAGAAGCATTCTTTGGAAGAGCTTGAAGCTCCTGAACGGCCTCATAGTCACCGGCAGCAGCACGCTTCTTGAGTTCTGCACGCTTGGCAGCATACTTCTTTACAAGAGCCTGACGCTTAACCTCACGGGCTACCATTGAAATCTTTGCCATATCTTAATCTTACTTTTTAGCGTTCTTGAATGGAAGACCGAACTCCTTCAGCAGAGCATAGCCCTCCTCATCAGTCCTGGCAGAAGTCACGAAAGTGATGTTCATACCAAGCAGGCGCTGAATGCTGTCGATGTTGATTTCAGGGAAAATAATCTGCTCGGTGATACCGAGAGTATAGTTGCCACGACCATCAAGCTTGGACTCGATACCGTTGAAGTCACGGATACGTGGGAGAGCCACACGAATCAGACGCTCGAGGAACTCGTACATCATCTGATGACGAAGGGTGACGCGAACACCGATAGGCATCTGCTTACGAACCTTGAACTGGGCGATGTCCTTCTTCGAAAGAGTCTGGACAGCCTTCTGGCCAGTGATGGCGGTAAGTTCGGCGATAGCAGTTTCAATGATCTTCTTGTCAGCAACAGCCATACCGAGGCCCTCGTTGATGACAATCTTCTCGAGACGGGGCACCTGCATAACAGTGGTGTAACCAAACTGCTTGGTGAGTGCAGGAACGATGGTCTCTTTGTAATATTGCTTAAGTGATGCAGTATTTGCCATTATTTAGACCTCCTTAATTACTTGTTGATTTTAATGTTGGTGACCTTTCCGGTCGAACGGATGGCCTTGCCATTCTCATTGATGCGATTGAGCTTGGAGACATGGATAGGAGCCTCCTTCTCAATGATGCCGCCCTGAGGATACTTTGCATTTGGCTTGGTGCTCTTCTTCACGATGTTGATACCTTCGACGATAGCAGTCTTCTTCTCAACATTCACCGAAAGGACCTTACCGGTCTTGTGCTGGTGCTCACCTGAGTTAACAACTACGAGGTCACCCTTCTTTACGTTCAATGTATTCATATCTGCATTTACGTTATTAGAGCACTTCAGGTGCAAGTGAAACAATCTTCATGTTAGCAGCACGGAGCTCACGGGCAACAGGGCCGAAAATACGTGATCCACGCATATCACCAGCGTTGTTCAAAAGAACACAGGCGTTGTCATCAAAGCGGATATAGGAACCATCAGGACGGCGAACCTCCTTCTTGGTACGTACGATAATGGCCTTGCTGACGGTACCCTTCTTCATGTCGCTAGAAGGAACAACACTCTTCACAGTCACTACGATAATATCACCTACAGATGCATATCGGCGACCAGTGCCACCCAGCACGCGGATGCAGAGGCACTCTTTACCACCGGAGTTATCGGCGATCTTAAGTCTAGATTCAGTCTGTATCATAATATTTACTTAGCCTTTTCGAGGATTTCTACTAAACGCCAACGCTTTGTCTTGCTCAGCGGACGAGTTTCCATCAGGAGGACGCGATCGCCTACCTGGGCCTCATTCTTTTCGTCATGAGCGTGGTATTTCTTTGTCTTGTTGACAAACTTACCATAGATTGGGTGCTTCTCCTTGTACTTCACAGTAACGGTGATGGTCTTGTCCATCTTATCGCTGGAGACGATGCCCATTCTAGTTTTTCTAAGATTTCTTGTTTCCATTGAAAAAATCTGTTCTAAAATAAAATTGAGTTGTGAGGATGCTTATTCAACCTGAGCAGCGGCAGTGCGGTTGTTGAGTTCCGTCAGCATACGGGCGACATCACGACGGGTAGTGCGGATTACCATAGGATTGTCCAGAGGGGCAATGGCATGGTTGAACTCAAGTGATTCCAGCTTTGCCTTCGTCTCAGCAATACGACCTTGCAGTTCCTCAGTTGTAAGATTCTTAAGTTCTGAAGTCTTCATTGTAGTGGTTGTTTGTTTTAGAGAACGACAAGTTCTGGATCATAGTCGCGACGAACGACAAACTTGGTCTGGACAGGGAGCTTCTGGGCACCAAGGCGGAGAGCCTCCTTAGCTACCTCGAAAGGCACACCATCAATCTCAAAGAGGATACGACCGGGGTTGCAATCAGCTACCCAGCCTTCCGGATCACCCTTACCTTTACCCATTCGGACATCGGCAGGCTTGCGAGTATAAGGCTTGTCGGGGAACACGCGGCACCAGAGCTGGCCTTCACGCTGCATATAACGGGTGATAGCGACACGAGCGGCTTCAAGTTGACGCGAATTGATCCACTTATTCTCAAGCGTCTTGATTCCGAATGAACCGAACGCCAACTGATTACCTCTCTGGGCGTTGCCCTTGAGGTTGTTCTTCTGCTGACGACGGTATTTAGTTCTTTTCGGCTGTAACATTGTTTTAAAGCTTCTAAATCGTTATTATTTATTTTTTGTTACGGAAACCGCCACGACGCTCGCCATCACGGCGACCACGACGCTCGCCACGGGCTTCGCCCTGTGGACGTCCAGTTTCCTTCTGCTTGGCGAAGTTTGGAGCAAGATCCTTCTTGCCATAGACTTCACCGCGGCAGATCCATACCTTGATGCCGATCACACCTACCTTGGTGATAGCCTCAGCCAGTGCGTAGTCGATGTCTGCACGGAAAGTGTGAAGTGGGGTACGACCCTCCTTGTACATCTCCTTGCGCGACATTTCAGCGCCATTGAGACGACCCGAACACTGAACCTTAATGCCCTCAGCACCTACACGCATGGCCGACTGGATAGCCATCTTGACGGCACGACGGTAAGCAACCTTACCCTCTACCTGGCGTGCGATGTTGTTTGCTACGATTGCGGCATCAACTTCAGGCTTCTTGATCTCGTAGATGTTGATCTGAACATCCTTATCAGTTATAGACTTCAGCTCCTCCTTCAACTTATCCACTTCGCTGCCAGCCTTGCCGATGATGATTCCCGGACGGGCAGTGCAGATAGTGATGGTGACGAGCTTGAGTGTACGTTCAATCACAATGCGGGAAAGGCTTGCCTTTGCAAGACGTGCATTGAGATACTTGCGAATCTTAGCATCCTCTACGATGGTATCACCACAGTTCTTAGAAGCAAACCAGTTGGAATCCCAACCACGGATGATGCCCAGACGATTTGAAATTGGAGAAATTTTCTGTCCCATGTTAGAGAATATTAAGCTTCTTTGTTAATTGTATCTACGTAAAGAGTCACGTGGTTAGAGCGCTTGCGAACGCGGTAGGCACGACCCTGGGGTGCAGGGCGAAGGCGCTTGATGGTGACACCTTCGTCAACGAAGATTTCACTCACCTTGAGCTGGCCGGCCTCAGCCTTTTGACCAGTCTTGGCCTCCCAGTTAGCAATAGCGGACTTCAAAAGAAGCTCAACACGGGCAGCAGCCTCCTTGTTGGAGAAGTGAAGGACACCCAAAGCCTTGAAAGCCTCCATGCCGCGTACCATATCAGCTACGAGACGCATCTTGCGTGGAGAGGTTGGGATGTTGTTATACTTAGCAAAATAGGTGTTCTTACGGGCTTCCTTCAGCTTATTGGCAGAGTTTTGTTTTCTATTAGCCATTGTTCTTGAATTGTTTTAGTAAGACCCTATATTACTTGCGATTACCAGAGTGGCCACGGAATGTGCGAGTCATTGAGAACTCACCGAGCTTGTGACCTACCATGTTCTCAGTTACATATACTGGAACGAATTTGTTACCGTTGTGAACAGCGATGGTGTGACCAACGAAATCAGGAGAGATCGTGGTAGCACGAGACCAAGTCTTTACTACAGCCTTCTTGCCGGACTCATTCATGGCAAGGATCTTCTTCTCGAGCTTAACGCTAATAAACGGGCCTTTTTTTAAGGAACGACTCATATTATTATATTAAATAATGTGTTACTTCAAAATTACTTCTTATTAGCTCTCTCGATGATGTACTTCGAAGACTGCTTCTTTGGTGAGCGTGTCTTCAGACCCTTAGCGTAGAGACCCTTACGAGAACGTGGGTGACCACCAGACTGACGACCTTCGCCACCACCCATCGGGTGATCGACTGGGTTCATTACGACGCCACGGTTGTGTGGACGACGGCCCAACCAGCGAGAGCGACCTGCCTTACCACTCTTCTCGAGTGCGTGGTCAGAGTTGCCTACCGAACCGATGGTTGCCTTGCAGGTGGCAAGGATCTTGCGGGTTTCGCCTGAAGGAAGCTTGATGATAGCATAGTCACCTTCTTTTGAAGTAAGCTGAGCGAAGTTACCAGCAGAACGAACAAGGGCGGCACCCTGTCCCGGGCGGAGCTCGATGTTGTGAATGACTGTACCTACTGGAATGTCCTTAAGCGTAAGTGCGTTGCCAACTTCTGGAAGAGCCTCAGCACCTGATTCAACATGAGCGCCTACCTTGAGGCCGTTAGGTGCGAGGATGTAACGCTTTTCGCCATCTACATAGTAGAGAAGGGCGATGTTAGCGCTGCGGTTAGGATCGTACTCGATAGACTTGACTACAGCCGGTACGCCATCCTTGTTGCGCTTGAAATCGATGATACGGTAAGACTGCTTGTGACCACCACCGATGTAACGCATGGTGAGGCGGCCCTGGTTATTGCGTCCGCCAGTCTTGGTCTTACCGACTGTGAGAGACTTTTCGGGCTTCTTAGCGGTAATCTCATCGAATGCGCTAATAGCTTTGCCTCTCTGGCCCGGAGTTGTGGGCTTGAATTTGCGGATTGCCATTGTTTGTTTTAGCATTCTCGGCCGTCGCAGAACGCAATTGCTGAAGTTCCGAGTTACCATCCGACGTATCGCGATGGGCTTTCGAACAACTTTGCTGCGCCCGGAGGGCGGCCGAAGTTAGTGAATATAGTTACTTAGTTGATGTTAGCGTAGAAATCAATCGTATCGCCATCCTTGAGGGTCACATAGGCCTTCTTGTAAGCGGCAGTCTTGCCGACCTGCAGACCCTTCTTGGTGTAGCGGCTCTTGACCTTGCCGGGGTAGTTGATGGTGTTCACCGACTCAACAGTCACTCCGAACTTCTCTTCTACAGCCTGCTTAATCTGAATCTTGTTGGCTTTGGTGTCAACATAGAAACCGTAAACGACGTTAACAGGAGCGCTACCATCCTTCTTCTTGCGAGCTTCAGATGACTTGTCTGTGATCTTCGTCATCTTCTCAGTTACGATGGGTTTAATCAGAATTGCCATGTCTGTTACTTGCTTTAGAGGTTGTTAACTGTTTCAACAGCGCTCTCTGAAATCACGAGTGTGCCGCAGTTCATCACGCTATAGGTGTTGAGTGAATCTGCTGGCAGGACGCTGACTTTCTTGAGGTTTCGAGCAGACAAAAGTACGTTTTTATTTTCACTTGTGCAAATAAATGCGACCTTTTTTTCTGCAACCTGCAGATTTTTAACGATGTTAGCAATTGCTTTGGTAGATGGAGTTTCCAATTTAACGTCCTCAATTACGACAATTGCGTTCTCTGCAGCCTTGGTTGAGAGGGCGCTCTTACGAGCGAGAGCCTTCACTTTTTTGTTGAGCTTGAAGCTGTAATCGCGGGGCTTTGGGCCGAAGACACGACCACCACCGACGAGCACTGGCGAGTTGATGTCACCACGACGTGCACCGCCGCCGCCCTTCTGGCGACCGAGCTTGCGGGTCGAACCGCTGACTTCGCTACGCTCCTTTGACTTGTGGGTACCCTGACGCTGGTCAGCAAGGAACTGCTTAACAGCGAGGTAGATTACATGGTTGTTGGGCTCAATGCCAAAAACCTCATCGTTGAGGACAACGGTACGACCGGTTTCCTTACCTTCCTTGTTCAATACTTTCAGTTCCATTACTTCTCAATCGTTAAAAGTGAACCCTTTGCTCCTGGCACGCTGCCCTTCACGAGGAGGAGGTTGTGCTCAGGAATAACCTTCAACACCTGGAGATTCTGTACAGTCACCTGTACATTACCCATCTGGCCACCCATACGGAGACCCTTGAACACGCGTGCTGGATAGGAGCATGCGCCGATAGAACCTGGCTTACGCAGACGATCGTCCTGACCGTGTGTAGTCTGACCTACGCCACCGAAACCATGACGCTTCACAACGCCCTGGAAGCCGTGACCCTTGGAGGTGCCGACAACATCTACGAATTCGACGTCACCGAAGAGATCGCCAACGGTGATCACATCACCGAGCTGATACTGCTTCTCGTAACCCTTAAACTCTGCAAGGTGCTTCATTGGAGCAACACCTGCTTTCTTGAGGTGACCCATCACTGGCTTGGAGACATGCTTCTCAGTGGTCTCCTCGAAGCCGACCTGTACAGCTTCATAACCATCCTTCTCGATCGTCTTGATCTGAGTCACAACACAAGGACCTACTTCAATAACAGTGCATGGCACGTTCTTGCCATCAGCACTGAAGACGGAAGTCATTCCGACTTTCTTGCCTAATAATCCTGGCATATTTCAGTTACTTGTTGTGCCTGGCGGGAATGCCTTCGTTCCGAAAACGTTCCACAGGCGGTTAATAATATAAAAAATGATTTGTATTTCGATAATTTAGGGCCGAAATTTCCCCTTTCCAGGGTCTATCCCGGTTTAGAAGGTGGAGGGAGGGGTCACCTCCCCCTACCCGATACAGTTGTAGTGATTATACCTTGATCTCAACCTCAACACCTGAAGGCAGCTCGATCTTCATCAGAGCCTCCACGGTGCGTGGAGTAGCCGACACGATGTCAATGAGACGCTTGTAGGCGCAGAGCTGGAACTGCTCACGGCTCTTCTTGTTCACGAAGGTCGAGCGGTTAACAGTAAAGATGCGCTTCAAGGTTGGCAACGGAATAGGGCCGTTTACCTTGGCACCTGTTGACTTCACGGTCTTTACGATCTTCTCAGCTGACTTGTCAACGAGCATGTGGTCGAAAGACTTCAACTTAATACGAATTTTCTGATCCATATTTGGTTTTAAGAATTTACGTTAATTAATAATTGATCTTTACGACCTTGATTACTTGATGAGGTCAGCGCGTCCGCCGCACTCCTCGAGTACCTTGCGGGCATTGCCCTTATCTACCTCGGCATAGTGGTGGAACTCCATCGTGGAGCTTGCACGACCGGAAGTGATGGTACGAAGGTCTGTTACATATCCGAACATCTCAGCGAGTGGGACGAAGGCCTTAACGACACGTGCACCTGAACGGGTGCTGTCCATGCCCTCCACCTGACCACGACGCTTGTTGAGGTCAGAGATGACGTCACCCATTGACTCCTCAGGAGTAACTACCTCCACCTTCATGATAGGTTCGAGGAGGATGGGCTGAGCCTTCTCGCAGCATGCCTTGAAGGCGAAATTAGCAGCAAGTTCGAACGAGAGCTGATCGGAATCGACGGGATGGAAACTACCGTCCTCAAGGGTGACTTTCAGCGAGTCAACGGGGAAACCGGCCAAAACGCCCGACTTCATGGCTGCTGTGAAGCCCTTCTGTACCGATGGGATAAACTCGGCAGGCACATTACCACCCTTGACGATGCTCTCGAATTGAAGTCCGGTAACGCCCTCGTCGGCTGGGCCAACGGTAACGATGATGTCTGCGAACTTGCCACGGCCACCCGACTGCTTCTTGTAAACCTCGCGATGACGGGTAACGATGCCCTTGATCGACTCTTTGTACGATACCTGTGGACGACCCTGGTTGCATTCAACCTTGAACTCGCGCTTCAGACGATCGATGATGATGTCGAGGTGAAGCTCACCCATGCCCGAGATGACGGTCTGTCCCGTATCCTCGTTGGTCTTGACGGTGAAGGTCGGATCCTCCTCAGCCAGCTTGGCGAGGCCAATGCCGAGCTTGTCAAGATCCTTCTGCGACTTGGGCTCAACAGCGATGCCGATCACTGGATCGGGGAACTCCATCGACTCAAGCACTACAGGATTGTTCTCGTCGCAAAGGGTATCACCCGTACGGATGTCCTTGAAGCCTACACCTGCTCCGATGTCGCCGCAACCGATCTCCTCCATGGGATTCTGGTGGTTGGAGTGCATCTGGAACAGACGGCTGATACGCTCACGCTTGTTCGAACGCGGATTGTAAACGTACGAGCCAGCCTCAATGGTGCCCGAATATACGCGGAAATAGCACAGACGGCCTACGTATGGGTCGGTAGCGATCTTGAATGCGAGGGCCGACATCGGCTCGTCATAGCTGGGATGACGCTCGATCTCCTTCTCGGGATCCTTCGCATCATGTCCTACGATAGCTGGAGTATCGACTGGCGAAGGCAGATAACGAACCACGGCATCAAGGAGTGGCTGAACACCCTTGTTCTTGAACGACGAACCGCAGAGTACTGGGAACACTTCCTGAGCAATGGTCATCTTGCGAAGTGCTGCATAGATCTCCTCCTTGGTAATCGAAGCGGGATCCTCGAAGTACTTCTCCATGAGGGCGTCGTCATAGTTGGCTACCTGCTCCACGATCTTGTCGCGGTATTCCTGAGCCTCGGCAACGAGGTCGGCTGGGATCTCGTCAACCTCATACTCGGCACCCATCGTCTCATCGTGCCAGTAGATGGCCTTCATTTCAACAAGGTCAATGATGCCCTTGAAGGTCTCTTCCGAACCGATGGGGAGCTGGACTGCCAAAGCATTGGCACCAAGCATCTCGTGCATCTGATCGACAACGTCCAGGAAGTTAGCACCCGAACGGTCCATCTTGTTGACGTAGGCGATACGAGGCACATTGTACTTCTCGGCCTGACGCCAAACGGTCTCCGACTGAGGCTCAACGCCACCTACAGCGCAGTAAGTTGCCACAGCTCCATCGAGGATGCGGAGCGAACGCTCCACTTCAACGGTGAAATCAACGTGGCCTGGAGTGTCAATCAGGTTGAACTTATATTTTTCTCCTTGAAAGTTCCAGTAGGCAGTAGTGGCAGCCGAGGTGATTGTGATGCCGCGCTCCTGCTCCTGGGCCATCCAGTCCATGGTGGCAGAACCGTCGTGCGTCTCACCTATCTTGTGAGTCTTGCCGGTGTAGAAAAGAATGCGCTCTGAAGTAGTGGTCTTGCCGGCATCGATGTGGGCCATGATGCCGAAGTTACGCGTGTACTTCAATGCAGCGTCTTTTGGATTTGCCATATTATATAATAAAAATAAAATATGTATGAAGGCTCTGTTTAGAACTTGAAGTGGGCGAATGCACGGTTGGCCTCAGCCATCTTGTGCATATCCTCCTTGCGCTTGAATGCGCCACCCTGCTCGTTGTAAGCATCCATGATCTCGGCGGCGAGCTTATCAGCCATGGTCTTGCCACCACGCTTGCGACTGTAGATGATCATGTTCTTCATCGAGATCGACTCCTTACGGTCGGGACGGATCTCAGTAGGAACCTGATAGGTGGCACCACCGATACGTGTTGACTTAACCTCGACGAGTGGGGTGATGTTGTCGAGAGCCTTCTTCCACACCTCAAGGGCGCTGATGCCCTCCTTCTCGGCCATCTTCTTGCCGACGATTTCCATTGCGGTGTAGAAAATAGTGAACGCAATGCTCTTCTTGCCATCATACATCAGATGGTTGACGAACTTGGTTACCTTAACTTCGCTGAAGACAGGATCCGGAAGGACAACTCTCTTCTTCGGCTTTGCTTTTCTCATTTTGTTTTGATTGTTTAATGTTTGGTTGTTTCTCTTGCTGGGAATCTTCATCCTTGCCTATCACGCTTGGTCCATCACTGGGTTTATGCGGGCGGGATTACTCAACCTTTAAGAGCCTTTACCAACTTGTGTAAAAGGTTTGAAACTTGTTTTCTCTCTGCGCAGATTACTTCTTCTTTGGAGCTGCACCAGCCTTAGGACGCTTGGCACCGTACTTCGAACGACGCTGTGTGCGACCATTTACGCCAGCAGTATCCAACGTGCCGCGCACAATGTGATAACGTACACCTGGAAGGTCCTTCACACGACCGCCACGTACCATGACGATGGAGTGCTCCTGAAGGTTGTGACCCTCGCCTGGGATGTAGGCATTTACTTCCTTGCCGTTAGTCAAACGCACACGTGCCACCTTACGCATAGCAGAATTAGGTTTCTTAGGAGTAGTGGTGTAAACACGAGTACAAACGCCACGACGCTGTGGGCATGATGCCAGGGCCGGTGACTTGCTCTTGTCTTCCAGAACTACGCGACCTTTTCTTACTAACTGTTGAATAGTAGGCATTTTGTTTTTACTTTTAGACGATAATTTGTTTGTTTAACTCTCATGCAAAATCCGTTCACCTCGGGCTCTCATAGCCCTCGCGTGCGATTTAGCGGGTGCAAAGGTATAAAATATTATTTAAATAACAATGGATTGCGCATCAATTTCTTTAAAACTTTTTCACTTTTCGGCATATTCGGCATATCCACATGGCAATTTTTGAGGGTGAAATCGCCAAAATGCCCAAATTCAGGACACGCTAACTCGTTCAAATTGAGTTTAAAAGCACGGCTTTTTCGCCCCATTTCCCCAGCAGTTTTTCCACGTCTTGACATGAGGATTTTTCTTCGTCTTCTGGTCAAAAAAGGGGTCTCGCCGATAGCACAATACACAAAAATGACAAGCATGAGTTCGGATTTTTACAGATTTTTGTCATAAAAGTTGCAAACATGCAAAAAATACCCTATCTTTGCCCTCGAAATTAGAAGCGGCTTACGCTTCATCACCATCAACGAAACTTAAAACATTGTTCCCATGAAGAAGGTTTTCCTTTCTGCACTCCTCATGATGACGAATGTCGCCTTACTCAAGGCCCAAGACATCAGTACCATCACCACGCCTGTCGATAAGGACCTCTATCCCACCAAAGGCGAATTCCACGACTTCTCACCCAAGGCTATTCAGGAATTCAACGACCGTGCGGCGAATTACGAGAAGATGTGCGCGAAATATGAGGCTGGCGAAATCACGCAAGAGCAGCTCGAAGCTGTCGAATACGACGACACCCTTGCCGACATCTACGACATCCTCGGCGGTGGCTGCAGCTTCTATTGTGGCTGCCAGTACGACACCGTCTTTGCTTCGACCACCCTTCGATCCCAAGGCCAGTTCAGCTACGATGCCAACAATGCCGCCGACCTCAGCTACGAGACCGCATGGGTAGAGGGCAAAGCCGGCAATGGCATTGGAGAGTGGATCGAATATCAGGTTCCCGCCAACAATCCGCGCATCACCACGATAATTGTCTGCAACGGATATTACCGCACCCGTCAGGCATGGGAGCAGAACGGCCGTGTCAAGAAATTGGAGGTCACCATCAACGATCAGAAGTTCACCACGTTGCATCTCGACGACGTCTATGCCGATCAGTATTTCGACGTGGGAGAAATCGGCTGGAACCGTAAGGAAGGCACCGAGCCAGGCTCTGAGCCCATCCGTATCCGATTCACTATCCTCGATGTCTATCCCGGGACGAAGTACGACGACACAGCCATCACCGAAATCTATTTCGATGGCATCGATGTCCATTGATCACATCGATCTACCACCTAAACCCGAAAGCAAGTGCTAACGAACAGCGCCCCGGCATTCCTAACGGAACACTGGGGCGCTTCTTCAATATAAATTTGTGTTTACTAATTAAGAGACACTTGATTGCTTACTTGCTGGCAAGCGATTCCTCCTTGAGCAGGGTATCCAGGCCCTTGTTCTTCAGCGAGTTGTTCATCAGAGCAAGGTACTTGCGATACTGCTTGTCATCAAGGAACTTGTGGGCGTATGCGAGGTTGATGTTAAGCGCTTTCTGCATACGAGCGCCTCGCTTCTCCTCCTTTGTGCGCTCCAAACGCTTGATCGAATAACCAAAGTTCTCCGAAGCATACTCCATCACCTCTATCTGCTCCTGAGTGAGGTCCAGATAACGTGACAAAGAACGCATATTTATATTGAAATCGTAGCTGATAGGAGTTACGTTGTTTACAGTTTCAACCTTCTCCTGAGCAATTATGTTTGCAGCGGCCATCATGATGGCTGCAACTGCGATAATCATCTTTTTCATAATTAATTTCTAATACCTTAAATAAGTTAAACAATAATAGTAAATAGTAAATAAAGTGACTCAATTAGAACACAATTGATAAAAACAGCCAAGTCAGCAGCAGATACACTGCCATTGTGGCACCCATTGAAATAAAAAGATTTTTCATACCTTTAATAATTTTTTTAATTGTTAAAATAAAAAGCAATTAATTAACGCGATAAAAGTAGTTTTGTTTCTTTTTTGTAGTTTCTTTTGTCTTTTGACGCTGCAAAGGTAGGGGGTTTTTCGTTCACTCAATCAAAAAACAACCAAAATCGTGCAATCGGTTGCTCAAGCGCCCCCGTTTTGGGCAAAAATGATAGTTTCGATTGACAAAATAAACGTTCGAAATTGGAAAATAGACACAAGAAGAGCACTCTTCCCTGAAAAATGAAAGTGAAGTGCACTCTATTTTAAATAATGTGTAAGCAATTATCGTATGAAAATCTGATCCACCACGATGCCTTCGTAAGGAGTTTTGAACTTCAAAGTATGCTTTTTCCCACGTTTGATGGCATAAGTAAGCGTCTTTACGGCCTGGTTGTTCAAGACATTCTCCTTCCACTCCTCGCTGCGCCCCTTTGTGAGGTAGTCCACAGTAACCGCTTTCTGTTTGTCTATCGCCACTTCCAACGACAAATGTTCTCCATCCACCGGATGAGTTGGCAACAAGTGTAGTTCAACAGTCACCGAATCCAGCTCCTCATCACTAATAAACACAAAGCTCACCGTCTCATTAGGACGCAGTTGGATAGCACGTCCTTCATATCCTAGTCCTTCGCATGCGATAAAAATACCCTTGCCATCAGTTCCGTTCCATTTCTTCCGACAAACCATGTCCTCAGCCAAAGGCGCATCTGTCGTCGAATGCGATACTTGGTCGAAGACGCTCAGTGAACGTGGCTTGAAGTCCATCATCTTGTTCCACTTCCCCTCATTATATATACCCGTGTTATACACGCGCGTAAGGCGCGATATACTGTCGTAGGCAGCATCGCTCTGTTCCCACGACATCATGCCATGACGCGCATACTGTCCATACAGAATCTTCCGGTTCATCTGGTCGGCCGCCTGAACGGGATACTTCACCAGCTGGAAGAAGGCATCTTTTCGGTCGGCAGGAATCCTTTGTTCGATTTCTTCAGCCCTGTCTGAGAGCGCCCGATAATCGGCCAGTCGCAGATCAATGTAGTTCTTGCTCCAAGGCAGGTCGCATACTGTGCTCCAATACTGCCTATCAGCCTCCTCCGTCCGCGTATTTCCCATGAATTCCGGTTTGCGGACAAACGCCAACCGATACGACTCCTCCATCACGAGCTGTATCTCATGAGCCAAGACTTCACCGAACTCACGGGCATAGAACTGCCTTTCGTGGGCCTTTACGCCCATCTTGTTTACCTTATCGATGTTCCAGGCCATGTCCATGAAGAGCTCTGTCTGATATTCTGCCGGCTTGATGTCGCCCACATTGAGAATCCATATCTTTCGGATGCCTTTGTCGTAGGCCAGCCTCATCTGCTGATAAAGCAGACCTGGGCTGAAGGTTCCAAGCCAAAGATAGTCGTGCGGACGTCCCCAATAAGAAACGTGGTAATAGATACCGTTGCCTCCTGCTCGTGCAGCCTCTGCCTCGGTCGGGAAATGACGGATATATCCATAATTGTCGTCACACCACATCAGGCAAACGTCGTCAGGCACCACCAGTCCCGCATTATAGACATCGAGCACCTCCTTGTACGGGATAAACACCTGAGGAACCTGGCTCACGTCCTTATTGACATACTGTGCCAGCAGTTTTCGCTGGTCCTCGAAAACCCTGGTCAGGACTTCCTTCTGCTCCTCGACTGTCTTTGCCCCCTGCATGGCGCCGTCATGCACACCGCGCATACCAATGGTGTATAATATCTCCTGGTCCTTCACCTCCCGCACACGGTCCTCCCAGAAGCGATAAACTTCATTCGCATTGTGCACATAGTCATAGTCTCCAATGCCTCTTCGCCTCCACTCTCCTGCTGCACTGCAGGCCATCGGCTCGCAATGACTGCCGCCCATATAGATGCCGTAACGTGCTGCCGTCTCACGATTGCCGGGCACGAGGAAGAAAGGCACCGTAACTTCGTGCATGGCAGGCCAGATGGTGTTGGCGCGCAGTCTAAGCAGCAGTTCGAAGACACGGGCATAGGTCTTCGGACCAATCCGTCCAGGCTCATCTGTTGGCTCATAGGTATGCGTGCTCCACGGCATCAGTCCCCAATCCTCGTCGTTGATGAAGATGCCACGGAATGGCACATCGGGCGCTTCATAAATTGTCGTGCCTTCGGCGATGCGAAGCTCATCCCGTTTCCTGGGGGTGGCATCTGCCCACCATTCCCAGGGAGAAACGCCCATCATCCGCGACAACTCCAGCAGGCCGTAGGCCATGCCATGTGCGTCCGATGCCCCGAGAAAGAGTTTCCCTGCCCTAGCTTGCAGGCTGAAATGTTCCCAACCTTCAAGTGCTTGGGAAGCTATCACGATGAAAGATCCTTGCTTAGCGATGCTATCCAGGGTGGGACGGATGCGCAGTTCGGCATCGAGCACAGCGGCACAATCGTGTGCCAGCATCTCCAAGGCAGTTTTCATCACAGCTTCGGAACCGGCCGTGTCACATTGTATGTAGATGGGCTCTCCTCGTCTTGTTACGAAGTCCTTTCTGGCTGGGGTGCCATAGCACAACTCGATGCCGAGAAGTACCAGCGACAGGAATAGGAATAATGCAATCTTTCTCATTTATTATTTTTATACAGATGTAGTCTATTATGGCCAAAACTCCATATATCAAAGGCATTATTACATCTAATTAATTATGTGGGTTCTTATTGTAACATTGCCTCAGCATAGCGTTTGCCGAGTTCGATGGCAGCATCACGGCTGAAGTGAGGATCGCCAGGATTGTCGGGCATACGATAACCCAATCCGTCGCTCGTGACTTTTCGGCAATTTGGGACTTCGCGGGTAAGGCGATCGAGGGTGCCGTGATTGAATGCCTCAATTTTGGCTGAATCCTCCCACGCCCATTGTCCCACTTCGCCCACGACGACAGGCACTTCGTCACCCACGCCCAGACCATTTCTGAGTGCAGCAATCATCTTCGAGAATCGATCCACATAGATATCCCCTGCCGTTCCATTCGTGATATCCGTCTCCCCCTGGTGCCAAACAATGCCTTTCAACTTACCATACTTCAATGCAGGGACAGCCCTTACCAGTGCCGAATCGAGATACGACACCACACCATCTCCTCCCACCTGCCATGACTTGAGGGCACTGCCTCCACGCGCATTCTGCACCAGCAAAACCTTACGCCCTGTCTTCTGATAGATGGCAGGACCGAAACCCACACCTGGGCCAATCATCTGCATGCTAATGTCCTTGCGGATGTTGCTGTATCGATTGAGAGGAGCTACAGCTGGCTCTGGTACAAGTTCATCATTCAGCAGCCAAACACCCTCGAGAACGTTCAACGTATCCTCGGGAAGAAAATAACCTCGTCCTGCACAATTCGACTGACCGACAAGGAGATAGATGTCATAATCATCCCTGTCATTGCAAGCGACGAATTGAATGGCACTAACTACTGCACATAGGCAGAGGCAAACATTTATTACAAGTCTTTTCAACATGACAGTAGTGTTACAGTTAAAAAGGAGTCAAATAGAAAGTAAATCAAGTGTGTCTTAAAATGCTTGCTGCAAAGGTAATTAATATTTCTCAATCTGCCAAACAATCTCCATATTTTCCCTAAAAAACGAATAAATCCACACATTTTCATCCATTTTTCTTGCACGTTATCAGATTATTCGCTATATTTGCAGCGCAAACTCTTCTTTCAGACCTTTTTCTTAAACGCACACTGTCATGAAAACCCTTTTCGCAAGCATCACGCTCCTCATCTGTAGCACGGCGATGGCCGTGGCACAACTTGGCAATGGCCCAATGGGCTTTGTCAACTATTCCGATCTTGGCAACGACGGCATCACCGGCGGCGGCACAGGCCCCGTGGTGCGTGTCAGCACGCGTGCCGACTTCGAACGGTACGTGCAGGGCCCTGCCCCTTACGTCATCATCCTCGACGCCGACATCACAGGTGGCGGCATGGAGGATCTCAACGATGTCATATCGGTAGGTTCCAACAAGACCATCATCGGTGCCGGTGCCGGCAAGGCGCTCAATGGCATCTGCATCGACATGAAGAACCAGAGCAACGTCATCTTCCGCAACATCATCCTCACTAAGGGACGTGAGGACGGCTTCGCCATGCGTGGTTGTCACCATATCTGGATCGACCACTGCGACCTCTCCAACTCCTACGACGGACTGCTCGACTTCACCCTCGGCTCCGACTACATGACGTGCAGCTGGACCAAGCTGCATGACCACGACAAGGTGTCGATCGTCAATTCGGGCACCTGCCACTTCGAGGACTATGGCCGCGAACACGTCACCTACGCTCACTGCTGGTTTGCCAACAACGTGCAGCGCAATCCGCGCATCGGCTACGGTCGCGCCCATGTTTATAACTGCTATTGGACCGACATCTCAAGCTACTGCATCGGCTTCCACTCGCAGGCACAGGTGCTTTCCGAGAACAACTACTTCACCGTCACGGCCAACCACCCATTCAACAACCAGTACTCCGATGTCCTACCCTACTGCGGCTATCTCACCGACCGCAACTCCTTCTTCGCCAAAGGCAATCCCGGCAACAACTATTCCCAACGGTTCACCGACATCAGCTACAGCCCTCTTTCCTATTATAATTATAGTTTCGACCTCAACGACACCCAGGATGTCCCTGCTACCACACCCGATGGCGTGGGTCCCAAGGAAGGCATCGAATACGAGCCCATCCTCAATCCGGGCAATGGCGCTATCGACGTGTCGGTCACCCGCCGCCTCACATGGGGCAGCATCGAGGGCGTGACTGCTGCCCGTGTGCTCATCGGCACCGAGCGCGACAATCTTGTCGAGACTGCGGCCGACGATATCGAGCTCCAACCCCTGACGACCTATTATTGGCAAGTCATCGTCACCGTCGATGGCTCCGAGCATTCATCGCCTATCTCACAGTTCACCACGGCTGCCGCAGTTCCGACAAAGCCTTATCCCGCCGATGGTGATACTCGTCCGTGGCTCCGCTGGCCATCTTCATCGTCTACCTTCTGTACCAACATGCAGCTCTCGTGGTGTCCCGCCTTCGATGCTACGAGCTATAAGGTATATGTAGGCGAGACGGCCGACGCACTCGCCCTCATCGACCAGATCACTGCGCTGACAAGCACGAAGTACGACTTCCTGTTGGGCAAGACCTACTACTGGCGCGTGGATGCGGTGAAGGCCGACGGCACGGAGCAGACTGGCGACGTATGGTCATTCTCAACTCCAGCCAGGGCATTGCTCCCGGGCAAGAACGAGGCCGAGTTGATGTACCGCTCGGGCATCGCCTTCTTTGAGAACCTTGGCGGCGCATCAAGCTATGCTGCCACCGTTGGCGATCAGGGTCCCGGTGCTTTGATGGGCATCTGGGATGGTGAGGATGGCACCTATGCCATCTCGACCACATCCTACGACCAGACCCTCGGACCCAACCTCATCGGTGTTACCGTGGGCGATAAGCTCATCGACGCATGGCTCACCAGTGACCAGGAATACAAGTTCAGCACGCGTCAGACGCGCCACACCGTCTATCTCCGTAAGGGCGATCCCATCCGCATCGACTTCGTGGCTGGCTATGTCAATGGCGGCCTCAACGAGAGTCGAGCCCACATCGACTATATCACCTTCACGGCTACCGATGCCGACATCGTCGAAACCAACCGTCCCAGCGGACAGTACCATTCGCCCATCTCGACTCCTGGCTATGACTGCGAATACCTCACCGTCGCTTCAGTGCTCTTCACCGACAGCCTTGGCACCGTAGGCGACTACGGTTCGACACAGGTCAAGGACATGTACTGCTCATGGATCAGCCGCAAGGACGATGCCATGACCTATTATTTAAAGGAGTGTGCGATGGCAAGATTGGAATACAAGAGTGCGACAGGTGCCCTCTCGCTTGTCACACACATGCTCGACTTCAACCAAACCTTCGCCCTCGATGCGCCTCTCACCGACGGGAACAGTACACTGAATGCTGTACGCCTCTACAAGTCTGCTCCCGCCGACACCATTTATTACAAACCCGTGGCTACCGAAGGCTACGAATGGCAGCTCCTGCTTTCGCCCGACTGCATCTTCCTCGACACCGAGGGCGTGAAGGGCAACAAGAACAAGGTGCAGATACGCGACGGATATGACCAGTGGATGAAGTACTACAACCCCTCGGCCAACGAGGTGCAGGCTAAGAATGCGGCCAGCGGCATCCGCGCGTTCATCGACCCGGTGACCGACGAGAGAGTCTATCCCTTCGTACCTATGGGCAGCGATGGCTCAAGCTATTCCTACGTAGTGGGCACCGAGAAGAACATGACCTACTTCCTCCAGGCATGTAAACGCGTGAAGTTCTACTACAGCGGCACGGGAGGAGCAGCCACCAACCTCACAGTCACCGTCACCGATGTAGAAACAGGTGAGGCTGAGATCGTTGTCGGCCCTGACGCTAAAGGCAAGAATGTGGCTTCGAACGTAGTCGAGGCTGAAGTGAATCCCAATCACCTCAGCACGGTAAAAATCATTGCTACCACAGGCGACATGCTGATCTATGCCCTCAAGATGTGGCCAAGCGACGAAGAAGGCATCTCTGAAGTTCATCCCGACACCCATCCCCTTTCCAATTCTCCCTCCTATAATCTATGGGGTCAAAGAGTCAATAGCAACCATAGTGGAATGGTCATTCAGGACGGAACAATCAAGATGAAGTAATCAAATATTTCCAAGATACACCCACTTGATGCCCTCCTCAAGCGCAATATCACGTGCTTTGAGGAGGGTGTTTTTCGGTGTGGGGTAGCTGTCCCGCATCTTGTAACGGGGGAAGAAGCGGCTGAAGTGGAGCGGACAGTCCTGCATATTATGCTCGACGAGCCACTGGCACATTCGCCGTATCATGTCCATGTCGTCGTTCACTTCGGGAATCAGCAGGTTTGTGATCTCGAGATGTGTGCCCGCCTCATGCAGTATCTGCAGCGTATCGAGTACGGGCTGCAGATGTCCTCCACTCACGCGTCGATAGATGTCGTCCGAGAACGATTTTAAGTCGATGTTGGCAGCATCGATGAGCGGAGCCAGGTCCCGCATCGGCTCCTGGTTGATAAATCCTGCCGAGACGAGGATGTTCCATAGGCCATGCTCATGGGCCAAGGTGGCGATATCAGCGATATATTCGATATAGGTGAGCGGTTCGGTGTAGGTGTAGGCTATGCCTGGGATGTGATGCTGCATAGCCAGCTCAACGATTTGTTGCGGAGACAATGCGTAATAATCGACCTCGTTGGGCAAAGCCTGCGAAATCTCATGGTTCTGGCAATTCAAGCACCGGAAGTTGCAGCCCGTGCAGGCCAGCGACAGACAACGTGTGCCAGGATGGAAACGATTGAGTGGCTTCTTTTCGATGGGATCATCGGCCAACGAACACGGCTTGCCATAGACGTCACTCACCATCACGCCTCCCTTGTTCCTTCGGCTCCCGCACAGCCCATGCTGCCCCTCCCCCGTGATGCATCCATGGGGACAAAGCAGGCACTTCACCCGCCCATCATCCTGCTTCTCATAATATCTGCACTCTTTCATCTTTTCTTCTAGATTTTCTAGAATCTCTAGACTATCTAGACTACTAGATGAGCTAGAGTATCTAGGGGCTCTCTCTGCTAAAACACGATCGCCTCATACACATAAAGCTCGGCATCCTTCCACCCATTCCAGCCGATGCCGGCCTTTTCGGCAGCGCAGTGCGAGACGAACTCCTCCTTCGTCCAGTTCACCTCGTCAGCCACTTGTGGCAGATAAGTCCCCGAACGCCAGCCCTTGCGGATATAGATGCCATGTTTGCCCAACACGAATTCGTCGAGGCTCTTGATCCGCCTCATCGGCGTGAGCACCGAAATCTCGATGTCGATGTCATCAAGCTCCGACTCCCGTACACTGTTGAAGCGCGGATCCTCGAAAGCCGCAGCCCTCGCCATTTGGGCGACTATCTCGCCCAGGGAATGATCCTCGCCAAAATGTCCGATGCAGCCCCTCAGCCTTCCATGTTTATGCAGGCTCACAAAGGCGCCACATTTCATCTTCAAGGTAGGCGAGAGATTCTCCGGCTTGTAGGTCTTGCCGTAAAAGGAGAGGCGAATAGATTCGTAGGCAATCTTCTTGAGCATAGCCTTCTCATCGTCCGACAACTGGAACCCCGATGTCTCATCCCCGTCTTTTGCCCCCTCTCTTTTAGGAGAGGACTGGGGTGAGGCTTCTTCCTCAAACGCAGGCACGGTAGGCACACGTGCGCCCTTCTCCTCCCTGGTAAAGGAGAATGAATGATAGCCCACCACGCGATCGTGTCCTCCATAATCCGAATCACCCGAATTGCAGTAGCGGATGTGGTGTATCTGTATTCCCTTGCTATCCTCGCACATCATCAGGAGCACGGCGATGGCTGCCTCGCCACAGGCACTGGTAGCCAGATTGCGGATGCCCATATTCTCGTTCTTCTCAAGCGCTTCGATAAACTTTAAAACGCTACCCGTCTTGATGGCATCGCCCGTGGCACCATCCACCTTCTGTGCATCCTTGTACGACGGATAGTGCGAGAAATCACTGCTTATCACAAAGAGATTCTTCTCGTTGAAGTAAGGCAACAGGGCTTCAGCAATCTCCTGCAATTTCTGCCAGTTCTGCGTCGCAATGACGATAGGTACGATGGGAGGCATCTCCATGAAATGTCCCTGCAGCAAAGGAAGTTGCACCTCCAGACAATGCTCCTTGTTGTGCGCACGCTCATCGCAGGTAAAAACGGTGTTCGACGAAATGATCTGCTGTCCGAGTTCCTTATCCACCTTCACATTCCCTAAGGGCGTATTGTAGGCATCGTACTCCGCTTCTACCGAAGCCTTGTCGAGATAAACATGATGACTGGGGCCCAGCAGGAAGATGTGTTCATATTGGGTGGCTGGATCGATGCAGCTGAAAGCCGAGGCTGCTGTCGCTCCCGAGAATACATATCCTGCATGAGGCACGATGACAGCCTGCACACGCGGCATCGGCCGTATGTCCTTGCATGCTTCGAAACAATTGTTGACATCGGCAAGCAGTTGTTTCTGACCACCTGCGTAGAATTGTCCAGCCACAGCCGGACGTCTGATCTTGCCTTCCATAGTAGTTGCGATTAAAAAGATGAACAATGTGAAGAGCCACTTTTTCATGTGCTTCAACGCTAAATATTGGTAATTCGAGTGCAAATATAACATAAATTTCCGTTCGATGCAAACATTTTTCGAATAAATTTGTTAAAAACAAACCAAATAATTTGGATTCATAGAGAAATATTCTTATATTTGCACCGCATAATACATGATTAACAAACCTCAACACCGTCCGTTCGGTACCAGTCAGTAACGGACACGATTTTAAATTAATGTAACATGGAAAATCGAATAGGATGGGTTCCTCTAGGCTTAGCCACAGGATTCATTTTTTCAAAGTTAGGCAAAACACCTACACAGAGAGTCGGAAAACTTGAAATGTCTCGAACAAACAACCGATACATCTATCGCTACACCCCCGACTATGTCAGATATCTGACTGTCGAGACCGGCGAATGGCAGTTCGGCAATTCCTCTTTTAATGCAAAAGCTGGCGACTTCTACCTGAATGTCCCCTTCACATGACAAGCTTTCCCCTATCAGCCTAAATCCATTTTTTAGTTATAATGGCTACAGCTCCCGCCCACAAGGCGGGAGTTTTTTTTGTGTTTATCGCTCAATCAATAGTATAGGCAGCCCATCATAGACTTCTAAAAGGGGAAGACACTGCTCGCCAGCAAAGTGTGACGCTTCCTGACGTCATCTCCTTTCGCTTCATTCACGTATCCGAAGAGTAAAAGGATCCTCCAATCACAATTTATACACTGATGGTTTCCATAACGTGCTTAACGCGTATATTGATACCATCTTCCACTTCCTCCAGTTTCTTTAAAAAAACGCAGTATAGTTTTTCCATAGCCTCAGCCTGAGCTTTCGACAAACACCTTCCCGAATAACCGCCACGCCACATGAAATCCGGCACAACGGCTTCCAATTCTTCGACAGTCAGGCGGGGTGCCGTCTGAGGATTCAACATCATGTTAGGCGACAAATTGACCACATAGGTCTTTTTTCCCTTTCCTTTGTATAGAGGCGAAATGTAGGGGTGCGAACCCAGTGTACCTGACATGACGACACTCATATAATCATCGCCTGTACAGATTATATAGAATCGATCACCCATTTTGGCCTCCTTCCAATCATGGATGCTTAGATATAACTTCTCTTCCCCAAAAGTTCTGATGTTTTCCACATACTGTTCCATAGTTATTGCCGAGGTATCTGGATTCCACATCAATACGAAGGTATTTTGTTTTTCGTCATATCCCCTACCTGGCTGAGTGGGGCTTTGGAAGAAATTTGCTGGAACGTATTTTTTTGCGCGTTGTAACATCCCCCTCACTTCTTCGACCGTCACTATGCCACATTGCCTTATCTGGTATTCGTCAAATCGGGCAAAATTGCTATCATCATCGAGAATCTTATGAAGATCTTCAAATCGAATGATTACCGAATCGTCATTGTCCATGTCAACTATCCCAAATAGTGATTCCTGTTGAACATAATCGAAATCATCCAGTTTGTTGTTTTCAATAGCAATGTAAGAAATCGTTAACTTTTCCTTGTTGTCAGAACTGGGGATAGCCAGATTCGTCTTCGTCTTCTTCGAGTTTGAAAAACCCCACTGTATAACGACAAGGTATTGCTCAAGTTTCTGGAATTTGGCACAGTCTGGCTTACATATGTTAATGTCAAAAGAATTCAATACATGTGGCCCGACACAGAATTTGAAAAATAGGCCGAACAAGACGGGTGCTTCCTCATATTTGGAGAATGTACAAATCGTCTTCCAACCTGATATTATTTCTCTTTCAATCCATTCGGCATCGAAAGTCTTGAACGCATTGTAGATAGGGGAGTCATCTCCTTCAGCATATGCTGGAGCCGACAACAAATCCATAAGCGCATCAATAGTGAGAACGAACAGACGATAATCGGCATGCGATGAACAAGTGCATATTCTGACTTCATATTCATCTTCCCAATCATTAACCTCGACACCACGAAGGCTTTCCTTATAAATGCCAAACCTTAGATGTGGGAACTCATCAGACGTGATGATAATGGCTTCACCATACTTCATCAATTTATCGAATAAATCCTTTGGTTGAATGGATTTTCCCTTTTTGAAAGATACACAAACACTCATATACTTTTGATAATCCTAGAACCGCAGCATAGTTTTTAATAACAAATATTCCATCCAGAATAATATATAATAACTTATTCTTCCCAAATGTTCTTCCACTCGTTTTCACACGATTTAGTGATAGGATTTCCAAAATGGGTTTTATTTTTTGGAGAGAATTCTGGTTTCCCTTCCAACCAACTAACATTAAAACCAGCGGGCGCTGACATTACTAGTTTTTCGTTTTTATGAAAAACATTTACGTAATAGTTATGTGCTATATAAATCAACTCAATGACCATACTTCTTGACAGAATGAAATAACGATATGTGTTCTTGTTCATTTTCTTATCCTTACATACATATACGAAGACATATGGGCCCTTTACCATTTTCCATAGATAGTCCTTATCGCATGCTTCTTTGAGGCTAAATCCGACAGGAATATTATTTCCAACCGACGTCTTAACTTGGATAAGCGATGTCGCAGGTTTCCAATCTTTTTCTGGGCTCTCAATTGCGTCGATATTTAAACATATAATATCAATAGATTTATAGTTTTTGATAGAACAGTTAGCATTGAATGCGTCCCATCCTAGTTCCATCAATTTTGCAATGACTAAATTTTCACCAATTGAACCTAATCGTGCCTTTTCTGGTTGTTTTTCACTTCTTTCGTCATTGTTTTTTTCTTTGCTTTTTGTTTCCATAGTAATAATGTTTTTAGTTTTTATATTAATCTTTTCCAACACATTCGTCAAGCCCGATTTGCCAGAAAATCCATCCTGGAAGGATCACATTGGGGATGTTGAAGGAGAACCAATCTTGAAACAAGAGTGCAATAATAGAAAGGATATCATTTGGAATTTTTAAATCTTGAACAAAGTCACAAAGGGCGAAGGTGGTTTCGGGATGTTTATGGGCATGAAGGAGGAACTTTTTGATGCCAGACTCCAGACTCTTCGGATAATTATGCCTGTCGTCTATTATTATCTCATAGCACTTTCCTTTATAGCCTTGAGGATAATTGTCGCAAAATACCGCGTAGCCAGGTGTGCCATCGTCAAAAGGCGATTGTCCTCTGAAGTATGCGACCACACACCCTTCGTGAATTGCCTCATCTATTGTGTCTGTATAGATTCTTCGCTTGGGTTTTGTCGTAGCAAGATTATCAACGAAGGCAGGCTCTTCCATTGCTGCTTTGGCCCTCTCTCTTACATCTTCGGGACTTATCCCGTTTGGGCAAAATGATTCCCTTGGCCAGTCAAAGGCATAGAGGTCGAAATGATTGAAGAGTTTGCGACTGATACCGCTGAATACTGTGCCTTCTTTGTGCCATGTAAGGCCAGGTCTGTACTGTGACTCGCAATTATCGCCTGCCAATCCGGGAATCGTGGGATGAAAATAACGGACGTACGATGTTACTCTATTTCCTACATCGGTTACTACATCTCCCGTAAATATCGGACGATTGCAATCGTCCAGTATCCGTGTATCTATGCCAGCATAAATGACAGGGACTGTGGACCAAAGGGTATGTGAGAGAATGCCAGGACGATGAAACCGTGTGTATTCTTCATCGTCTGTAATCAACATCATCACACCATTATCGTTGAAGTAGAAATGACCAAATCTGGCAAATCTATACTTCCCAAGAGGATCGATATACCTAACTTCCCTACCTTCAAGCTTCCGAAACAAATTATCAAAATTTAGGATAGAATGATGAGGGTGTTCATGTATTTCAATGATTTCATTTCTATGACGATAGCATAGCCTGCGAATGCCCTCATAACTAAAATCTTGTTCCATAACATTTATTGATATTTATCCCACATTCTTTTTACCTTTTCAGCTATCTCCTGACGGAGCCAAAGAGGCTCAAGCACTTCCATGTCCTCGCCATTCCAAAGTATTTCCTGCTGGAAATCGAACTCAGGACGGAGAAAGACTCTGAAAATGCTATATTCCTCGTTACGTTCTATCTCTTCCTGCGACTCATGCATTTTCAAATCGCGGATATAATTGGCCTGTCGTGCAGAAACCTTAAGTTTCACCGGCTGAACCTCAACAGTCTGCTCAGCAATGATACCAAAGCATCCATCAAAGAAATCTCGGGCACTCCAATCCTTCGGCATTTCGAAAGGCTCATCCTTGATGAAGAGTTTCTTGATACGATCCAAAGCATAGATACGTGGTCCTTTCTCAAAATAATTCGGATTGATGCTTTGTGCCACCATATACCATCGTTGACGATACAACTTCACACAGTAGGGCTGCACATCGAAATTATTCTCATTGTCTTTCCAATAGCTACGGTAGGTTATGTTGAGGACACGGTTTTCCTTCATCGCATCAATGATACGTTTCAGATAATTCTGACCCGATGGCACATATTCCAAGATGATACGATCCTTGACACTTTGACTGTTGGCCACAGCGTTGCTCACGCAGAACGTATTGTAAAGCCAAGAGCGGAGTCCGTTCCCACTGATGTCCTCTTCGTTCTCGATGTAATAACGATAATCGCCACGATTCTCGTTAACGATACTGATGCCGAACATATCCCAGATGACATATCGCCAGTTGTCAAAAGTTCGCTTGGGGATATCCACACCTCTGCTTATATCCGTATCACGCAGCCATCTCTCATTCAATTCTTTGAACGAGATCTTACGACAGCGATAGATAGTGTCTATCACCCAAACGTACTTGCTTATCAAGCTTTGTCCTCGATCGTTGTCAACCATATTATTTCATTTTTTGTGCAAAAGTACGATTAAGGTACGCCATTCTGTGGCAGAGGTTTCATTATTTTTGCGTTCCATTGCAAAAATAGTACTTAATCTACAATTACACTAATTTTGGGTCTGTTTTTTTTCTATCTGAGTATCTTCTTCTTCCATATCGTCTTAGTTTGCCACTTTTAATTTGCATTAATATCATACTTCCCTCCAACACTCTTTAAAACATAAATCATCCCGAAATTAATTGGACACAAATGGACATAGCTGGACAAAGCTGGACATTGCCAAATTTGTTTTTCGTAACTTTGCAGCGAAAAAGAGGCGCTCCTTTTCGTAAGGTGACATTAAGGTGACACTAAGGTGACATCGCCATGCGTAGGGTGACACTAAGGTGACAATGCCAAAATACTATTTCGTAACTTTGCAACGCAAATGACGAGACATTGCTTTGCTGAAAACGGACATAAGCGGACATATGCGGACAAATGCGGACAGTGCCAAATTTCGATTTCGTAACTTTGCAACGAAAAAGAGGCAATATATCGGAAAGTGACATAAAGTGACACAAACTGACACTGCCAATTTTCTTTTTCGTAACTTTGCATCGTGAAAAAGCATTGTTCCGAAAACTGACAAATTCGGACAAATTCGGACAAATTCGGACAGTGCCAAATTTCCTTTTCGTAACTTTGCAACGAAAAAAACCAATGAGACCAAGAGTACTGACAATGGACTACATCAACGTGCCGATGGCACTGCTGCAGGAGGTCAAGGAAGACCCCTTGCAGTGGAGCCTCGTCGCCCTCAGTGTAGCCATGAAGTGCCTTAGTCCCAGCAGCACCTACATCTTCACCAGCGAGAAGAAGTTCCGCAGCGACTTCCACCTCGGCTACACCAAGGCGCACAATCTCCTCGATGCCATCCGCGAAGGCAACAGCCTGTTCCAGATGACGACGTGCCCCAACGGACGGCAGATCATCGTTGCCCGTTCGCTGAAGAAGATGTACGCCACCCAAGTCACCCTCAAGGGCGGACGCAAAAGCCTCGAGATGGTGGTGGGAAAGGTGAAGTGCTGCCCTCGCGAAAACCTCCACGTCACTGAAATCGAAAGTGAGATGCGCCAACTGCTTCTTCTGACCAACATCAGTGCCAAGACCCGAGCCGACGAGTTACAATCGAAGGGGCTTCCCCTCACGGGAAGTGCTTCTCATGCGGCAAAGACCATCTTGTCAGTGAACTATCTGGCCAAGGCAACAGGACGCAGCCCTCGCACCGTCAGTCGAATGACCAAGGCTGCCCGCCAGCAGCGTATGATCAATGTCATCCAGTATCCGCTCGTACGCTGCTGCAATGACATCCTCCACACACTGCCACCCGACTCGGTCGGCAAGATCATCCGCATCGGCTTCTTCGGTTTCACTCGCCGCTGCAACGACTACCAGCTCCTCTCGTGGGACTGGCGCCACCGTTTCCAGCACATCCTCTACGGCCATCGCGGCCGTCTGACCCACAACCTCGTCCTCCATCATAACGAAGTCCTGAGTCAGACCGACCTCCACGCCCTCTACGATTAGACCCCCTCTAATCCCCCTGCTTAGGGGGAAGAAGTAAGTCCGGACAAGCAAGTCCTCCCCCTAAGCAGGGGGAACGAGAGGGTCCCCCCTTGGGTCCACTTTGTCATCCTATAAATAAACGAAGGTCTAGAAGAGAGGGTAAGACGTTATTTTTTATCACGAATTTGAGAATTAAAGAATTGACTGTGTTGAGGTTGACTCTCGATAACAGTTCAACAGATAAAGTCTGCTTGATATAATAATACTATAATTCGATAATTCGTGATAAAGAGAAAGGAGATAGAGGACAGCGAGACAAATTCTCCCAGGAGGAAATAGTCGGGGCTTATAGCCCCCCTACCCCCCACAAAGGGGGGCGGGGTAGGCTAAGCCCCACTAAGACTATTTCCGAGAGAATTTGTTGAGCGAAGCATTTCTTAATCACGAATTCGAGAATTAAAGAATTGACAGGACAGAAGTCCACCCGCCATAATAATTCTATAATTCGCCAATTCGTGATAAAAAAACCAATATTAACCCTTAAAAAACAAACAGTATGATTTTTATCAAACAAATTACCACAGTTGAGGAGCTCTGGAAGACAGGAGGGGCTCCCACCGGACAGATCGCCGTCGATGCCGTCGTCGATTATGTCAAATGAGTAAAGACTCACTCCGCACAGGAAGTCGCCTTCTACCTGAATGTCGATCAGCGTTTCCTGGAAGATCATCATCGAAAATGCCGAGAAACTCCGCTCCCGCAACGAGAAGTCCGCTCAGAATGAAGAATGATGCATCTCCGTCAGCACTATGACCATTCTTGGCCAAGACTGGTTATACTCCTATCGCGGCATACCCTTTCTCGGCCGAAAATGGTCATTCTCCAACCTCCGCATACCCTTTCTCGGCCAAGATCGGTCATATTCCAACCGGAGCAAGCATCCTGTCGCCCGTCAGAGTGCTCTATCCAACCGAGACATACCCTTTCTTAGCCAAAACTGGTCATTCTCCAACGTCGGCATACCCTTTCTTGGCCAACTTTGGTCATACTTCAACCGGAGCAAGCACTCTGTCGCCCGTCAGAGTGCTCTATCCAACCGCAGCATACCCTTTCTTGGCCAAAACTGGTCATGCTCCCATCGCGGCATACCCTTTCTTGGCCAACTTTGGTCTTTCTCCCACCGAAGAATACCCTTTCTTGGCCAAAATTGGTTATACCTCGACTTTCCATCATCCTCCCACGTTTTTGTCCGTGTGCAATCGGTTGAATTTTGGAAAAAATGAACCCAACCCTTCATTTTTCTTGCTGAATGCATCTTATGTCAAAAATAATGCTTATATTTGCACGGAAAATGACGAATGATAATTATTTTGATATGAAAACAAGAAATAGTCAAAGGATAGTGGCGATGGACTTACGCCAGTCGCATCCCTCAATGGCAGCATACGACACAGACGCATATTATACGAAGCTGGCCAACCAGCTACTCGATGATTTCAAACGATTGCGCTTGGATTTAGGTGAGCAGACTTCATCCATCATGTGGCTCTCAGCCGTCCTGTTGGCGAACTACATGGAGGACATCGTGGCCGATAGTGGACAATGGAGGTCGTTTTCAGCCCTGTGCCAACAGATGTTCGGCCAGGCTGTTCCCTTGTATCACGATGCTGACGCAGAGTATTATCCCGATGAGCCATGTTTTGAGGCTGTAAGATTCATCGTATGGCATGCTGCGACAGAGAAAAATGATTCCTGGTGGAATGCTGATGACGAATCGCTTAGAAGAATGGCGACTGTAGCATTCGAAAGACTGGACAGCGTATTTGAACAATCTCCCATCAACGACGAGCTGACGGATGACATCAACGATATGCTCCAGCAGGCCAGTGAGGATTTCCAGAAGATGCGAGTTGCCTTGATATGGACATTCACGGACTGCTACCTGACCAGAAGTGTTGCAGGAGAGAATCTGATTGAGAAACGCATGAAGGAGGCCGAGGACATGAGCGAAAGGATGCCTGCAGAGTCAATGCGGATGTTCTATGCCATTATGCACAGCATCTTCGCTTACAAGATTGGTCCTCTGGCACTCAAACCAAAGGAATACGTTGCTGCACTGATGCGCACCAAGTCGATGCTCCATGAGGCTCAGGAAATCATGGATATAGAGGTTCTGCCCATGGGCTATTATCGATTCTCAATCGAGGATAACGGGCAGTGGCTACAGCTGCTCAGCACCAATGGCAAAAAGATACGGGTTGCCCGTGACGAGATGACGGTTGACGATGAAGAATTACACAAACTTGACGGTTGCTGTGCCATCTTTGTGAAGTATCTATCCAATTGGCACATGAACGGCATCATGATTCCCATCGAAAATATGGCTAACCATTGGGATGAATTCGTAAAGGAAGACCCCAACTACAAGCCAGAAGGAACCCAAGACGTAACAGGCAAAATGCTATTGAAACGGTGTGGCGGCAAGGAAATCCATTACTTCGAAAACCGAGAGGTGATGAAGGACTATCTGATGAAGAACATTGGCTATCGGTCTGAACAACTTGACTTCCTCAATAGGAAAGGCCTGACAGGCAAGCATCCCCTGTTCTTTATCGACAAGAACGCCCAAAAGTTCGCTATGCACTTCTCGTTTGGCTATACACCCTGCATTGCCGACCCAACCAATCCCTACTATGACGCCACGATTGCTCAAGACGAGGCTATAACAATGTTCTGGAACGATCAGAGCATCAGCACCGAAGCCATATTATATCTGTTGGATCATAATTACCTGCCTGACATCTACGAAGAACCCCTGTTCTGCTCCGAGAGTTCACCAGAAGAGAAACAGTCAGATGCCCGTTTCCTTCTCAGATATATGAGGAAGGAGAATTATTGATCCAATCTTCGCAAGGGCGAAAGTTGATGGTTCAAAGGAATCCCCAACTTTGTCCTTGTGCAACCGGTTGAATTATGAAAAAAAAGTCACATAAAAGCATTTTTTCAAAGAAAATGAATGATATGTCGAGAAAAATGCGTATCTTGCACCCCGAAATATGAAGTTTCATCATTTTTCTGTCTTTTACCTCGCTTGTATTAGCCCTGTTCTATGACAGGTCTTGGCGAAGCTTTTGATCACCTTGAGAAAGGACAAAGACGAATAGTAGCAGCTGTCACCTATACCAAATGCCACACATAAGTTTCTATACTGTCAATTCAAATTAGGTAACCTATGTTTACCCATTTCAAGGTAAAAAAGGGAAAGACACACACTCATGCCTGCGATATAGACATTGATTATGAATCATCATTTATACATTCGAATATGAAAGAGGAAACAATACAAAAGGAAATTGATAAACTTATGAATAATTTGCCTAATCATTTAGGTGATATAATTACCGACATTCTGAACTATTCCAAACAGTCCGGAATATTGGAGATTAACGTTAATGGATTCTACAATGAACGTCTCTATTTTGATTTCACGATGACAGATATCAAGCATATATTTGAATGGCTCGAAAATCTACTTTTAAACAAAAAAGATTCTCCAAAGGAGTTTATTCTTGGCAATGAAAAGAATTCAGGCGACATCTACACTATGGGCATTAAACTATTGATAGGCAATCCAGGCAATTATCATGAGAAATATTGGAAAAGCGATCTTAGTGTTCCATTAGAAGAATGCTGTATCTTTTATACATATAATTCTACTGAAGACAGAATTGGGAAGAGTATGTTTTCACGCGTTGAAGACTTGGTCCGAAGGATATACACTACTCTCAGAAATAGCAAAAAAATAAGATTGAAGTCTGAAATAATTGAATCCTTTTATCAAGCTAAGCAATACCATCTTGAATATAAAGGCTATTCAACAACAACTAAGATTTCAGACAAAGACTTACGATTATATGGGAATTTTATTTCACCTGATAAGACTGAAGTAGAAGGTTGGGGAATTGCCGCAAACAATTATCCAGAACTTAAAACGCGCTTTGAGTCAGTGGTTGAGAAGATTATTGAAAACGACAAATGGAATAGAACCAATAAAGAATGGGAAAAAAACACTGATATAATTAGTATCGGTTGCGTATTTTATATTCTTCCTGAAGTTTTTAAAGAACGTATTGTAAATAAACGATACGATCTATCTTTGAATACCGTAGTAAAAGGTGGCACCTATGAAGTACCTTTATACTATGTCACAAAAGCTTGGGATATCCTTCTTAAAGGAGATTTGTGTCATAATGAATTTAGAGTTGAATATGATCCTGAATTTGATGACGAACCTGTAGATAGGACACTTGAAAATGCCATTTCTCAAAATGACGAAATGAAATGTATCTGGAAAGAACTATTTGGAATTGACATAGACCTTCTTGATGTAAACTTCTTGGTTTATAATAAACATCTACCACCCAATGCCAGTGAGGAAGAAAAATATTACTTTTTTCAGGATGTTCCAGATGGAATTGAAGAATGGATTCTTGATGGAATAAATAGCCCTAAAGGGGGAGTACAGTTCGATTATGTATCATCCCTTATGGAGTTCACCGCATACATATTATATGAACGTCAATTAAATAATAAATGCTTGTGGCGCAAAGGAGAATGTCCATTAATAGCCGACATGCTCTCTAACCAATAATCTTTGCAAAGCGATTCATCAAGAAAGAGAGAAATATAAGAACGAAACAATAGTCCATAAAAAAAACCTCCTAACAATAGCCTTCCTGTACGCCCTAACACTTCACGCCCAAGACATAGAGAAGTTCGTCAATGGGCAGATGGAAATCTATTCGGAGTCGCGGCTCCTGAATATCTACAAGTCGTGCTTTCAGGATAATATTGGTGCGGAGCATCTCGTTTCGGACAGTGAGAGGGTGAAGGCATATCTTCCTCACTACAGAATTGAAGAGAAGGGCTTTTTTGAACGAGAAATCAAACCGATAATAGACTCGAAACAGTAGATTCTTGATGAATAAAAATCAACATCCATCATCGTCTCCCAGCATGGAATAAACATCCGCAATGAGAAGAAAGAGAAATGCCCAGCTGATTCTCGTGATCGGCTGGGCATTCATATTTTGTGAAATGACAACTACTAGGCCAAAGGTTTAAACCGTTAGGAAAGTTTAGGATTGTTGTCAAGAAATGCTAAAAATGAGGACCAGGGGATAAACCATCTGGAGGGTGCTGCGTCATAGAGGCAAAAGAACAAGATAATTAACCTCAAAAACGAAATAAGACAATGAAGAAGATCCTAACCACCCTCGTACTGATAGTAGCCTGCGCCGCAGGAACCGTTTTCGCACAGCCTCGTCACTACGGCTACTACGGAGGCCACTATGGTGGTCCACACCACGGATATGTTCACTGTGGACCTGCCCCCTACTATCATGGTAGCATCGGCTCGTTCATCCTCGGTGCAGCCATCGGCGCAGTTGTCGATCATGCCATCACCAAGGCAGCTACCCGTCCAGTGGTTGTAGAGCGCACGGTCGTTGTCGATCAGAATGGTGATCCCATCGATGCCGCTTACGATCCCATCGAGGGAGAGACTGCGCCCATCGAGGCCGAACCCGAAAGAGAAGTTGTTGTTGTGGAGCGCAAGGCACCCGTAGTCATCGTGCGCAGCCACGCTCCGGTAATGATATTTGATGATTATGGTTTCCACTTCGAAACGCATCCACATCATCCTCATCCACTTCCATAGTAAGATAAAGACGTAAGAGGATTTTAGTAGATTGTTGCGTTGAAGAAAGCAGCCCGACGTGAGTCGAGCTGCTTTCGTTGGTTCATTACTACCTTGCAAACGGGCAAGGGGGCCCCATGACGTTACGCCACAAGGCCCCCTTGCCAACCTTCAACGATTTCACGGAATGCTTCAGGAACACGTACAAGATTGGGCGCAAGACGCAGCACGCGCTTCTCCTTGTCTGAAGTCCTCTGAATAACGTAATCGCCTGCCGCCTCGCCAAGAGTGTCGAGGACGGACCTCTTTGCCCTGGAAAGAGCCACCGAACGCTCATTGTTGCTTCCCTCCTTTTCCGATAATCCGAAGCGACTGCACATCGTGGTGGCAATCTTCTCAGCATCAAGGAGTGTAGCTTTGGTGTGAGTTTTCTCCGAGTCATAAAACAGGGCGAGCGCAATACGTCTGAACTCACCGTGGTACTTCTGAAGACCCGCGAGCGTGAACTCTTGTCCAGGATGCAGCATAAAGAAGGTGTAAAGCACCTTCGAATACCTGTTAGTAAATGGGATGACGATCTGCTCGTCACCACGCACCGCACAAATCTCCCAATAACCGGCCACAGAGTTGTGATTAACCATCTTCTCCCTTCGGATCATTGAGAGTGTAAAGGGACGCCTATCGGCCTTCTTGGCCAGGATATCCCTGAGTTTCATAATGTCGATACCATTGACCATAGCATCGGCGATCTGTTCGAGCGTCACAAATTTGGTCCACTCCTCACCTTCGAAACGAGTGGCCAATGTTTCTAGAATCAACTGCTTTAGTGCTTCCATCTTCTCAAACATCTAAAATCCAACCATCATCTTATCAATTCGCGGCTGCAAAGATAATGGTTTTCTGCGAAACCTGCAAATTTAAACGGTAATTTTTTTGAATAGAAACGTTAATTTTTGCTAACAAGCGCCCTATGGCAAGATCGAGTAGGACATCCATTACGGATGCCACTCATTTTTTTAACTCTTTTTCCAAAAAGATTCCAATTTATTTGGACATTTATCAAAATATCGCTATATTTGCAGTATCCATTTCGACAAATCGAAAACAGAAACCGATAATATCAAGAAAAGGAGGTGAAAATGGATTTGAGACGTGGGCTTCAATAGCCCGGATTAATATAATCGGCTAAGGCAGTCCCCAAGAATGGGGCCTCTCCCTTCGAATGCTGATTCAACAGCATTCTTCAGGCCGGAAAATTGCAGGTCCAATACCTGCATATAATTGCACTTCGTGCATAAAATAAATAGGGTCCAAAACTTTTCTATAATTTTTTCGCTTTTAATTTTGTTCTTTCATTTTTTTCACCTATATTTGCCCCACAATATAACAACATAAAACTAAAATCATGGATACTAAAACAGTTCTTCGCCAGGCAGAAAACCTGGCTTCTGATGAGGAGAAGTTGGTGGATATCACCAGACGGATTTACGAGCAGAATCCTAATCAGGGGACTATTTCCGACTATGTGATAGCATTGATAAAGCTGGCTGATAACTATATCCGTGATGAGCGGGGTTGGTTGGCGATGCCTCTTCTGGCTAAGGCCGAAGAGCTCCTCGACGACCAGCCGGATACGGAAGAGAATGCCAAATGGAAGTGTCGCTCATATTTTGACATAGGCGAATGCTACTCGATGAATACGCGTCGCCTGATGGCAAAGAAAGCCTTTCAGAAAGCTCTCCATCATGCCATTGATGAGGAAGACAAAGAGAACTGTGAGTACAGTCTTGACCGGCTGGAGAATCCCTCACTGAAATACGACCCTGTTGAGGACAGCGATGCTTATCTGTCGGTGATTGACGAAGTAGAGCGAAGACTCTATGAAGAACTGAAGGGTGTGCCACGCCACATGGGCTTCTGTTTCCGCTATTGGTCGGCTAAACGTGAACTGTTGGCAGAATATGGTATAGAATGGCGTTCGCCAGGAATAATGAACCCAAGAGTAATATTTGACTAAACGATATAACGATGTCTTCAGTTTGTTACATCAACATCTATGAAATACCCCACGACCGTGGTGTCAATATGGGCAGGAGTCTCATGCAGCAGTACGAAATTCCTGAAGAGGAACTTGTCGTAGGACAAGAACTACCTCATTGGAATAATTGCAAGGGGGATAATCCTGTAGTGACATTCTACGACGGAAGACAGCTCGGCCTGGAGTACAGAGGCATGGAGTACACTATCAAGACGGGTGAGGAGGTGGTACTGAGTGAAGGAATACGGGCAGATTCGGAAGCTGCCATGTGGGGGATTCAATCCGAGATACAGCATTGTGTCAAATTGGCAAGGCCCCATGGGATTGATATGGAACTGACTCCATCCGACGTCGCACAGCCTTCGGGCAGCAGTTATTTCTGGGATGCCCCACAGTTGCCTTCCGAGGATATGTATCCCTTCACGACCGATGAAGACGGCAATAGGTATCCCATGCAGTTCATTTGTCAGATCAACTGCGGGGATCTTCCCGATAATGACTGGTTGCCCAAGCGGGGGATGCTTTGGTTCTTCGGCGAGATAGACTATTTTCTCGGCTATGACGTGAAGCAACCATACGGACTGGGCAAGTGGCCGGAATATGCTGTCAAGGTCATTTATGCCGATGTGCCCTCCTGCAAATTGAAACGCGTAAATCCATTCCAGGAGGACGATATGATATCGCCTCATATCATCACCTTCTCAGAAGGTCCAGTGCGTGGTGATGGGTTCCGACTTTTAGGCAAGCCCTACGAGGAGGATGTGGACAACGAGTTTGGAACGGGATGGGTACAGCTGTTGCAGTTGGATACCGATGCCAGCGACTATTTCGACCTGCGTTTCTATGACATGGGGTTGCTCTATCTGATGATCAATGTCGATCAATTGCAGGAGGGCATATTCTCCCACATTCGACCATATATGACATCCTTATGACATATACTGCCATGCAGAACGGGAAGAACATCAAGGTGTTCCTGAGCAGTACCTTCAAGGACATGGATGCTGAGCGCGATCTGATCATGAACAGAGTCGCGCCGACTCTTCAGCAGCTGCTGGCGCCACAGGGCTTCACGCTGCAGTTCATCGACTTGCGCTGGGGGGTAAACACCCAGGACGCCGACGAGAATGAACGGGAGAATATTGTGCTGCGTGAGTGTATCTCTGAGATTCGCCAGTCACGTCCATTCTTTATCGGTCTGCTTGGCGACCGTTATGGCTGGATACCATCGGCCGAAAGTTGGCAGGTGATGCTGGATGAGATGACCGACGAGGAAAGAACGTACATCCGTAAGGAATCCCGTGAGCAGAAGAGTGTTACAGAGCTTGAGATGCTCTTCGGTGCCCTGATGGATGCCAACTCCTTGCGCCGTTGTCTGTTCTGTTTCCGCAATCCAGCCGTCTATGAGCAGATGGACGATGTCGCTCGCCGTAAGTTCTGCAACCTGAATGACGAGGCCGACCGCAAACTTGCATCATTGAAGCAGAAGATTGAGGATGGTTGCCAAAAAGCCAGCTGTAGCAATAATATATATGAGTACAATTGCCGATGGGATGGTCGATCGTTGACCGGACTCGATGACTTGGGATCGTTCCTCATCAAGACCCTGCAAGCTCAGATTATGTTATATGAGGGTAGTAATGCAGTGGAGAATCCTGTGAATGAGTTCCAGCAGATGGCGGATGCCGACCTCATGAAGATTGCAAAAGAAGGTGAGCACTATGTGAACTGCGATTCGCGCAAGAATTTCTTGAACGAGATTGCGACAAGATATGATGAAGACCAGAAACCCCGTCTAATCTATGCCCGCTATGGCTATGGGAAAACCGCTTTCCTCTGCGAAACATACCGAAGATTTGGGGAGGTCGATGATCTGTTGGTGTTCATCCACTTTACCCGTTATGGCGACACTCCCGCTTTGGCGCTGAAAAAATGGCTTGCCGACCCCCGAATCCATCCACAGCGCCGCTACAGTCTTGACGAGGATGTGGAGTTCGGTGAACTGGCCGAGGAGTTCTATCATGCTACCAAGGACCTTGAAATGCCACCACTCCTTCTCATCGACGATCTTCATCTGATGCAGAATGTCTATGAGTTCATGTTCGGTGGACTTCAGAACTTCTGTATGCTCATCGCTACCGCAGAAAGCGAGAAGATGAATCTTTTCTCCGAATGGGATGTCGCGAAGGTTCTCTTGCCTCCTGTCAATGCCGATGAAGGTGGGCAGATTGTTCGGGAATTGATGAAGGCGAAAGGCAAGAGCCTTCCGCAGAATGTCCTCAATCACCTGATGGATGCCCGCTCCGAGCATGACGAACTGTGTTGCGGCTGCCCGTTATGGGATGTGCTGATGGTACGCAAACTGACAAGTCTGACAGCCTACGATTATGAGCAGATCCGAATGCGTGGCGACGGAGATGCCGCCATCGAGAATTACCTGACGGAGATCACCGACGAGATGGGCCGGATTGCACCTTATCCGGAACAGTTGTTCATCGTATTTCTCCACGACGCAGCCCGTTTCATGAATTTCGGTTTCCTATGGACTTCCATCCGCCTGTTGGCTGCTACCGGCTTCGGCTTGCGTGAACAGGATTTCCAGGCATTTGCGGGAGATTATTGGAACCAGTTGGAGTTTTCTTCAATGAAACGATGGTTGGGCGACCTGTTGACGATCGACTCCCGTACAGGCGTCATTGACTTTTCCTATCAGAGCTATCGCCGGATTGTGAAGTATGTTCACCATGAGGATGACGAGCCGTTCGGGAACTTCTACGCGAATATCACGGCCAGAATGGGCAATCTGCTTTATCAGAATCCGAATGATGAGTTTGCTTGCCGCGAGATGGGAGCCATTGCAATCAACAATCCCACCGAAGAGGTTCTGAAGGCGGTTCTTTCCAATACATCCTCTCTCGTATGGCCCCATCTGGTGAATGCCGCCATCGCCCTTTCCGAGCGCCGTCATGACTTTGTCCAGTGGTTCAGGAAAGTCCTGGATATCGGGAATGACAATGCGGTTGTGCTTGCCAGGGATATTGCCACGTTCCTCAGCTATACAGGCGATAAGAAGACAGCAGCCGAGATAGTGGGCATCTTCAATACCGAAACTGCCGGGCAGATCAGGAAAGGAGAGGCATACGTTTACGATTCCTTCAGTTGGGTGAACAGCAAACATACCATGTCCTTGCTGTTGCACCAGGGCTCAGGTCTTATTTTCGAGGCCGGTGATGACTTCATGGGTCGTCTGATGCTCAATATGGCCGACGAGGCTTCGGCAGTTCTCGGTGCAGCCATTCCCGACTATGATGACTATCGGCAAATGCAACATCTTCCTGAAGAAGAGGCTGCATCGGCTGCTTCCCTGTCCTCGATGTTGCGGAACGTCCTATGCAAGAACAGCTCAAGTCATGCCGATATGCCAGGACGGGTGGCTGAGGCTCTCCACACTTTCCGTACAATACTGGATATTAACAGGAATGGTAATGCAGCAACAGAATTGTACCTGCAGCTCAGTTTCTACAACCTGTGCAGCGCCGGCGAATTGTGCAACGAGTTGTACCTCTATCATGGCGATCACAAGTCGGCCGAGAATCTGATATCGATGCTGCGCGATGCCATCAATGATATGAAACGTGCTCATAACAATACGGCTATCACCACTACGGCCTATTCGTTGGCCTATTCGGTTATCAGCAAGTACTATGAGCAGTATGGCGACTACAATAGCGCGTTCTACTATCAGAAGCAACATGAGTATGCCGTCTTCAACAACTACCGGCGTTTCCGTGAAGGCAATCCCGAGGTTGTCCGTCGTTATGCGGCGGCACTGGATGGCACGGGCAGAATGTTGTTCCAGTTCTTCCACGAATATGACCAGGCCCAGCAGAGTGCCGGACAGGCTATCAAGCTCTTCGAAGAGTTGTTCGAGAGCAACCCCGATTCCCTTCATGCCGACGATTTGCTGGTGGCAGCCTATTATCAGATGATGCGGCTGAAGGTAAGCGGCAAGACCGATGAGGCAGTAGCACTTGGACGTCAGGTATTGGAAAAGGTTGGTCAGAAGCCTGATGCCGAGCCCGACCCGATGAACAAGGCATTGATCTTCGATGAGTTGGGCGAGATGCTCGACAAGCAGGGAAAGACCGCCGATGCGCTGGCAAGCCTGCAGGCGGCATCGGACATCCTGTCAATGAAGCTTGATGCTGATCCTGATAACGACGACAAGATGCGCAGTTTTGTGATCAACAAGGTTCGTCAGGCTCGTGTGTCAGCAATGAGTGCAGGTGATGGCGCGAAGGCGCTTCTTTTCCTGAAATCTGCCGGTGAGGTGGTCGAAAAGATGACAAAGATGATGCCCGATTCGCTCAAGGTGCGTAACGTAGCCCTGCACTACTATGCCACTCGTGCCCAGGTGGATATGGTGAATAATGATATGGCTTCGGCCGATGAGTATCGCGAGAAGATAGCCTCGATACTCAATGAATCCGTTTTCGAGAAAGGTCGTGTCGAGGATTTCCAGCTGTTGATCGAATTCCTGCGCATGCTTTGTCAGACAGCTATCGACTATGGTCGTCTTGATATGGCAGAGGTCTGTGTGGGATTGGAATATCTTTTGAAACAGAGGGCTTTGCAGGAACGTCTTGTTGCTCTCGAACAGGCCGACATGGCTTCTACCATGCAACTGCTCAACCAGATTGATGGACTGAAAAACTAATGGCAAAAATATAATATTATGAAAAGACTAGTCACAATTATCGTACTGTTACTGCTATGCATGGCGGGCTATGCAGCAGAAACCTATGTGGTGAATTCCCCGAATCTGAACATGAGGGTAGCACCTAAAGGCTCGGCCGAAAAAATGGGCGAACTGAAGAAGGGTGATGTCATCCTCGTGGATACCATCGTCAATGGATGGGCCACCTGCAGGAATGATGCCGGCGAGACATTCTATGTAGCTTCAAGGTATTTGGAGAAAGGGAAATCACCGACTTCGGGTGATGTAGGTGGAAAACCCGAGGCAGACGTGAAGGATCCCGCTGTGGTCGTTCAGAAACATTTCCTGAATGCATTGTCTTCCGTTGGCATCCATATTGAGCAAAGCAAATCCACCCGCTATTTCGAGTATATGCTTTTCTTGCCGCTTATCGTATTGTTGGTTTGCTGGATATTATCCAAGATTTTTGGCAGCTTCCGTTTGGGGAAATACATCCCTTTGATGGGATTGGCCATTTTAGGCTATTACGAGTTGAAATGTATGCTGGGCTATAGTGGAAGTCCTGGATTCTTCGTTCACGATGAGTTGTTCTCCATCGTGTTCTGGCTGGTCATGCTGTCCATCCTGTTCTTTGTCCAATCCATCTTTTTCGGATTGGCGGGAGAGGATGAAGCGCGATCGGCCGCAAAACATATCGGTACGCTTACGGTATTTGGCTGCGGAATCCTTTATCTGCTCACCTTTTTCTTCTTCTCATTCCTCCAGCCGTGGATCATTCTGCTTCTCTTCGTCGGATTGGCACTCCATCTTATCGCGATGTTTATCGATGGCGACAAGGGTGTGACGGGACTGATCGGCTTTGCGATTTATGTCCCCCTCTATGTGGTGAGTGCATTGGCCACTTTCCTGTTCCTGGTGATGTTCATCGGCCACATGGTCTATCTGATGGGATGGATTGGCAGCATTATCTTCATTCTTTTCCTCCTTGCCTGTGGTGGAGGAAGCGGACCTCGGCTCATAGGGTTTATCATTAAAGAATGAAAAATGGTATAGTCAGAACTATTTGACAAAAAAGGTTAGTAAAAAGATTAGTTGACAAAAAATCCTACGCAGAACGTACTCTGCGTAGGATTTTTGTGGAGCTGGAGGGGTTCGAACCCTCGTCCAAACAGGGGGTATCGGCGCTTTCTACATGCTTATTCCAGCCTGGATTGTCGGGTGTCGCCAAGACCTGGACCACCAAGCGGCACCTTATCCTCAAAAATTTCACCAGAGCCGCGAGGCAGACCCTGATTAGTCCCGATTTACCTGCACCACCGGTTCCTCAGTCTCGGAACAAGGACCTTGGGGTGATGTCTTGTCAGCCACCCTTGGCAGCCGATTAAGCTTCAATCTACTATACTTCGATTAAGCAGCAAGAGCGTAGTTATTCTCGCCAATTATATTTCGCCATCATGTATTATAGTGATAGGTGACATCTCACTGCATGCTTACACAGAGGCCCATCCCGCTGTCAAAGCCAGTCAGCCCCGTTTGAGGGTGCAAAGATAAGACTTCTTTTTGAAAAATGCAAATTATAGATGTAATTTTTTATAAAAAACAGACGTTTTTTTTGCTTTCTGTGAAATTGCGGCCGATTTTCGACAAATTATTAGGATAATACGAAAAAAAGCGTTATCTTTGCGCCGCAAAAAATTAGAAATATAGCATCTTATTATATAAATGAATAATAGAGTAGTTATTACAGGCATGGGAATCTGGTCCTGCCTTGGCTATGACTTGGATACAGTAAGAGATGCGTTATACAACGGCAAATCAGGTATCGTTTTCGACCAGACCCGTAAGGACATGGGATTCCGCTCGGCTTTGACTGCCTTCGTCGAGAAGCCCGACCTAAAGAAACTCATCCTCCGCAATCAGCGACAGTTTATGCCTGAGGAGGCTCAGTATGCCTATTGTTCCACCCGCCAGGCGCTGGAGCAGGCTGGCATCACGCAGGAGTTCCTTGACGAGCACGAAGTGGGCATCCTCTTCGGCAACGATTCGGTGGCTCAGGCTACATATAAGGCTGTGAACAAGATCTACGAATACAAGGACACCGCTGCCTGCGGTTCGGGTTCAATCTTCCAGTCGATGAACTCGACGGTGACGATGAATCTGGCTACGCTGTTCCATCTGCGCGGCATCAACCTGACCACGTCGGGTGCTTGCGCATCGGGCAGCCACGCACTAGGCCTAGCCTATCTGCTCATCAAGGATGGCTTGCAGGACTGCATCATTGCTGGTGGCGCACAGGAGGTCAACCCCGAGTCGGTTGGTTCGTTCGATGGCATCCAGGCATTCTCGACTCGCGAGGATGAGCCCACCAAGGCCAGTCGTCCCTTCGACAAGAACCGTGATGGCCTCGTGCCGGGCGGTGGCGCGGCTACGCTCATCGTCGAGAGTCTTGACCATGCGCTGGCACGTGGAGCCAAGCCCATTGCAGAGATTATCGGCTGGGGCTTCAGCGGCAACGGCGACCACATCAGCACGCCAAACGTGGCTGGCCCACAGCGTTCGCTGGAGCTTGCCTTGAAGAGCGCAGGTGTAGATGTTCATGAGATCGGATATGTGAATGCCCACGCCACTTCGACGCATGCTGGCGACGGACGCGAGGCCATGGCCATTGCTAATGTCTTCGGCGACTTTAAGGTACCCGTGACCTCGACCAAGGGCCAGACAGGTCATGAGATGTGGATGGCTGGTGCTTCGGAGGCCATCTATTCGATCCTCATGATGAAGAACAACTTCATCGCCGGTTCGCTCAACTTCGAAGAGCCTGACGAGGAGACTGCTTGCATCAACGTCGTTGCGAAGACGCAGGAGGCACACTTTGACATGTTCCTCAGCAACAGCTTCGGCTTTGGCGGCACGAACTCGACACTCATTATCAAGAATTATTAATTAAAAAAATAGAAAACTATGACACGTGAAGAAATTATCGATCAAGTGAAGGAAGTCCTCGCTGAGGAATTTGAGGTTGAACAGGACGTCATGACTGACGACGCCATCATCAAGGACACACTTGAGCTCGACAGCCTCTCGCTCGTTGACCTCGTTGCAGTGATTGAGCACACCTTCAAGGTGAAGATTCCTGCTGCCGACCTTCCCACCGTCAAGACTTTCGCACAGCTCTACGACTACATCGAGAGCCACCTGAAGTAAGACGGATAGTTAGTAATCAAGCGCCCTGCGAACCTTCAATGGTGCGCGGGGCGCAATCTTATATTTGTCATGTTATATCAAGGAGAAGATATCAAGAAGCTGATTCCCCAGCGCGACCCCATCATGATGGTCGATGCGCTGGTCAGCGTGGAGGGCGACGTGTGTGAGACCGAACTCGCCGTCAGGGGCAACAATTTCTTCATCGAGGATGACCAGCTGCTGTCGGAGTCTGGACTCATTGAGCACATTGCTCAGTCGGCCAGTGCTTTTGCGGGCTATCGCTGTGTGGTGAAGGGAGAACCTGCTCCCGTGGGATATATCGGCGAGGTGAAGAAGTTCCATTGCTATCGCCGTCCAGCCATTGGCGACGTGCTCAAGACCACTGTCACCATGGGTGCCGAGGTGAATGGCATCACCATCATCACTGGTGTAACCAACGTGGATGGCGAAGTGGTGGCCGACACCCAGATGAAGATATTTACGGCCGACGAGTGATTGTTGAACCCATGTCCTACGAATGAAAACTATGCTACTAAAGGATAAATATTTCAAGGTGCAGCAAGAGAACATCCTGACGCCCTTTCATGGCGTCTATCTGATCGCGCTACTTCCCGATGCCGACGTCTATCGTGGACACTTCCCTCATAAGCCGGTGTGCCCCGGTGTATGCAATATCGAGACCATCCGCGAGTGTGCCGAGATGCTCAGTGGCAAGAACCTTATGATAAAGACCATCAAGCAATGTCGATTGACGGCTGTGGCCACGCCCGAAGTTTGTCCTCTGGTCGATGTCAACGTGATGCTAACTTCCAACCAGGATAGTTCGGCATACATCATCCAGGCCAGTATTGCCGATGCTGAAACTACCTATATGGAACTCAAGGGGGAATTGGCAGTTAACAACTAACAATAATAATTCGTAATGACAAACTTTTTCATCAAGATATATCATTACTTCGACAAGCACAGGGCAGTGTGGATCATCCTCATGGCCTTGCTGTTGGGGTTCTTCGGTTATTATTCGACCAAAATCTACCTTGAGGAGGATGTCGCGCGCCTCCTACCTTCATCGAGGAATGAGGACGGAAGCATCAAGCTAGCTTTCTCAAGCCTCAGAATCAAGGACAAGACCTTCATTGCCTTCCACGACCGCGAAGGCATTGGTGTGGATTCGCTCTGCCAGGTGGTGGATGCGTTCTGCGACTCCATTCAGGCCAAGGACAATAGCCGTCCGGAGAGTCAACACACCATTGGCAACCTTTTCAGCCAAGTGCATACCGAGGACATCATGTTCGAAGCCATCGACTACATGGAGCAACACATGCCCAACTACATCGACACCTCGGCTTACGCTGGCTTCGACACCTTGCAGACCGAGGCGCACATCATGCATCAGCTGCTGGAGAACAAGGCACAGGCCAATACCCTCATCGGTGAGGCTTTCCCCGAACTGCTGCAGATGGACCCTATCGGCATGCGTTATGTACTGATGGACCAGATGAAGGGGCTGATGAATGCGGGTGGCAGCTACTCGATTGTCAACAACCACCTGATGGTGCCCGATTCGACGGTGGCCATAGTCGTCATCACGCCACGTTTTGCGAGCACTGACTCGGGACACGGCGCTATCCTCTTCGAATGGATGAACAATTACATCCAGCAGTTTGAGGCCAAGGCCCCTGGTGTAAAGATTGGTTATTACGGCTCGCCGGCCAACGGTGCCTATAACTCGTGGACCTTGAAGAAGGACATCAAGAGCAATATCATCTGGTCGCTGGTCATCGTGCTGCTCATCATCTTCATCTGCTTCCGCAACTGGAACACCATCCCGCTGTTGTTGCTGCCAGTATTCTTCGGCACCGTGTTCGGCCTGGCGATGATGTACTTCATCAAAGGGCAGTTCTCGCTTCTTGCCCTGGGCATCGGTGCTGTGGTGCTCGGCGTGGCTTTGAGCTATGTGCTGCATGTCATCACGCACTACAAGTATGTAGGTGATCCCGTACAGGTACTGAAGGACCAAGTGAAGCCTGTGCTAATGGGCTGCATCACCACCATCGGCTCGTTCCTCGGACTCATCTTCATCCAGACCGACCTCCTACAGGATTTCGGACTGTTTGCCACTTTTGCCATTGTGGGCACCACGGTGTTCTCGCTGGTTTTCCTGCCTCCGTTCTTCGACGAGAGAAAGAACAAGATGAACCGCCATGCCTTCAAGGTCATCGACCGCATCAATGCCTATCCCATCGACCGCAACAAGCCTCTACTGGTCATTATTGCCCTGCTGACCGTGATTTGCGTAGGTTACTACATCTATGGAGGCACCAACTTCGATGCCGACATGCGCAACCTGGGCTATTGGCCGAAGCACCTTGCCGAGACGGATGCGCTGGTGCGCCACAAGACCGATTCGGGCGACCGTCATCAGTATTTCGCTGCCAGCGGTGCCACGATGGAGGAGGCTATCGAGAACTTCTCGCTCATGGCAGAGAAACTCGACTCGTTGCAGCAAGTCGGTCTTGTCACCAAATATACCCGCACATCGGAACTGTTCATCCCTAAGCGGATACAGCAGGAGCGTATCGATGCCTGGCACAACTACTGGACCGAGGAACGCCTTGCCAACGTGCGCACGTTAATCAATAAATGTGCACCAAAGGTGGGTGTGAATGCTTCGGCTTTCGAACCGTTCTTTGAAGCTGCCACGCGCGATTACGAGCCGGATGCCCTCTATGAACAGGATTTCATTCCCGAAGGATATCGCACGACGCTGATGGAGAAATCGTACGACAGCTCATACCTCTGCTTCACCACGGTGTATTGCGAGCTCGACTCGGTGCGCAGCGATTCGACCGACTATCACCGCATCTGCGATGCTGTGGCCAACGAGCCCAACCTGATGGTGCTCGACACCTATTACTATGCACAAGACACCTTGCGCCAGCTTGGCCAGGACTTCAACGTGCTGCAGTGGGTTTCGATGGCTTTCGTGCTCCTTGTGCTGCTGGTTTCGTTCAGGTTCAACCTGAAGAACTCGTTGCTTTGCTTCCTGCCCATTGTCATCTCGTGGATCATTGTGCTGGGTGCGATGAACATCTTCGGCATACGATTCAACCTGATCAATATCATCATCTCGACGTTCATCTTCGGCATCGGTGTCGATTACTCGATTTTCGTGATGAACGGCCTGATTGGGAAGGGTGGTGCGGATACGCACAAAAACAAGCTCCTCGGCTTTCATAAGACGGCCATCCTTTTCTCGGCTCTTGCCTTGATAGTGACCGTTGGTTCGATGAACTTTGCTGTGCATCCTGCCATCAAGTCAGTAGGTTTTGCCACATTGGTGGGCATGATTGCAGCCGTTCTGTTTGCATACGTTGTTGAGCCGTTCCTCTATCGGAGGCTTTCTTCGAAAGAGAAGAAAAAAGGTTTGAAGGGTTCGAAAGTTTGAAAAGTTTGAGGGAGTTGCAAGGATAAGAATATGAAATATGATGTCGTTATAGTTGGCTCTGGTCTAGGAGGACTCCAATGCGGATTGATCCTAGCCAGACGGGGTATGAAGGTGGTGATCCTGGAGCGCCAGCAGCAGCCGGGTGGCTGCATGCAGAGCTTCCGTCGCCATGGCGAGCTGCTCGATACCGGTATGCATTATGTGGGCGGTATCGGTGAGGGCGGCTGCCTGTATGCACCGTTCAAGTATTTGGGACTGATGGACCTGCCGTGGCAGCATCTCGACCCTACAGGCTTCGACCGTGTGACCATCGGTGACCGCACATTTAAATATGCCGAGGGTGCCGAAGCTTTCGTCGAAACCCTTTCGCAGGACTTCCCCAAGGAACGCAAGGGCCTGGAGAAGTACTGCAACATCATGAACGAGGTATGCGATCACCTCTACGATGCCATCCTGCCGCGCGACGAAGTGGACTTCTTCACCCAGTCGCTCTTTGCCTCAAGCACCTACGACTTTCTGCATGAGACGTTCAAAGACGAGCTTCTTATCAATGTGCTGAGCGGTTCGTCGCTCAAGATGGAGCTCGCCAAGGATACCCTACCCCTCTATAATTTCGCACAGGGCAACAATTCGTTCATCCAGGGCTCGTATCGTCTGCGCGGCGATGGCAACCTTATCGTCAACCGATTGATGGACCAGATCAAGACGTTGGGAGGCGAGATTATCTGCAACTCCGAAGTCGAAGAACTCGTAGAGAAGGATGGTCGCCTTGTAGCAGCCCGTTGCAAGAACGGCGAGGTGTATGAGGGCGCGTGGTTCATCAGCAATGCGCATCCTGCCGTCACGGTGGGCCTGGTGAAGGAATCGACGAAGATGAAGAAGGTCTATCGAAACCGAATCCTACGGCTCGAGAACACCTACGGCATGTTCACAACTTCGCTAATTATGAAGCCGGGGACGCTGAAATACTTCAACTGGAACCAGTACATCTACATGAAACCCAATGTGTGGACCTACTTCAACGAAGATGGCCCCGTGAAAGGATGCCTGGTATCGTGTCGTTGTCCCATCGAAGGCGACGATGCACGCATCCTCGACATCCTCACTCCGTTGCCGTGGGAGAAGATTTCGCAATGGGAGAATACCACCGTCGGACGTCGTGGTGATGAGTATAAGGCAATGAAGGAACGCCTCTATAACGAATGTGTCGCCTTGGCCGAGCGGTTCATCCCCGGGCTGCACAATATGGTTGAAGCACATTACAGTTCCACGCCTTTGACCTATCGTGACTATACACTTACACCCAATGGTTCGTGTTATGGCGTGCGCAAGGATTATCACAACCCGATGATGACCTTGCTGTCGGCCAAGACACCCATCCCCAACCTCCTCCTTACCGGCCAGAGCTTGACCTTGCACGGATTGCTCGGTGTTACGATGACATCGTTGTTCACCGTGGCCGAGATCATCGGCAAACAGGCCGCTTGGGAGATAACGCAAACGAGGTAGGGACCCCCTTGGTCCCCCTGCTTAGGGGGAGGACGGTTTGAGAGGTATGAGAAGTTTGAGGGGTTTGAGAGGCAGCCAAGCTTGGCTGCCGATGGGGGACGAAGCGAGAGGGGCTAGTTAAACCATTGGGGCGTTCTATGGTCAAAGAAATGGTATCCGCAGACAATTGTTATTTGTAAATTGTTATTTGATAATTATGAAATACGCTTTAGTAACTGGAGGTAGTCGCGGCATCGGCCGTGCGGTGAGTGTCAAACTGGCACAAATGGGCTACCATATCATCATCAATTATGTGAGCCGTACCGATGCAGCTGAGGAGACACTGCGACTGGTTCGCGAAGCAGGCAGCGATGGCGAGATGCTGCAATTTAATGTCGGCGAAGCCGAGCAAGTCAAGACTGCGCTCGAGAATTGGCAGAAGGCCCACGAGGATGAATACATCGAGGTGGTTGTCAACAATGCCGGCATCCGTCGTGACAACCTGATGGCCCTCATGCCCGCCGAAGACTGGTACAGCGTCATCAACGTCACTCTCGGCGGCTTCTATAACGTCACAGCTCCACTCATCCCGCAGATGCAGTTCCACAAGTTCGGTCGCATCATCAACATGGCCAGCGTAAGCGGTATCATGGGCATGCAGGGACAGACCAACTACAGTGCGGCCAAGGGCGGACTGGTGGCTGCCACCAAGGCTCTTGCCAAGGAAGTGGCCCGCAAGAACATCACCGTCAATGCTGTGGCTCCAGGCTTCATCAAGACCGATATGGTGGAGGGCCTCGACGAGGCAGCTTTGAAGAAGACCATCCCCGCTAACCGTTTCGGACAGCCCGAGGAAGTGGCGGAACTCGTTGCCTTCCTTGCTTCTCCTCAGGCCGGATACATCACCGGTAACGTGATCAGCATCAATGGTGGACTATATACCTAAGATTATTTAATCAAAATAATATGAAAAAAATTGTCAGAATAATAGCAGTGGCCCTCGTGGCCTCGATTGCAGCCCTCTCTACTTCGGTTTCTACCATCCAGGCACAGGATCAGGATGTGATGAAGCAAGCCATGGAAGGTTATCAGAAAATCAGTTCGATGACCGCTTCGGTCAAGAAGACCACCCATAACACGATGGTTACCAAAGACCAGGTTTCGACGGGTACGTTCTACTTCAAGAAGCCTGCGAAGATGTGCGTTTCGACCAATAGCGGCAAGGATAAACTTGTGACCGACGGTGAGAAGTTCACCATCGTGCAGGACGGCAAGGCCTCGACGGCTTCGGGCAGCAGCTCATCATCTTTGGGTCCTCTCACCACTGCCATCAAGAACATCACCAGTGGCAATGCCGATACCGACCTCAGCGATGTGGCCGACGTGGATATGGAGCGCGATGCCACCAGCATGACGATGACCATCACCCCCATCACCGCCAATGCAGCCGAGCGTCGCAAGCTCGTCTATCAATCGTTTGTCATCGTGATCGACACGAAGGCTGGCGAGTTGCGTAGCGTGCGCCTCAATGGCAAGTCGGGCAACTATGAGCTGTATGAGTTCTCGAATTACAAGATGGATGTGCCCGTCAACGATTCCGTGTTCGATGTGAAATAAACAATGGACATGAAACTGGAAGACATTACAAGGATTCCCGTCAAGTTCAGTGAGATTGATGCCATGGGACGTGCCTGGCACGGCTCCTACATCAAGTATATGGAGGATGGCCGCGAGTCGTTCGGACGTCACTTTCCGGGCATCGGCTATGCCGACATGGTGGCTGCAGGCATACTGGCTCCCATTGTCGATGTGCACGTGAAGTACTATGGCCCCTTGGAGCTCAACGACGTGGCTGTGATACGCACCACCTACGTTCCCAAGCGTGGTGCACGACTGGACTATCGCTACGAGATACGTCGTGAGAGCGACGATGCGCTCTGTTGCCGAGCCACCACCATCCAGCTCTTCATCGACCAAAAGCAGGAGCTGATGCTAGAGGAGCCACAGTACTACATCGACTGGAAGCAACGCTATGGCATCGTGGATGACTGAGCATGCATCAAAAACATCAGCGGGTTACCGATTTGATTTCAGTAGCCCGCTGATTGTTTATACATGTCGGCTGATTAGAAGGCCAAATACAGACCAATGGTAGCGTAGATGGGATAGAGCGTCTGCTCAACAGTCTTGAAGTCGCTGTCGAAGACGCCCGTCAGACCCCAGTTGATATCGGTCATGATACCCACATGCTGCGAGAGCCGCCAGTCGAAGCCCATGGCAACTCCATATTGGCGATCTTCCATCTCGTCGCTGAAGTCATAGGTGGCCCATTCACCCTCTTTGGCTCCCATGTTGATGCGAGGACCTGTTGGGTCGCCCTGTCGCAAGTAACCGTCGGAGGCAATACCGCTGAAATCCTTGTCGGTCAGTATAGAAATGTACGGGCCGACTTTCCATGTGACTCTACTGCCAAGGCGGCATGTAAGCATGACAGGGATGGTGAGCATCCATTGTGTAACCTCCTGCTTGACGTGACCAGTGAAGAGACCTTCCATCCGACTGTCACCTTTCACCAGCTCCATGCGATAACCCTTGGTGGTCACCTTGGTGTCCATGGCTTTGTTCTCGTAGTGCACACCTGCCAATATTCCCCATCTGCCAGGAGTCAGCTGAAAGTCGATGCCTCCCATCACGGATGTTGTGGGGGTGAAGGAATCGATACTGCGTATGGTGGCAGGGACACCGAGAGGTGCCGTACCACCGATATTGTAGCCGGCGCGAACGGTTACATGAAACATCTTATTCTTATCTTGACCGAAGGTACTGCCCGCCAATAACAATGACAAGAAAAATGCCAGACTGATGATGATAATCCTTTTCATGAAGCGTCAGTTGTTTCGAGTTCTTCAAATGATACCTCTACCTCGTCCACGTAAAGAACGCTTCCGATAGCTCCTTCGAACGAAGCCCCTTCCTTGCTCGACGAGAACACGAGTGTCATGTTGTAACCCTGTGAGGTCAAGATCCTGGTGTCAGCCTCGTCGCCTTCAAAGAACATCTCGAAGCGTGTCCATTCGTCGGTGGGTGGCAGCGATGCCACTTGTGCCTTCTTTACGATGTAAGGGCTCGAGAGCACATCGTTGCCATACAGGTACACATCCTTGCCTTCGCTATCCTTGTTGCGATAGAATACGGCGTAGATGCTTGCCTCGTCAGTTCGAGAGGGTATTTCATTCATGTCCTTGTCGGTGAAGACGTCGCCCGGATGGTATTTGTAAAAACCCGTTACACGCACGGGAACACGGTCGATGGGACGACCGAACTCGGTAGCCTTCAACGCATCGATGAGCACATTTTCGAGGATGAATCTGCCCATGAAGAGATTGCCTGCTGCAATGGGTTTGCCGAATAGGTGACCCAGTGAGCCTGCATCCTGCGTATTGAGGCAGACTCCGCGTCCGGCATACCCGTTCGGAGTGGAATAGGTTGGTTGATCCTCTGGTTTCGAGTCAGTCTTGACCAGGACGGCACCCGAATTGCCTGAAGCCCAGATGTTGTGGTGAGTGCCCGACTGATCGACTTCGTAGAACTCGTGATAGTAGTTGCCGTAAAGTTCTACGGTCTCGTAGTTTTCGAAGCTGAACTTGTAGGTGGGGAGGTTGAGCTCCTTGAAGGCCACAGCGTATTGGCGTTTCCATTCGCCATCCTCAGATGTCACTATATATGTCACGGGACCTTTCGAGAAGTCCTGTTCCGAGCCGTTGGCCGGTTCGATGGTAGCACCTGGGGTGATGTTGAAATGCACTGGCAACTTCTTTGGCATCGAGATAAGCGAACGTACAGTGAAAACGATCTCCTTTTCTGATGTCGAGATGTTTTCCAGGCGCATCTGTGACTTATTGTAGAAGATATCGGCATATTGGTCGCCCTCCACCCATGCGCTTAAGATGTCACATTCTGCGTTGGGCAGTTCGTCCTTGATGCACGAGGAGAGCAACAGGACAAACAGCAACGCCAAAGAATAACGGATCCTCATAACAGTTATTTGGCGGGTTCCCATTTGCAGCGGACGGGCGATACGATGGCTCCCTCCTTCTTCAGTTCGGCAAAAGCCTTGTCAACTTCCTTACGATCGGCACCCAGTGCCTTGGTCACATCACCTGCAGAGACTGGTTTTCCAGCCTCACGCATTGCCTTTAATACTTGTTCTTTCATAGCAGTTAAGTTTTATGGATTACGTGATAATGTTAGTTCACGCAGCAAAGATAAAGACAATTATTTGTTCAACCAAATATTTTTGCATATATTTACTAAAAATGTATGTGCAAGCTTAGAAACCGCTCCAGAACATGCGCCAGTATTGGCGATAGAGCTCATCCCAACGAAGGACGGTGGCACCGATGAAATCGGAGGTGTAGCCGTTGAGGAAGTCGATGGCCGCTTGATCAGGGTCGTCGGAAGTGGTGGTGGAGCGCAGGATGCCCATGTATTGCTGTTCGACGAAGGGTAGTTCGCGCTCTGCCTTGTCGAGGAAGTAATTGCGTGCCGATTCGAGGTCCTTGCGGCAGTCGCCCCAACGAACGGTGGCAAGCTTGTTGGCCTGACGATAATGCCAGACGAGCGCGTCGTCGCGATAGCGGTGCTGACCGCAAACCTGCAGCATCTTGGGCAGTATGGTGGTGCCGCAGAAGATGGGGAAGCGTGGCGACTGGCCGGGATTGTCGAGCGACATCCAGCAGATGCCGCCCACGGCATCGGGAAGCCATCCACGCAGCTGGATAACGGTCGAGTAGGCGCATTGGGGCACAGCCACGGTGCGTACCCAATGCCAATCGTTGTCGCCTGTCAAGGCATAGAGCGTATTGATGAGGCGGCTGTTCATCCACGGATTGGCGATGGACGAGATGATGCTGTCCTCGCTTGCCCACGGCTTCTTGCCGGCCAGGTCGCGGCTTGCCTTGGGTATGCGCATCTTCTGGGTGAGGTCGAGGATGGAATCGCCTTCATACCATGTGCCAATCAGGTTGATGACCTTGCGACAGGAGACGAGCGAGTCGGGACGGAAGCTGACAGGCAGTTCGTCCATCGTGTCGTTGAAACCCATCGACGGAGCCAGTTGCTGCATGATGTAGAGTTCGCGTGTGGAATAGTTCTTGGGCTCGTCGAAGTAGTTGACACCGCTGTAGGCGCGCCAGAAGGAGAATTCGCTGGTGCCGTCCCAGAACCCGAGCTTGCGGGCCACTTCGAAGACGTTCTGCGAAGCCATCTGCGTATCGGAGACGAGGGGCGCGTAGGCAGGCTTCTTACCCTTCTTTGCCTTGGCGGGCTTGGCGGGAGGAGTGAGCGTGCTGAGCGAACCGATTCGGCTGATGTTGGCCGAGACGCAAACCTCGTCATCGGGAATGCGCTGGGCTGCCCATACACCACCCACTTGGTCGGGGCCTTCGCCCAATGCCTCGAAGATCCATGCCTCGTCGGTATCGGCAATGGTCAGACATTCGCCCGAGTCGCCATAGCCGTACTCGTGGATAAGTTGGCCAATAAGGAGAATGGCCTCGCGTGCCTTGGTGCAGCGTTGTAGAGCCACACGGCAGAGCTCTTCGATCATGAACATGCCTTCCTTGTTTTCGAGCGTGTCACGGCCTGTGAAAGTGGTCTCTCCGATGCCGAGCTGATGTTCGTTGAGACAAGGATAAGCCGTATCGAGATAACGATAGGTGTGTCCGGCAGGTTGCGGGATCTGTCCCTTGACCTTGACACCGTCCTTCGAATCGGGATATTCGGTGTGCATTCGGCCCTCGTAAATATCCATCACGGTGTCGCGTTCGAAGTCGGCAGCAGGCGCCCAACGCATCCAGGTGCGGTACCATGAGTCGCAATTGTGGCTAGTAATGACCGAGCCATCGATGGAGGCCTTTCGACCGACGAGGATGCTGGTGCAGTTGTCGCCCAGCTGTGTTTCTTGTCCAGCCGACGGTTGGGCAGAAACACTAACGGCACAGAACAATGTCCATGCCGTCAGAGAGATTATCTTTATGAGATTTTTCATCATTTTGATTATTCGGTTTTCTTCGGCTCTACGTTGCCGCCCCATAAGGTGATGTCACAAAGCTCGATGCGGAAGAAGAGATTAGAATAAGGATTGATGGACGAACCACTGCCGCTTTGCCCGTAAGCCAGAAACCAGGGAATCATGCAAACGACGTGATCGCCGATATACATCTGCTGCAAGATGTCGCCCCAACCGGTGATGACTGCGTTTGGCGTGAAGCCCGAGTAGAACATTACCTGATAGGACTCGATGGTGTCGGCCTTGAGCGGACTGTCTTCGGCAGCAGCGAAGAATAATGAGTCGAGGATGCCACCGGGATTACGCAGATACTCCTTCGACCAACCGCCCTGACGCTTCACCGTAGCATACAGCGAGTCGGTCTGGAAGAGCGTATAGTGTACGCTGAGCGTGCTCGTCGAGTATGGACGGTAATCCTTGCGGGGATTGAGGTTGCGCAGACTGTCGAGGTTGGCGTGATGCACGTAGTGATAGAAGCTGGGATAATACTGCGGCTCCTTGAGTGACTGCACGCATTGATTGAAGTAGGTGAGCACAGAGTCACTACTTTGCGCCGAAGCGAACAATTCGGTAACCGCGTTGTTCTCGTCGCGCCAACCGTAATACTCGGTGTAATCTACATCGTCATCGTCATTGCAGGCCAACATCAGCGGCATCGCCACCACAGCGAGCAGAAAATATAGTATCTTTTTCAATTAACAATTAACAATTAACAGTTAACAATACTTTAGTCGTTCTCAATCTTACGAAGCAGTGAGGAGATGTTCACCGAGTCGCCGATGATCTTGTGGAGGTCGGCGATGGCTACGCGCTCCTGCTCCATGGTGTCGCGGAAACGGAGGGTAACGGTGTTGTCCTCGAGTGTCTGTCCGTCAACGGTGACGCAATAGGGCGTGCCTATGGCGTCCTGACGACGATAGCGCTTGCCGATGGAATCCTTCACTTCGATCTGGCAGGTGTAGTCGTAACGAAGCTCGCGGAGGATCTCCTCGGCCTTCTCTGGCAGACCGTCCTTGTTGACGAGAGGCAGGATGGCCACCTTGACAGGAGCCAAAGCGGGTGGCAATGCAAGAACTACGCGACGCTCGCCATTGACTTCCTCCTCACGATATGCACCGGCCATGATGCTGAGGAACATGCGATCGACACCGATAGAGGTCTCGATGACGTAGGGAACGAATGACTCGCGGGTCTCGGGGTCGAAGTACTCAATCTTCTTGCCGCTGTACTTGGCGTGCTGCGAGAGGTCGAAGTTGGTACGGGAATGGATGCCCTCCACCTCCTTGAAACCGAATGGCATGTTGAACTCGATATCGGTGGCAGCATTGGCATAGTGGGCCAGCTTCTCATGATCGTGATAGCGATACATGGCATCGCCGAAGCCGAGGGCCTTGTGCCAGGCCAGACGAGTCTTCTTCCACTTGGCAAACCAATCAAGCTCGGTACCGGGCTTGATGAAGAACTGCATCTCCATCTGTTCGAACTCGCGCATACGGAAGATGAACTGGCGTGCTACGATCTCGTTGCGGAAAGCCTTACCGATCTGGGCAATGCCGAAAGGCAGCTTCATGCGGCCAGACTTCTGTACGTTGAGATAGTTGACGAAGATACCCTGTGCGGTCTCTGGGCGAAGATAAATTTTCATGGCACCGTCGGCTGTCGACCCCATCTCGGTGGAGAACATGAGGTTGAACTGACGCACGTCGGTCCAGTTGCGGGTGCCGCTGATGGGGCAGACGATCTCCTCGTCGAGGATGATCTGCTTCAGTTCTTCGAGGTCCATCTTGTTCATGGCATCGCTATAGCGCTGATGCAGGGCATCCCACTTGGCCTGATTTTCAAGTACACGGCCATTGGTGGCACGGAACTGAGCCTCGTCGAAAGCCTCGCCAAAACGCTTGCGAGCCTTCTCGACCTCCTTGTTGATCTTGTCCTCGATCTTGGCAAGCTGCTCCTCGATGAGCACATCGGCACGATAACGCTTCTTGGAGTCGCGGTTGTCGATGAGCGGGTCATTGAATGCATCGACGTGTCCCGAAGCCTTCCAGACTGTTGGGTGCATGAAGATGGCGGCATCGATGCCCACGATGTTCTCGTGGAGCTTGGTCATAGCCTCCCACCAGTAGCGCTTGATATTGTTCTTGAGCTCGACGCCGTTCTGTCCGTAGTCATAGACTGCGCCCAGTCCGTCATAGATTTCACTCGAAGGGAAAACGAAGCCATACTCCTTGCAGTGGGACACCAGCTTCTTGAAAACATCTTCCTGATTTGCCATATTTTATTGAATTAATAATGAACAATTAACAAGTAACAATTGTTGTATATCACAATTATCACCAAAAACGGCGCAAAGTTACAAAAAATCTGTGAAAGTTGAAAATATTTTGTCGTTTTTTTAGTCTTTTTGTCTTTTTTTGTCCCGAAAATTAGGATATTTCAAAATGTATTTGTATATTTGCAGCAAATTAACACACTCTTTTTCACACATTATGAATCGTTATTTATCATTACTGATGCTCCTGGCCGTGGGCCTGGTAGCCTGTCAAACTCAAAGCGAACCTTCCTCACTTGCACCTTATGTTAAACCCCGGTATGCTGCGGCTCCATTTGACATGCCCAATGTGGCAACAGTCAATATACCTGGCTACAGTGTGCGTCTCACTGACTTCGGTGCCAAGGGCGACGGAGGCAGTCTATGCACCGAAGCCTTTGTTGCAGCCATGAAGGCTCTTGACGAGAAAGGCGGTGGACACCTCATCGTCCCCAGTGGCATTTGGCTTACAGGACCTATCCAGTTTGTTTCGAATGTCGATCTGCACGTCGAGCAGGGTGCTCTCGTGCTTTTCACCACCGACTTCGATGCATATCCCAATGTAACCACCATTTATGAGGGCAATACTGCGACCAAGAAAATGGCGCCACTCTATGCCTATGAGGTCAACAACATTGCTATCACGGGACCAGGCTCGTTCGACGGACAAGGTCAGGCATGGCGACCCAGCAAGAAGGGCAAGTTCACCTCCAGCCAATGGAATGAGCTCACTTCGGGTAGCGGTATTGAGATGAACAATATTTGGTATCCCAATGCCAAGGAGGATGCCGAGAAGGGCGAGGCTGATAAGCCTGATATGCGCCGCGTCACCCAGCGTCCCGTTCTGCTCGAATTCATTCGCTGCAATCGTGTCCTGCTCAAGGATGCCACCTTCTCCAATTCTCCCGCTTGGAACATACATCCGCTGATGTGCGAAGACCTCATCATCGACCATGTCACCATCCGAAATCCCTGGTTCGCACAGAATGGCGATGGCCTTGACCTCGAATCGTGCAACCGCGTATTGATCCTCAACTCCACGTTCGACGTGGGCGACGATGCCATCTGCATCAAGTCGGGCAAGGACGCTGAGGGACGCAGTTGGAAACGTCCCTGCCAGAACGTCATCATCGATGGATGCACCGTACTGCATGGACATGGAGGTTTCGTCATCGGTTCGGAGATGAGTTCGGGCGCCAACAACATTTACGTACACAACTGCCTCTTCAACGGCACCGATACAGGTCTGCGCATGAAATCGACACGTGGTCGCGGTGGCGTGATCGAGAATATCTACATCGACCAAATCAACATGGTAGCTATCTCGGGCGATGCCTTCACCTTCGACCTCTATTATTCCAACAAGCCCGTGGGTGGCAAGGCTGACAAGGACAGTTCGGCCGAAGATGCTGTGCCACCAGTAACCGAGGAGACTCCCTGCTTCCGCAACCTCTACGTCTCGAATGTCATTTGCCAGGGTGCCAAACGTGCCATCTGGTTCAACGGCCTGCCCGAGATGCCTCTTGAGAACCTCCAGATGCGCAACTCCCTTTTCGTCGCCGACAAGGGCTGCGAGATGCACTACGCCAAGGACATCACCTTCGAGAACGTCAAGATTCAGAACTCGAAAGGCGAGCGTGTAATCACCGCCGACGTTACGGGATTTGTGGAGAAATAGTTGGCTTTGACAAAATCCCAAGATAAAAGATAGCCGAGCACAAATAACGTGCTCGGCTATCTTTTTGCCTCAATTTCGTTGTCTTTTCGCTTGAAGTTCTTGGTTTATTTCAGGAGTCGTCCTCCATCTATGACAAGTGAAGTGCCGGTGACCCAGGCGGCAGCATCGGAGAGGAGGTAGATGATGGCATAGGCCACCTCTTCGGGCTTACCGTATCTCTTCAATGCATACAGGTCCTTGTCTTTGGCAAAAAGTTCATCGGGGACATTGCCAATTCCCAATGATGTTTCAATAGTGCCTGGCAGCACTGCATTGGAACGTATTCCACGACCGCCGAGTTCTACGGCACAAGAGCGCATAAAGGAACTGACGGATGCCTTTGTTGAAGCATATAGGCAGCTTCCTGGTGTGCTAAGTGAAGAAGCGATGGAGGAAGTGAAAACGATGGAGCCACCTTTAAGAATCTTTCTCTTTTTCAACAGTCCCTTGGTCAATAGGATAGGAGCAAAGACGTTGGTCTGATAGATGGTGTCGAGATCAGTCCGTTCGATGTAATTGACGGTGACAAGACTGTTTTGCCCTGCATTATTGACGAGGCCATTGAGCGCAGGCGTTTGAGCTACCAAGTTATCAATATCCTCCTGCTTGCTGAGGTCTGCCACAATCTGTAAGTGGCCTTCACCTTCGAGCTGACTGAATGTCTCTGCAAGACGCTCCTTGTTACGACCAGAAATGACCACTCGGGAACCGAGCTTGGCGCACTCGACAGCAGTGGCCCGCCCGATGCCCGACGAAGCTCCTGTCACCAGGATAGTTTTTCCTTCGAGCGTAAAAGGGTTGTAGTTTGTCATTTCTTGTTGATATAGTCAACAATCCACTGGCCGACTTCCCTGGTGCCGTATTTAGCGCCACCTTCGACTTGGATTTCGGGAGTGCGGACGTTCTGAGCGAGCGACTCATCGACAGCTTCGCGGATGAGCGCGCCTTCTTCCTTGAGACCGAAGTATTCGAAGAGCATGGCAGCGGAGAGGATCTGTGCCAATGGGTTGGCGATGTTGAGGCCCTTGCCCTGTGGCCATGATCCATGGATAGGCTCGAAGACTGGAGTGTGTTCGCCGGTAGAAGCAGAGGGAAGCAGACCCATTGAGCCTGTGATGCAGCTGCCTTCATCGGTAAGGATGTCGCCGAAAGTGTTCTCGGTAACCATGACGTCGAAGAAACGTGGCTCCTGAATCATGCGCATCGAGGCATTGTCAACGTACATGAAGTCGGTGGTAACATCGGGATACTGAAGCATCACCTCTTGGGCAATCTTGCGCCAGAGACGGGATGAAGCGAGCACGTTGGCCTTATCGACTACGGTGACATGGTTGCGACGCTGACGGGCGTACTGATAAGCCACGTGCAGAATACGCTCCACTTCAGGACGCGAGTAGTAGTTGGTGTCGAAGGCATCCTCTACGCCGTTCTCGTTGATCGAAGGCTCCTTCTTCTGGCCGAAATACATACCGCCGGTGAGTTCGCGGATGCAGATGAAATCGGCGCCCTTTACGACCTCGTCCTTCAAGGGTGACTTGTGTACGAGGCAGTCGAAGGTAGTCACGGGACGAATGTTTGCAAACAGACCGAGCTTCTTGCGCATGGCGAGCAGACCCTGTTCGGGACGAACCTTCGAATTCGGATTGTTGTCATACTTGGGATCACCCACACTGGCGAAGAGCACGGCATCAGTCTCCATACAAGTCTGGAAAGTCTCTTCGGGGAAGGGATCGCCCACCTTGTCGATGGCATCTGCTCCACAGATGGCATATTTGTAACTCAGTTCATGACCGAACTTCTTGCAGATGGCCTCGGTGACGGCGAGGCCTTGTTCCATGATCTCGGGTCCGATACCATCGCCCGGGAGTACAGCTAATTTGAGTTTCATTGTTTATAAGGGCTATTAAGAGGAGTAAATGAGCAAAAAAGGGAGTATAAGGGAGGAATCCTCTCCTACTCGCCTTCGAGAAGATTGAGCATCTTGATGGTCGCCTTGATGGCAGCCTCAGTTTGGTCGGCATCAAGACCACGGGTGCGATAGACTTTCCCCTCGTATTCCCAAGAAATAGCGGTTTGAACAAGCGCATCGGTGCGTCCTCCGGGAGGAATCGTAACCACGTAATTGGTGAGCCAAGGGAATGTGCGGTTGAGCTTGTTGCGGTAGATGTGGCGCACGGCACGTACAAAGGCGTCGTATTGACCATCGCCCGTAGCGGATTCTTCGTATTGTTGTCCGTCGATGTCGAGCTTCACGCAAGCCTGAGGATGCAGACCGTAGGCTGTCGAAACCATGTAGGAGACGAGCTTGATGCGTTCCGAATGAGCATCGTGATGCAGGACATCGGAAATGATGTAAGGAAGATCGTCGATGGTGACGTGTTCCTTCTTGTCTCCCATTTCGTTGATGCGTTCGGTGACGCGACGCATGTCATAGTCACTCAAATGGATGCCCAATAACTTGAGGTTTTGCTCGATGTTGGCTTTGCCCGACATCTTGCCGAGGGCATATTCGCGACTTCGTCCGAAGCGCTCGGGAAGCAGTGGATTGACGTAGAGCTTCGCTTTCTTGTCGCCGTCGGCATGTATGCCCGCCGTCTGTGTGAATACATTTTCGCCCACGATAGGAGCATTGGGGGCGGTAGCTAAACCACTGTAGCTTTCAACCATGCGACTCAGACTGTTGATGCTTTGTTCGATGATGCTCAGCTCTGCATCGGGTATCATGTCGTTGAGAACGGCCACGACACTGGAAAGCGAGGCATTGCCCGCCCTTTCGCCCAGTCCGTTCACCGTGGCATGCACGCCACGTGCACCAGCCTCGGCAGCAGCCAACACATTGGCTACAGCCAGGTCGTAATCGTTGTGAGCATGGAAGTCGAAATGCAGTTGCGGATATTTGGTCACCATCTGCTCGAAGAACATCTTCGTTCGTCGTGGTGAAAGGATACCCAGCGTGTCGGGCAGCATGAATCGCTGGATGGGTGCATCGTGAAGAGCCTCCATCATGTTCATCACATATTGTGGGGACTGGATCATGCCGTTCGACCAGTCCTCCAGGTAGATGTTGACTTTCAGACCGGCAGCAATCGCCATGTCGATGTTGCGAAGCACGTCGGCAAAGTGTTCCTCGGGCTGTTTCTTGAGTTGGGCGATGCAGTGTTTCTCAGAACCCTTGGCCAACAGGTTGATGACCTTGCCGCCGGCATTGCGGATCCACTCGATGGATGCGCCATTGTCGCAGAAGCCCAGTACTTCGATTTTGTCGAGGAATCCTGCCTCCTTAGCCCATGTGCATACCTTGCAGACGCATGCAAATTCGCCGTTACTGACGCGTGCAGAGGCTATCTCGACGCGGTCAACACCGACTTCTTCGAGCAGTTTACGGGCAATAGAAAGTTTCTCGGGAGCGCTGAATGCTACCCCCGAGGTCTGTTCTCCATCGCGTAGAGTCGTGTCGAGTATCTCGAGTTTCATTACTTCTTGTTTTCGAAAGCTTCAATCTTATCGGTCTGCGAAAGGAGGTAGTCGATATCGTCGTAGCCGTTCATCAAGCAGTATTTCTTATAGCTGTTGATGTCAAACTTCTCGCTATGACCTGTTGCCTCGTTGGTGACGGTCTGGTTCGGGAGATCCACGGTGACCACGGTGTCGGCATCCTTGGCTATCGAAGCAAAAAGTTCCTGCTGGAAAGCCTCGCTGACGATGACGGGCAGTACGAAGCAGTTGAGCAGGTTGTTGCGGTGGATATCGGCAAAGCTGCTAGAGATTACCACGCGAACGCCATAACCTGAAATGGCCCAGGCTGCGTGCTCGCGGCTGGAGCCTGAACCCCAGTTCTGACCACCCACGATAATCTCGTGGCAACCCTCATGAGGAGCCTCGCTAAAAACGGGTCGGTTCAATACGAAGTCAGCTACAAGCTCGCCCTTTGCGTTGTAACGCAGGTCATGCATGAAGGCATCGCCGAAGAACTTGGGATCGCGCGACGTTGAGGCCAGGTAACGTGCCGGGATGATGAGATCGGTATTGCAGTTGTCTATCTGGATAGGGATGCAGGTCGATTTGATTAAGCTGAATTTCTGATGTGCCATAGTCTGCAAATGATTAACGATTAGAGCTTGCGGGGATCGGTGACAACACCGGTGATGGCTGAAGCAGCTACAACGAGTGGCGAAGCAAGGATGGTGCGAGCACCCGGGCCCTGACGACCGACGAAGTTACGGTTGGATGTAGAGATGGCGAGCTTACCAGCAGGCACCTTGTCGGGATTCATGGCGAGACAAGCAGAGCAAGATGGGAGACGCAGCTCAAAACCAGCCTCTTCAAGCACCTTGTCGATGCCCTCATCAATAATCTGCTGACGTACGAGCCACGAACCTGGCACAAGCCATGCCACGACGTTTGGATTCTTCTTCTTGCCTTTCACAATGGAAGCAAAGGCTCGGAAGTCCTCGATGCGACCATTAGTGCAAGCTCCCAAGAAACAATAATCGACAGGATGTCCCTCAAGTTTTTCACCTGGTTTGAACTGCATGTACTCGAGCTGCGAGAGGAACTGCTTCTTCTCCGACTCGCTCATACTATTGGTCGTAGGGATGCACTCGTCGATGGCGATGCCTGCTCCGGGATTTGTTCCGAAAGTGATGCGTGGCTTGATATCCTCGGCACGGAAGGTGACCTCCTTGTCGAAAACAGCGTCATCGTCACCCTTGAGCTTACGCCATTCGGCTACGGCCTTGTCCCATTCTTCGCCCTTGGGAGCGTATTCGCGGCCCTTGAGGTAGGCGAACGTTGTCTCGTCGGGAGCAATAAGGCCAGCACGCGAACCCATCTCGATGGAGAGGTTCGAGAGCGTCAGACGGCCTTCCATCGACATGTTGCGAATCGTCGAGCCAGCATATTCCACAGCATAACCCGTGGCACCGGCAGTGGTCATCTGAGCCATGATATAAAGGGCGACATCCTTGGCAACAACACCTGGTTGAAGCTGTCCCTCGATATTGATGCGCATGGTCTTGGGCTTGGACTGAAGGATGCACTGCGATGCCAGCACCTGGGCCACTTCTGAAGTTCCAATGCCCATGGCAATAGCACCTACGGCTCCGTGGGTGGAGGTGTGCGAGTCGCCGCAGACGATGGTCATTCCAGGAAGTGAGAGTGCTTTCTCAGGACCTACGACGTGGATGATGCCATTATCCTTGCTGCCCATAGCGAAGTGTTTAATGCCGAACTCTGCACAGTTTCTGGCAAGCGTTTCGACCTGATTGCGGCCAATGGGGTCGTTGATCACTTCCTGCTGGTCGCTTGGGGTGTTATGGTCGGGCATGGCGATGACGTGGTCAGGGCGGAACACCTTGATGCCTTTGTCACGCAATGTATCGAATGCCTGTGGCGAGGTCACTTCGTGAGCGTAGAGACGATCTATGTAGAGCTGGGTGGGGCCGTCTTCGACCTTCTGCACGACGTGAGCTTCCCAGATTTTGTCAAATAATGTCTTTCCCATTATGATACGTTATTAATGCTTGAACTTGTTGATGCAGTCGATATATGCCTCGACGGAGGCGGTGACGATGTCGGTGTCGGAGCCAAAACCGTAATAGATATGGTCGGCGTGCTCTACCTGCATGTGTACCTTGCAGAGGTCGTCCGAACCCTTCGAAATGGCCTGGATGGTCATCTCCTTCAGGGTCATTTCGCGTCGGATGATTTGCTTGAGTGCCTTGATCGAAGCATCCACAGGGCCATTGCCGATGCTTGCAGCTTCGAAGATCTCGTTGGCCACCTTGAGACGAATGGCTGCGATGGGCGTTACGCCCTTGCCAGTGGTCACTTGCAATGAATCGAGCTGCACGTGATTGCTTTCGGCCTTTTCCGTGCCAGCGAGCATCAACAGATCGTCGTCGTTGAGTTCCTTCTTCTTGTCGGCCAAGCGCAAGAATGCCTCGTAGGTCTTATCAAGTTTCTCTTGTTCAAGTTCTACTCCAAGGATGCTCAGACGATGCTTCAACGCAGCGCGACCCGAACGAGCGGTGAGTACGATGGAGTTTTCGTCGATGCCCACATCCTTCGGATCCATGATTTCGTAAGTCTGGACGTTCTTCAGGACACCATCCTGATGAATACCACTTGAATGTGCAAAAGCATTCTTGCCAACCACGGCCTTGTTGGGTTGTACGGGCATGTTCATGAGTGAACTTACCAGTCGTGACGAGGGCCAGATCTTGGTAGTATTGATGTTGGTGGTTACGGGCATTGTTGCCTGATGGCACTTGATGATCATGGCAATCTCTTCGAGCGAAGTATTGCCTGCACGCTCACCGATACCATTGATAGTGACTTCCACTTGTCGTGCCCCATTGACAACACCCGAGATGGTGTTGGCGGTAGCCATACCCAGGTCATTGTGACAATGGGTCGAAAGGATGGCTCGGCCATCTTGCAGACCCTCAACATGATCCATGAGGTATTTGATCTTCTCACCATACTCCCAAGGCATGCAGTAGCCCGTGGTATCAGGAATATTGATGATGGTGGCACCTGCCTTAATGGCTGCATCGACGACACGGGCCAGATATTCATTCTCGGTACGTCCTGCATCTTCGGCGTAGAATTCGATTTCATCCACCTTGTTGCGGGCATACTTGATGGCTGCTACCGCACGCTCGATGATTTCTTCGCGTGTAGAGTTGAACTTATACTTGATGTGCGAATCAGAGGTGCCTATGCCGGTGTGAATTCTCTTGTGCTTGGCATACTGCAACGCTTCGGCAGCAACGTCAATGTCCTTTTGTACAGCACGTGTGAGTGCACAAATGGTAGGCCACGTCACAGCCTTGGAGATTTCGACAACGGAATTGAAGTCACCCGGGCTTGAAATAGGGAAGCCCGCTTCGATGACATCGACACCGAGTTGTTCTAAGGCCTTGGCCACCTGGATCTTCTCCACGGTGTTTAACTGGCAGCCAGGCACTTGTTCTCCGTCACGCAATGTCGTGTCAAAGATGTAAAGACGATCACTCATAACAAATACCTTGAAATATTAAAAACCTTTGATAAATACAGGCAGTGCATTCCTTTTCGGGACACACATATAATAATATATAAGAGAAGCAAAACGGGTGGGCATTAAAGCGAGCCGCCCTGCGTATAGATGTATTGTAGGAATTGCTTGCTGCTGTCGCGTTTCACCTTAATGGCAGTAGGCAGAATGTAGTTGCTTACAGAAAGGACTGCGCCAGACGATGAACTGGTCGAAACATCAACAGGAATGACGGCCATGTGGACCGTATAACTATCCAGTGCACTCTGCACAATGGTACGGATGCCGTCGGTGTTGTTTTTGTAGTCTTCGTCGGAATAACTATCCAATGTCGATTGGGAGAGTTCGGGCAGGAACGTTGTCGGTTCTACTGCCTTGATCTGCTTGGCCCATTGGAGCGAAGTAGCCACCTGCTCCTTATCCCAACTGCCATGATTGGTTTGGCCTGCCAAGCCAATGACAAGTTCGTTGAGATTTCCGAAACTGTAATAATAGATGAAGTTTTTCACCGAGTCGGCCACAAAGGTGCCGATGGCAGCAGCAGCCTCGTCGGGCACACGGCTTTCTTCAAAGAACCTGTTCATCTTGCTTTCCTCGATGAGCATCACCCTTGAAGCCGGTGTGTTACTTAACAGGGCCCCCTGTGGCTTCTCGCACATCAGCGAGAAGTTGGCACCATTGAGGAAATAGGCATAGTCGCGGCGCATAGGATGGTCCATCATCGTACGAATGGCCTTACCTATCGGCAAATCGACGGTGGCGTAATATCCCTGAGGTGAAGTGATGTAAGCGTGCTCGGTGTCCGTTAATCGGTAGTCCTTCTTGATGTCTTTCAACTCAAGACTCGACATCTGAACGACGTCGGGTGTGACAGCCATATACTGCACATGGGAAGTGACGTAGGCTGAGTCACCGGTATCGGTGGAGTTGCGCAAGAGGGTTCCATCCTTCGAATACTTGTGGTAGCTGTGATAGTAGAAGTAGATGGCAGTATTATAGACCTTGATAATCGAACCATCTCCGAAAGTGGGTTGAATAGCTACACCCGATAGGAAGTTTTCACGCATCGACTCGATATTGGCAAAAATATCGGTGTAGTTGTAGTTGGCCTTGCCAGCTGCGTCACGTGCAATGGCTGATGCAACAATCTTCTGGAAGAACTCGTTCTTCAGGTCATCATTCAAACGCACCTCGATGTATGGGAGATAGGAGTCGAGACTACGAACTGAGTCACTCAAGACGCGGTTGGCTGCCGTATAAGCCTTCCTGCCCAGGAAGGCATTGGTGTCGTAATACTTGGCAAAATCGTTGTTACTATAAAATGCACTTTCGGGCTCTTTTTCCAGCTTTGCGTCGCTGTTCAATGCATAGACGCTGAACTGCATAGGAGTCAACGAGTCGCCATAATAAGTGTTGTAATAGACACGCAAGGTCAGGGAGTCGAGCGTGTTGGCTACCAAAGAGTCGAAATGAGAAGTATAGATGCCCTTGGGATCAAGACCAAGGTCATGTGGTACCGATGTACGAAGAATGTCGAAGGTGACAGAGTCATTGCTCGACTCGTTCAATGTGATGTTTGTGCTGGCATAGAACTGAGCCAGATAGCCTGCCTTCACACTACCATATTCCGGATCGGTAATGTTGCCAAGGAGGGGATAACCTGTACGCACATAAATGGAATCACGATACCCTGTGGCGACTGCGCATCGCAGCGTGTCGGCTTCAATTCTGATTTCATCACTCTCTGGCATCGTTGAGGCACCAACGTCCGAGAGTGTGTCTTCGCAAGATGTTACTGAAACAAGTATGCACAAAGCCGAAACGAGGGAGAATAGTCGTTGGGCTACGTTGATAAGCAGTTTCACGTTTGAAGTGGACAATAATTGTTAACTATTAATTGTTTTTTCAATCTTCTTCTTCAGAACCATTGGGGTTGAAAAGTTCGAAGAAATCGTCATATTTCTGGATGTCAAGTTCTTCATCAGTCGCATCGAGAACACTTATACCGCGGCTTTCGGCGTACGCCTTTACTTCCTCGGCAGCAAGCGTGTTATCGGTGATGATTAGTCCGTCGCAGAATTTGACAGCGAGTTTGCAAAGGGCCACATAATCGACGGGCTTGTCCTTCACCTCGATAAGGTCGGCCTTGAGTACTCCTTCGCGTTTCACTGTGCGATAGAAGTTACTTGCAAGATGACCCTCGAACCCATTATCGAACATGGCAAACACAATCTTTACACCGCGGAAACAGGGGTCTTCGGCAAATGTCTTCTTTATATATATGGGCGAAATGGCCGAGAACCATCCCTGGCAATAGACCACATCTGGTTTCCAGCGCAGTTTGCGGATGGTTTCGATGACGCCACGGGCAAAGAAGACACAACGCTCGGCATTATCGATGTACTCACCGTGTGAGTTGCCGTATTTGTTGCGATGGGTAAAGTATTCGTCGTTATCGATGAAATAAACCTGCATGCGAGCCTGCTGGATTGACGCCACCTTGATGATTAGCGGGTGATCGGTGTCGTTAATAATCAGGTTCATGCCCGAGAGCCTGATCACCTCGTGAAGCTGATTGCGTCGTTCGTTGATCTGCCCGAATCGAGGCATGAAGGTGCGGATCTCGTGTCCTGCGTCTTGAATGCCTTGTGGCAGCTGGCGTCCGATGCTCGACATGCGTGCCTCGGGGAGGTACGGCATGACTTCGGTGTTGATGAAGAGGATCTTGGTTTTGTTCATATGTCTTGCTTCTCCTTGGGGATGTGCGGCTAGGAGAATTGGTGCAAAGATATGTTTTTTTTTTGAATTGTCCGAATTTTTTAGTCAAAAACGTTTCGCGTGCGTGCGTTTTTAAAGGATTTTTTGACTTTTTGCATTATCGGGAGTAACTTTTTAACGAAATATTGTTGCCATTTCTTTTATCTATTGACATTATGATGAACGAAAACATATCTTTTGTAATAAAGAGAGATGATCGAGGCAAAAGGTCTTTCGCAATGTTTGCATTAAGCTATTTTTCTAAGCAAAAAATGACTGAACTGCATTGTTGTTGAACAATTATCAACAGATTCTGAAAAAAAACTGGAAATAATTTGGATAATTCAAGAATGCCCCTTATCTTTGCGGCGCCATTATTAAACAGATTATAAGTATATAGCGCGAAGTGTTATGAAAAAGGTATTTGTTGTTGTTACTTTCGTATGTGCTGGTTTTGGTTTCTCTTCCTCTTTCGCCGAGGAACCCGGACCATCGGTGACTTTCAGTGTGGGTGCCGATATTGTGAGTTCTTATCTTTGGCGTGGTCAGGAATGTGGTGGATTTAGCGTACAACCTTCCGCCACGGTGACATTCAATAAGGCAGGCATCAGTATCGGCGCATGGGCCTCTGCTGAATTGTTTGAGAAGGGCGAGGATGCTTTGAACATGACAGAGTTTGACCTTTCCTTGACATGGAATCCCATTGAGGCGTTGACTGTTGGTGTAACAGATTATTATTTCCATACGGATGGATATTTCGGCACATGGAACTTCAACAGTTGTTCTTCGCATACACTTGAAGCAAATCTTGCCTACGATTTCGGTCCGTTGGCCTTTGCTTGGAATACGGTGGTGGCCGGCTGTGACTTGGGTCCCAATGATGATCGTGCCTACTCCACCTATGTCGAGGTGAGTGCGCCTTGGAAACTCGGAGGCATCGATGGCTCGGCTACCATTGGTGCCAGCCTTTGGGACGATAGCTTCACACAGATCGACACCGATGGTTTCAAGGTATGCAATGTCACAATGACTGCCAACAAGGAGCTTTTCAACCTCCCGTTCTATGGCCAAGTCGTATATAACCCTGCTTCTGATAAGATTTACTTCGCCGTGGGTGTTTCATTCTAAAAAGATAATCTACAAAACCAACAGAATATGAGCAAATTGAGATTTGATGCCATCGAGGCTGCTTTCAAGAAACGGGCTGCAGAATATCCTATTCCCGATGGCCGACCTTCGGAGTATTTCGGCGAACTGGTCTTCAATCGCGAGAAGATGCAGAAGTACCTTGATGCCAAGACCCTTCGTTCCCTCCTAAACTGTATCGACAATGGCAAGCCGCTCGATCTGGAGGTGGCCGACGGCGTGGCTGCAGGCATGAAGCAGTGGGCTATGGAACATGGAGTGACGCATTGCAGTCACTGGTTCCAACCCCTCACCGAATCGACAGCAGAGAAGCATGATTCGTTCATGGAATATGATGGCAAGGGCGGCATGATCGAAGCCTTTGAAGGCAAGAGCCTTGTGCAGCAGGAGCCTGACGCATCCAGTTTCCCATCGGGTGGTATACGTGCCACCTTTGAGGCTCGTGGATATACTGCCTGGGATCCCACGTCGCCTGTATTCATCCTTGATGACTGCCTCTGTATCCCCACCGTCTTCATTTCCTATACTGGCGAGGCACTCGATTACAAGGCACCTCTCAAGAAGGCCCTCAAAGCTGTCAGCAAGGCAGCTTTATCGGTCTGTCAGCTTTTCGATCCTGATGTGAAGAAGGTTCAGGTCAACCTCGGTTGGGAGCAGGAATATTTCCTTGTGGATGACAATCTTTATTCTGCTCGACCTGACCTCATCACCACGGGTCGCACGCTCATGGGTCATGGTTCGAGTAAGAACCAGCAGATGGATGACCATTATTTCGGGCAGATACCTTCCCGTGTGCAGGCTTTCATGAAGGATCTTGAGATTTTGGGCCTTCGTCTAGGTATTCCAATGAAGACGCGTCATAACGAGGTGGCCCCCAACCAATTCGAGTTCGCTCCAATCTATGGAGAATGTAATCTCTCTGTCGACCAGAACATGCTCATCATGGGTGTGATGAAACGCGTAGCTCGTCGTCATGGTTTTCGCGTACTGCTTCACGAGAAGCCATTCGAGGGCATCAATGGTTCGGGAAAGCACAACAACTGGTCCCTGCAGACCGACACAGGCACGATGCTCTTCGCTCCTGGCAAGGATCCGATGAGCAACCTGCAGTTTGTAGTCTTCTTTGTCAATGCCCTTGAAGCTCTGCGTCGTCATGGGCCATTGCTCAAGGCATCCATTGCTTCGGCCACCAATGCACACCGATTGGGTGCCAATGAAGCACCACCAGCCATTATCTCTGCGTTCCTCGGACGCACGATGACCGAAGTACTTCGTAAGCTCCTTACTGTGCCTGATGATACGGATATCGTCATTGCGGGCAAACACAAGTATGACATCGGCTTGGTCGAGATTCCACAGATCTTCATCGACAATACCGACCGTAACCGCACTTCTCCATTCGCCTTCACCGGCAATCGCTTTGAGTTCCGTGCCGTCGGCGCCAAGGCCAACTGTGCAAGCGCAATGATAGCTCTCAACTCCATCGTTGCCGAACAGCTCAATGACTTCAAGGCCGAAGTTGACCAGGAGCTTGCGAAAGGAACAAGTTTGAAGATCGCAGTGATGAGGACTCTCAAGCCCATCATCGCACGTATCATCGACACCGTTTGTTTCGATGGTAATGGATATTCTGAGGAGTGGCAAAAGGAAGCGCAGAAACGCGGACTCGACGTGGAGCGTTGTGTGCCTAAGATGATCCTCGAGTACGTCAAGCCCGATTCGGTTGAGATGTTCTCCAAGTTGGGTGTCTTCACCAAGCAAGAGCTGCAGGCACGCAACGAGGTGAAGTTTGAGACCTACGCCAAGCTCATCCAGATCGAGGCACGTGTACTTGGCGACCTTGCCATCAATCATATCATTCCTGCTGCCATGAGCTATCAGTCACAGCTACTGAAAAATGTGGCAATGATGAAATCGCTCTTCCCCACTACATGGGAGGATCTAAGTGCTCCCGAGATAGCCATCATCAAAAAGATTGCCGCCTACAACTCCGACATCAAGGTCAAGGTCGATGCAATGGTAGATAAGCGTCGTATCGCCAATAAGATTGACGATGCCTATCAGAAGGCGCTCGCCTATTACGAGATTGCCGAGTCATTCCACTCCATACGTCGTCCCATCGACAAGCTCGAGGAGATCTGCGACGACAACATCTGGCCCATGCCCAAATACCGTGAACTGTTATGGATACGATAAATCTTCTACGCAGGCTTTTTCTGCTCTCACTAACAGCGTTCATATTGACTCCATGCTGGGGTCAATATGAACGTTTTGTGCATAAGCCTGACTTCCAAAACTATTACAAGAACGCCAATTACGATGAGTCTTTGGTTCCCGAGTATGAGCTCCCCGACCCGCTTCTTTGTCTCGACGGCTCACGAGTGACCACAGTGGAGGAATGGGAGGAGCATCGCCGTCCCGAACTCGTCAATCTGCTCGAATCATTCATGTATGGCCATGCACCCGCTCCCGACGAGGGCTTCTGCTGGGAAGTGGTCGGCACTGACCCCGCCTTCCGCAACGGTAAGGCCATCCGGCGCGACATCGTCCTGCATCTTTCTGCCGATGGCCCCAATATCCCCCTCTCCATCGTCGTACCTAATGAAGGTAACTCGGACAAGGGGCATCCGGTCTTCTTCGGTCTGACGTTCTTCCCCAACGATTCAATATGGACCTCGCGTTGGGCTCTTGCCAGTTGGCAACCCGACACTTTGCTGGCACATGGTTATGGTCTCGTCACATTCTGTTACACTGATGCCTGTCCTGATAAGGCAAGCGACTTGTTCCGCTCTAGCACACTCCATCAGCATTTCTATGCCCCTGGTCAGACCTATCCTTTGCCCGACCAATGGGCTGCCATTAGTTGTTGGGCGTGGACGATAAGCCGTGCCATGGACTATCTTGAGACAGAACCCCTTGTCGATGCTTCGCGTGTGGCCTTGCTCGGTCACTCTCGTCTTGGCAAGACAGTACTTTGGGCAGGAGCTATCGACCAACGTTTCCGCATCGTCATCCCAGTCAATTCAGGCTGTTGCGGTACGGCTTTATCCCGTCGATGCTATGGTGAGACCGTCGAATGTGTCAACGAATTCAACCACCAGTGGTTTTGCGGCAACTTCCGTCAATTCAGCCATCACGAAGACCTGATGCCCTTCGACCAGCATGAGGTCATCGCCCTCATCGCACCTCGTCCCGTCTATGTAGCCAGTGCTGAGGATGACCAGTGGGCCGACCCGCGTGGTGAATTTCTTGGTGCAAAGGGTGCCGAGCCAGTCTATGCCCTCTATAAACTATCGGGTATTGTAAATGCCGAGGGGCAAGCGCAGACAGAGATGCCTGCCGTGGATGTTCCAGTCGCAGGAGGCACAATTGGTTACCATTATCGTAAAGGTCCACATGCTGTCCTGCCATACGACTGGGAGCAGTTCATCCTCTTTGCCGATCGTTTCCTGAAGTGATGCTTCTCCCTGCTTTGGTCATTTTTTCAAGCTTCCAGAAAAATCCTCGTATAAAATTTGGCATTGTGTCAAATAGTGCTTATCTTTGCACCCATGATAGAGAAAGTTATTCTTTTGGAACAGGCCGACCCTGTTATTTTCTATGGCACGAACAATTCGAACATTCTGTTGCTCAAAACACTGTATCCCAAGCTCCGTTTTGCTGCGCGAGGCAGGGCCATCAAGGTATATGGCGACGAGGACGACATTGAGTTGTTCCAGTCCTTCGTGGATCGATTGATCAACTACTGCAACGAATACAACAAACTCAACGAAGAGGTTATCCTGAGTTTCTTCAACGGCGAAAGTCCCGTGGAGAAGCGGCAGGAAAGCCTGATCATCTACGGCGTAAACGGCAAACCCATCACTGCACGTACTGAGAACCAGAAGCGACTTGTCGATGCATTTGCCAAAAACGATCTCTGTTTCGCTGTCGGCCCTGCAGGTTCTGGCAAAACCTACGTGGCTATCGCCCTGGCGGTGCGAGCGTTGAAAAATAAGGAAATTCGCAAGATCATCCTGTCACGTCCTGCTGTCGAGGCAGGCGAGAAACTCGGGTTCCTTCCTGGTGAGATGAAGGACAAGCTTGATCCCTACCTACAGCCGCTCTATGATGCTCTGGAAGACATGATTCCTACGGCAAAATTACGCGAATTGCTTGAGACCAATGTTATCCAGATTGCTCCTTTGGCCTATATGCGTGGCCGCACTCTGAGCGACGCAATCATCATTCTCGACGAAGCACAGAACACCACCGCTCCCCAAATCAAGATGTTCCTTACACGCCTTGGTTTAGGTGCTCGCATGATTGTTACGGGAGATACTAGCCAAGTCGATCTGCCACGCAACGTGGGTTCTGGCCTTGTGCAAGCTCAACGTATCCTCCGTGGCATTCCGGGTATCGCAACGGTTGAGTTCGACAAGCGCGACATTGTGCGTCATCGGCTCGTTCAGAAAATCGTCGATGCTTACGACAAATATGAGCTTGCGCAGAAGCAAGCGGCCGACACCCCATCTTCTCCTTCGCCTGACACCCTTTAAACCTTAACGCTTGGCTTTAGTCTTATTGATGAAATATTCTCTATAGTGCCTATATTCACTATAGCATCTATAGCATCTATTCTAAAAACATAATACAATGAGAAAATTTATATTAGCCCTTGCGTTGATCATTGCATCGGCATCAGTAGGCTCCAGTTTTGTTTCTGCACAGGAGCAGGACAGCAAGTTCAAGACCCGTTCCCGTGTTGTCGCCGACAGCATCCGTTCGAAGGGCACACGTTTTGGCAAGAAGGTTGCCGATGGCACCGAGGTAGTCATCGATAGCGTAGGCGCCAAAGCTCCTCGTTGGGGCAAGAAGATTGCAAATGGCACGGCTGTTGTTGTCGATAGCGTCGGGTCAAAGGGCGAACGATTCGGCAGGAAGACCAAACAAGTGGCCGACACCGTTGGTCGTCGCTCGAAGAAGGCCTGGAAGGTAATGAGAGGCAAGGAATGATGCAAAGGTTACGCACCGAAATAGAACGTACACCCTTGCGACAACTCATCGGTTGTCGTGAGGGTGTTCTGCTTTTGGGTTCGTGCTTCACCGATAATATCGGCACATGGATGCAGGAGCATTGGTTGCCTGTGATGTCCAATCCCTGGGGTGTGCTCTTCAATCCCGCCAGTATAGCCATGTCCTTGAAGCGTGTCATTGCGTCGAACGACGAGGATATCCCTTTCGAACTGTGCTTTCATGAAGGGCGATATTTCAGTTTTGCTCATCACAGCAAATGGAGTGGCAAGGATGCTGAAGAGCTGCAACGACAACTCGTCGAGCTCGATGCTCAAGTGCGAGATTTCTGGCAGCAAACACAGCATGTGATTGTTACGCTGGGGACCAGTTGGGTATATGAGCGCGAGGGTAGCGTAGTGGCCAACTGCCATAAGTTTCCGACTAACGATTTTGTGCGGCGGCGTCTCTCGGTCGAAGAGATTGTTGCACTTTGGAATCCTATCATTGAGGCTTCAGCCTATAAGCATTTTATCTTCACCGTCAGTCCCATTCGCCATGTCAAGGATGGACTGCATGGCAACCAGTTGTCGAAAGGCACTTTACTCTTGGCCATCGATGCCTTGCAGCAGCATTACGCCGAACGAGTAGAGTATCTGCCCGTATATGAACTATTGATGGACGACCTGCGTGACTATCGATTCTATGCTGACGATCTGGTTCATCCTTCCCCATTAGCAATAGAGGCTGTCAAGGAACTTGTAACCGACTGCTGTTTCTCCATTCCCCTGAAGAAATATATGTGCGAGGCTTCGCCGATTGTAAAAGCTTTCCGACACAGACCGTCTGACCCGGAATCGGAAGAATACGTGAAGTTCAGACAAGACACTTTGCAACGCAAAGATGCATTATTGGCCAAATATGGTATGGCAGCCCCAATTTTTGTGCCTTGATATTTGGAAGTATGCCTTATTTTTTCTAATTTTGCGGCGCATTTTTGAAAATACTCTAAACAAACAAAGATATGAGCGCACTCACTCGCACTGACTTCAACTTCAAAGGTCAGAAATCTGTCTATCACGGCAAGGTTCGTGACGTCTATAACATTAACGATGACCTGATGGTGATGGTTGCTACCGACCGCATCTCCGCATTCGATGTTATTCTTCCTAAAGGCATACCCTACAAGGGCCAGGTTTTGAACCAGATCGCTGCAAAGTTTCTCGATGCTACTGCCGATATCGTACCCAACTGGAAGTTGGCAACACCCGATCCTATGGTCACAGTAGGCCTCAAATGCGAAGGTTTCCGTGTTGAGATGATTATTCGTGGCTACCTTACCGGTTCTGCTTGGCGCGAATACAAGAAAGGCTGCCGTGAGTTGTGCGGTGTTAAACTTCCTGAGGGTATGCGCGAAAACGAGCGTTTCCCCGAGCCTATCATTACCCCAACAACCAAAGCCGAGGAGGGACACGACCTCAATATCTCGAAGGAGGAGATCATTGCCCAGGGGCTGGTCAGCAAGGAGGATTATGAGCTTGTTGAGCAATACACACGTGCCCTCTTCAAGCGTGGCACCGAGATTGCTGCGGCCAAGGGTCTGATACTCGTCGATACCAAATATGAGTTCGGCAAGAAGGACGGTAAGGTCTATCTCATCGACGAAATACACACTCCCGACTCCAGCCGTTATTTCTATGCCGATGGTTATGAGGAGAAGTTCGAGAAAGGCTTGCCTCAAAAGCAGCTTTCGAAGGAGTTCGTACGCCAGTGGCTCATCGACCACAACTTCATGAACGAACCCGGACAGGTGATGCCCGAGATTACCGACGAGTATGCACGTTCGGTGAGCGATCGCTACATTGAACTCTACGAGCATATCGTTGGTGAGAAGTTTATCCCCGCAGCCGACAATGGCGATATCGCAGCACGTATCGAACAGAACGTGAGCAACTATCTGGCCACCCTCTGACTTGAATGAACGTCACAATAGATTATCCCTTTTGGCTGGTGTCCATGGCTACCATCTTTGTGGTGGCCTGGCTCATCCAACTTATCCTGAACCTGATCATTTGGCAAGGGTTACGTCGACAAGCTTGTCGCCAGGCAAAGGCTCCCGTTTATGCGGGCGGCGAACTGCCTGGCGTCAGTGTGTTGGTCTATAGCCACAACCAGGCTGAAGCTTTGGCACGAAATCTTCCTGTGCTGCTAAGCCAGAATTATCCCAAATACGAGGTTATCGTGCTTGACGACAATTCATGCGACGATACGCAAGACGTACTCTCTATGATGGACCAGCGTTCCGACATCCTGATGCATACCAAGATTGACGAGAAGACGCGAGCCATGAGCCACCGCAAGCTTGCCGTATTGCTTGGCACGAAATCTTCACACTATGACATCATCCTAACGACACATGCCGAGTGTTTGCCTGCATCAGCCGAGTGGATCAGTGGATTAGCAAGCCATTTTGCCAACCCAGGCATCGAAGTCGTTCTGGGTCCTGTTGTCTATGAGCGTCACACGAGTTTCTTGTCTCGTTTTTGTCAGTTCGATCTCTTTCAGCGCTTGCTGCTGATGTTCGGAATCACTCTTTCGATGAAGGCGTATGCAGGTTGGGGGCAGAACCTGGCATTCCGCAAGCAGACGTTCTATGCCAATCGCAGTCAGGGTTTCCAACGACATCTCAAGATGCAGCCTGGCGAAGACGATCTCTTCGTGGCAGATGTGGCTCGCAATGGCAACGTGGCTGTCGATTGTCGGCCCGATACAGTCATGAACGACCTTTCACGACCTCTTTTCATCAACTGGTCCATCGACCGTTTGAACCGAGGTTTCACCTCCCGCCTCTATCCATGGGTGCCTGCCGTGGTGAAGTTAGTCGAATACTTCACCCGATATGCCACAGTTATCCCCGGCCTCATCCTGATAGTTTACGCCATCATTCGGATCTTTAGCGGCTCAGGCACGCATCAGCATGCATGGACTACACTCTGCGCAGTGCTTGCTATGCTTCTGATTCGCCTGGCACTTATTGTCTATACCCACATCAGTTCGGCAAAGGTGTTGAAGCAGCATCCGATGGTTGGACTGCCTATCCTCTGTGACCTTTATACCCCATTTGTGGACCTTTGGTTCCGTTGCAAAGCCCTGATTTACCACAAGCGTTTTGGAGTCGGCAAGGTAGGTCTATATTAGTCGTTTCTTATATATTGATGCCGTAGTTCTGCTTTATCTCGCTCATGACGAAGGTACTTTCGATAGCGCCGACCGAGTCGATGTCGCCGAGTTTATTGAGCACGAACTCCTGGTACTGTTTCATGTCTCGCGCGCGAACTTTTAATAAATAATCGTAGGCGCCACTCGTGTTATAGCACTCGGTCACTTCAGGGATGCGCTGGATGCGACGAGTGAAGGCATCGGCAATCTCGTGGTTAATCTGCTTCAGCTTCACTTTGCAGAATACCAGCAGCCCCTGCCCCAGTTTCTCGGGGTCGAGCACAGCTACGTATTTCTTGATGTAACCCTGTTTTTCGAGTCTTTTTTGCCGTTCAAAGACGGGTGTAGGAGTAAGATTTACGGCATCAGCAAGCTCTTTTGTGGTCAATTTCGCATTTTTTTGAAGCGTTTTGAGTATCAGCAAGTCGGTTTTGTCTAATGTCTCGGTCATAAATTTGGAATTTTATTCTGTTTGGTGGGTTTTTGAAAGCCTGTATCGGAAAGAATCTCTTTCGACGGCGCAAATTTAGATAGATTTTCCGAAATTCGCAAGAAATTTGGAGAATATTTCCAAAGGCCGTATCTTTGCACCCGTAAAATAACTTAAAATTGTAAGATTATGTGTGCAAAAAAGAATTTTCGTTTCGAGACCCTTCAGCTTCATGTAGGACAAGAACAGGCCGACCCCGCCACTGATGCCCGTGCCGTGCCCATTTATCAGACCACGAGTTATGTGTTTCACAATAGCCAGCATGCTGCCGACCGGTTCGGATTGCGTGATGCAGGTAACATCTACGGTCGTCTGACCAACTCCACACAAGGTGTGTTCGAGGATCGTGTGGCTGCTTTGGAGGGCGGTATAGCAGGTCTGGCCGTTGCCAGTGGAGCCGCTGCCATCACCTACGCTCTGCAGAACATTGTGCAGGCAGGAGACCACATCGTGGCTGCCGATAACCTTTATGGTGGTTCGTACAATCTGATTACCCATACGCTAGCTACGCAAGGCGTCACCAATACCATCGTTAATGTAAATGACCTTGCCGCGCTGGAAGCTGCCATTCGGCCTAATACGAAAGTGGTGTATGCCGAGACTTTCGGCAACCCCAACAGCGACGTGCTTGACCTCGAGGGTGTGGCAGCCGTGGCACATAAGTATGGTATCCCGTTCATCGTGGACAATACTTTCGGCACACCTTATCTGATCCGCCCTTTGGAGCATGGTGCCGACATCGTGGTTCATTCGGCCACGAAGTTCCTGGGTGGACATGGTACCAGCCTCGGCGGTGTCATTGTCGATGGTGGCAGGTTCGACTGGTTGGCTAATCCCGACAAGTTCCCCACCTTGGCCAAGCCCGATCCTTCGTATCATGGCATCGTCTTTGCCCAGGCTGTAGGAGCTGCTGCATACGTCACACGCATTCGTGCGGTCCTGCTGCGCGATACGGGTGCTACCCTCTCACCCTTTAATGCATTTATCCTGTTGCAGGGTGTCGAGACGTTGAGCCTGCGTGTGGAACGTCATGTCGAGAATGCACTCAAGGTGGTGGACTTCCTTGCCAAGCATCCCAAGGTGGCCAAGGTGAACCATCCTGCCCTCGAGAGCCATCCCGACCACCAGCTCTACAAGAAGTATTTCCCCAACGGTGGCGGCTCGATCTTCACCTTCGAGATCAAGGGAGGACAGGAGGAAGCATGGAAGTTTATCGATGCGCTCCAGATATTTTCGCTGCTGGCCAATGTGGCTGATGTGAAGAGTCTCGTCATCCATCCCTACACGACGACCCACTCACAGCTTTCACCCGAGGAATTGGCCGAACAGCATATCACGCCCTCGACCATTCGCCTGTCGGTCGGCACGGAGCATATCGAGGACATTCTTGAGGACCTCGCTCAAGCCTTTGAAAAAATTTAAAATAGCAAATGAAAGAAAAGATTGTATTGGTAACAGGTGCAAATAAAGGCATCGGATTTGGTATCGCAAAACATCTCGGCCTCAGTGGCTGGAAGGTTGTCATCGGTGCTCGAAACAACGATCGGGCTTCGGAAGCTGTCGCAAAGCTGGCATCATCAGGTGTCGATGTGCTCGGTTGGATTAACATCGAACTGAAAGACCTCGAAGGTCTCGAGCAGGCCGCCAAGGAGGTGAATGAAAAATATCCCAAGTTGTCACTTCTCGTCAACAATGCGGGCATTCCGGGCAACATGGGTGTCGATAGTCAGCATACCGACATCTCCGACATCAGGGAAACCATCGATGTGAACTTCATAGGCACTTTCGCGCTTACCAAGGCGCTCATGCCTTTGCTCGAAAAGAACGGCGGCAGGATTGTAAACATCACAGTACCTTCGAAGATCAGCCCCTATTGGCACCCGCTCGCCTACGTGGCAAGTAAGGCAGCCCAGAACGCCATGATGGGTGTGATGGCAGTGGAGTTTCAGCAAAGCAGTTCGCCTTTGGAGGTGTTCTCCGTCCATCCTGGGCCAACTACGACCGATTTGAACGGCAATATGAGTCTTCCCGGTTTCCATGACATTGAGACGGTGGGACAAAAGGTTGCCGAACTGATTAATGATGGCAGTAGCCATCAAGGGGAGTTTATCGAACTCTACCCGATTGTAAAAGAGGATTAAAAGGTATTATTTTATTAAAACATCGAAGACATGGCAAAAATTTCTAAACAGTTGACCGATCTTATCGGCAACACCCCACTTGTGGAGCTCAACAAGTTTTCAAATGCAAAAGGCATTGACACCCCCGTCATAGCCAAGGTAGAGTTTTTTAATCCAGGCGGCAGTGTGAAGGATCGTATTGCTTTGGCAATGATCGAGGATGCCGAACAGAAAGGCCTGCTGAAGCCGGGAGCCACCATCATCGAGCCTACCAGCGGCAATACAGGCGTAGGTCTGGCAATGGTCAGTGCTGTGAAAGGATACAAGCTTATCCTCACCATGCCCGAGACGATGAGCATCGAACGTCGCAACCTGGTGAAGGCATACGGTGCCGTGGTGCAGTTGACTCCTGGCAAGGACGGCATGCCCGGCGCTATCCGTGCAGCCGAGGAGTTGCGTGACAAGACGCCTAGCAGCATCATCCTCCAGCAGTTCGAGAACGCCGCCAATCCTGCCAAGCACTATGCCACCACGGGCCCCGAGATATGGCGCGATACCGACGGTAAGGTGGATATCCTGGTGGCAGGAGTAGGCACAGGAGGCACCATCAGTGGAACAGGCAAATATTTGAAGGAGCAGAATCCGAACATCAAAGTGATAGCTGTCGAACCGAAGTCTTCGCCTGTGCTCAACGGCGGACCAAGCGGCCCGCACAAGATCCAAGGCATCGGAGCGGGCTTCATTCCCAAGACCTACGATGCGCAAGTCATCGATGAAGTGTTCGATGTCGAGAACGATGACGCCATCGCCACTGGTCGCGAGATAGCTCGTCAGGAAGGTCTGCTCGTAGGCATCTCAGCAGGTGCAGCTCTCTTTGCTGCCGGCGAGGTGGCACGTCGTCCCGAGAACAAGGGCAAACGGGTAGTCGTTGTTCTTCCCGACACGGGCGAGCGTTACCTCTCGACCGTCCTTTTCGCAGGTTAGTACGTTTTTTTCACGAAATATTTGGCGCGTTCGATAATTGTTATTATCTTTGCACCCTAGATATAACAATTTCGAACAATGAAGTCAAGCTGGACAACGTTCCATTTGCTCTCTATAGGAGTCGGCATTTTGAAGAGCATGATGCTTTTCATGATGCTGACCCCTTTCGTTGTTTCTGCTCAGCAGCGATTGGCAGGCACACCCATAGGTAATGGAAAGGATTGGATGGGATTCGACCTTTCGACCCCCTATGTCATTACCTCCGTCGGCATATGCCCCTCCTCCGGTAATCCCACACGCTATGGCCTTATCGAAGGTGCGAACACTTCCGACTTTTCCGATGCACTGCCTCTTTATATGATCCTCGATTCTCTGACTGTAGGTCAGACTGCCTATGCCGACATCCACGTCAGCCGAGCTTTCCGTTATGTCCGTTACCTCGGTCCTCATGGCTTCCGTTCAGAAGTCGCCCAGCTGGAATTCTACGGTTTCGAGGCCGAGGGTGATGATTCGCTTTTCTACTCTCCTACCAACCTGCCTACAGTTTCCATCTACGTCGAGGGTCTTAAGGAGCCTGTAGATAAGGAGCATCAGTTACCCTCGATCATCTCCATCATTTCGGCTGATGGAAAGAAACTTGTTCAAGATACCGGCACCATCCGTCTGAGGGGAAATTACACCATGACTCTTGATAAGAAACCCTATCGCATCAAGTTCGACCAGAAGAGGCGTATTCTTGGATCTCCCTCAAAAGCCAGGAAATGGACGCTTCTGCCGAGTCTTCTAGACAAGACCTTGATGCGCAACATGCTTGCGTTCGAAATCAGCCGACGCATCGGACTGACCTATACTCCCTTCTGCATACCTGTCAACGTATGGGTCAATGGTGACTTCAAAGGCTGCTACGAACTTTGCGACCAAGTGGAAATCCGCAAGGGAAGGATTGACATCGATCCGATGGATTCCCTCTGTGTTGCAGGGGATTCGCTCACCGGAGGCTACCTTATCGAAATCGATGGATATGCCACGAACGAGCCCGTTTGGTTCAACTCTACGCACAAGAACCCTGTAACCATCAAGTCGCCCAACAGCGACGAGATTCTTGATGTCCAGAAAGCTTATATCAAAAGTCATTTCAACAAGATGGAGAAAAAGCTTTATAACAAGGATTTCGACGAGGAAACGGGTTACCAGCAGTATCTTGACCTACCTAGCTTCATCAAGCGACATCTGCATCAGGAGTTTGTGGGAAATACCGACACCTATTATAGTGTCTATATGTACAAGCCGCGAGGCGATAATCGTCTATATGCTTGTCCCGTCTGGGATATGGATTTGTCCTTCGACGATGACTATCGCACCTACCCCATCAACGGGAAGTCGGATTGGCTCTATAGGTCAGGCGGTTCAAATATTGGCGACATGAAGCGGTTTGTCGATATCCTCCTGTCCGATTCCTGCGCCCAACATGGACTTCAGGCTGAATGGGCACGATTACGTGCCACCAGTGCCATCGACGAGACGGCGCTACTGGACATCGTCGACAGTTTTGCTGACTCACTTAACCAATCTCAGGAGATAAACTTCTGGCGTTGGCCTGTCATGCTGCAGCAGATACACCCCAACATTCCCGTTTGGGGCAGTTATATGGCCGAAGTCGCACAGGTGAAGGATTACATCGGCAAGAGGATTCCTTGGATGGACACGAAGCTATCGTGTACCGTCGGCGACTATGAACTGTCCATCTCCTCTATTGGATGGGAAACTGTCTATATCCCATTCGCCGCTGTCGTTCCTGAGGGGTTGTCGGCCTATATGATCAATGAAGCAAACAACGGAAAACTGACACTGCTGACCGTCACGACCTTCGAAGCCAACAAGCCCTATCTCGTCCAAGGCGAACCGGGGCTCTATACCATCTCGGGGTACAGGATTCCCGAATGGGACCATCGTCCGTTGGGACTGCTCAACGGCTCTTGCAAAGAGATGTGGGCACCTGCCGACAGTTATGTGCTTCTAAAGCAGAATGGGATTGTTGGCTTCTATCGTGTGACATCAAGCAATATGCAGACCCTCGCTGCCAACAAGGCTTATCTCACCCTCCCCTCAACCGATCCCGAGTCTCTATTGAGCTATTATGAGATAGGTGATATCATTGATCCGGAACAACAGGGGGCAATAGATGCCGAGATCAACGATGGTTCCACGCTGCGTGTCTATAACCTGAGGGGAGAGCTTGTTCTTGAGGGCTATCCTTCCGATCCTGCCACCTCAACAACTCTCAACCATCTTCCCAAGGGTATTTACGTAGTCAGGATAGCAGGCAAGGAATACAAGAGAATACATAAATAAAAAACAATTGACCATGGAAGAGATCTTGAAGTTTGTGAAGAGCTGTCCGTGCTACTTCATTGCTACGTGCGAGGGCGATCAGCCCCGCGTTCGTCCTTTTGGGACATTCATCGAGTTCGAGGGCAAACTTTATGTTCAGACAGGACATGTGAAGCCCGTGGCACATCAGATTGCCGCTAATCCGAAGGTAGAGATCAGCGCTTTCGATGGACAGGGCAAATGGTGCCGCATCGCTGCAGTGTTGGTCGAGGATCCCCGTATCGAGGCTAAGAAGGCAATGCTCGATGCCTATCCCGAGCTGCGTGCCATGTACAACGAGAATGATGGCAATACAGCGGTGTATTATCTGACTCAGGTCAAGGCATCAATTTGCTCATTTGTGGCTCCTACCAAGACCTTTGAGTTCTAGTTTCAAGAACAAATAATTTTTAAAAAGAGGGCTGCACAGCGAAGGTTGTGCAGCCCTCTTTGTGCACAAAAGTGGGGTTGTCGATTTTCAAGGTTGCAAAGGATTTTGCATGTCGAAAAAGCTTCGTATCTTTGCGGTCGAAAATTCAGATGACAAAGATATGGAGAAGATGAAACAATGGGAGGTGGCCGACACGGTGGCATATCAGCCTTATAGCACCGGCGGCAAGATCGGGACGATGATCCCGATGGGTATGGCCGGTGCTGTAGAGAATGTGTTGGCTCAGATCGAGCAGGAGAAAGGACCGGTGGACCAGTGGGTACGACAGCAGTTGGGGTTCTACACCATCGACGAGATGCAGCGCGTGCTGAGCGCCGAACAGATCGATGGCGTGGCGATGGCCATCTTCCAGATGGGCCGTGGTCGTGGCTTCATCCTCGGCGACATGACGGGCGTAGGCAAGGGGCGACAACTGGCTGCCTTGATTGTGTGGTCGTTGCTGAAACGAAGGATCCCCGTGTATGTGACCGAACGTTCGCTGCTCTTCTCCGACATGTACCGCGACCTGCACGACATCGGCTGCGGACACCTCCGCCCCTTTATCCTCAACGCTGACCATGAGGCAAAGGTCACTGACCAACAAGGCAATGTGGTCTATGATCTGCCCACACGGAGCGAGATGGAGCACTTCCGTTTGTATGGCACGTTGCCCCCAGGCTATGATTTTCTGATGCTGACCTACTCGCAGCTGATGCGTCGGGAGAGTACCAACTGGAAAGTCAGTCGCGTACGCAATTTCATCAAGGACACATATCTGCTGATGGACGAATGCCATAATGCCAGCGGCGACATGAGCAATGTAGGCAAGTTTTTCCGCGAAGCCGTGCAGCAGGCAAGAGGTGTGTGCTACTCATCGGCTACCTATGCCAAGTATCCCTCGTCCATGCCGCTCTATGCCCTCAAGACGGCTATCGGTGATGCACATATCGGAGCCGAGCAACTCATCGACATTGTGGCTCATGGCGGCCCCATTCTGCAGGAAGAACTGGCCAAAGGTCTGACCGAGTCGGGCTGCATGACACGCCGCGAACGCGATATGAGCGGTGTGGTGCGCGAACTGCGGATCACCACCGACGAAGATGCTGTGACTCTCCGACGCCGACGCTACGACGCTGTGATTGAAATCGTGCAGGATCTCTATGACTTCCAAGAGCGTTTCATCGAGCCCTACCTCAATACGCTCGATGCTGAAGCGGTGTTGCGTCAAAAGTGTGATCTGAACGAATATATGCCCTTAGCCGAAGACACAGTCAACGTCCTTTATGAACGATTTTCAAAGCGTATGATGCCCATCATCCAGCAGTTGCTGATGTCCACCAAGGCTGAAGATGCAGTGAAAGCTACCCTCGACGTGCTCCGCGAAGGGAAAAAGCCCATCGTGCAAATCAATCATACGATGGAAGCCCAACTTGTGAATCTCGCAGATGTGGGCGAAGTACTGCCTTCCGATGAATTTGCCCTGGTGCTGCACAAGAGTCTGAGCGGTATGCTCCATTACACGGTTACCGGCTTGGGCGTTCGTCCCAGCAATGCTCGAAAGCATGAACACGCACCCCACTACAAGTGCGACAATGTAATCAGTATCTACGAGCTCAATGCCGCCTTCCCTGGTGGTGAGGCAAAGGAGGCCTACGACAGCATTCGTCGTCGCATCGACCGGACACTGACTGGCCTACCACTCAGTCCGATCGACTACTTCGTGCAGCGCATCGAACAGGCAGGCTACAGCGTGGGCGTACTGACGCAACGACGTCTCGGTTTACAACTCAATGACGAAGACAGAAGCGCAATTTGCGTAAGGTGCAAGCCTAGCGACAAAAAGAAGCTGGCAGCTGACTTCAACAATGGGCGGATCGATGTCCTGATCGGCAACCGTATGATGGGCACAGGCATCTCGCTCCACAACAGTCCCGAGTACGAAGATACGCGCCAACGCGTCGTCATCACCTGGGAACTGCAGGACTGTGCCGACCGCCAGACGCAGTTCGACGGCCGTGCCGACCGCACCGGGCAACTCGACCATTGCCACTACATTATCCTGTCGTCGCCCATCCCTGCCGAACAACGTTTCCTGATGATGAACGAGCGCCGACAGCGATCACTCAATGCAAATGTGACAGCCAACCAGAAGACCGATGCACCCTACGAGAACATTCTCAACAAGTATGGTTCACGCGTGGTCAAGGAGTACTTGCTCGACCATCCCGAGATGGCAGCATTCATCCCTGACATGCCCGACGTCAATGACGAGGAGACGCAGACCGACCTGGTGCGTGTCTTCATGAACTCCTTGGCACTAATGAATTGCCACGACCAGGAGGAGATGCTTCAAGACGTGATGCAACGCTACCACGACCTGATGGAATATCTGAACGAGAACGGCGAGAACGAGCTTGTGGCCAAGATGATACCGCTTCGGGCTACCCTAATACGCCGTCAGGTCTTTGCGGCAGGCAAGGATAAAGCAGAGGCCAAGAGCGTGTTCGAACAGGATGCCTGGCTCGAAGAACTGGAGGTGGATGTGCTTCGCAAACCCATGACGGCAGCCGAGATCGAACGTCTTCAAAAGATGTTGGCAGATATGGTCACAGTGAAACAAAGGATTGACGAGGCGAAGGACGAGAAGGTAAAGAACATCCTGATACGCTACAAGCAACTTCGACTTGTAGCCGCACGGAAACTTGCCGAACTGACCCGCTACACCGACCCTGGCGAACAAGTGAAATACACCCCGAAACGACTTGAAACGCTGAGGAGCCAGGCCTACGACATGGAGGGGCAAAACAAGCAGATTATGAAGGTGGAGTCCGACACACGTGCCATCAAGCGCGATCTAGCGATGTTCTGCCCAAGTCAGGTAGTAGGTATCCCGATGTCTTTGTTCGAGGATGGTGTCATCGACAATGCAGGAATGATTGACTTCGTATCGATAGGCATCTTCCTTGGCTATCGCATCGCCAACGGCCGACTGTCACGTTCCAACATCAAAGCCGTCTTTGCCGTGAACGATGGACGACGGAAACTCGAGATTCCCCTTACCGAGCATGCTGTCCTCGACACTATAAGCCGACAGTCACAACTCAACATCTTCCGTAGCCGTGTACGTGGATTCACGCTCCAGAAATGGGACAGCATTCGTCCCAAACGGACGCGCGAGATTGCCTATATCGTGACTGGCAACATCCTGCAGGGCATAGCGAGGGCCCAACGCTTCGGCGAAAAGCTCTTCGACAAGAAGCAGCGGTTGCTGGCGCAAAGCAAGGGGCACGGACATCTGGTCACCTATTCCGACAATCAAGGAGGCATGTGTCACGGCTATCTGATGCCACGAATCTTCCGACCCAGAGATTTGTCTGCGATATAATTAACCTTTTTTGATGATTTGCTAATGAGTACTACGAAAATGACTTTAGCAGGCGCCTTCGAGACCATTTTGACGAAGGCCAAGGACAGCAAACTGAGTGAGACAATGTTACTTTCGGTGAAGCGCGAGACATCCTTCATCAAACGAAAACTGAAAATTAGTCCTGTCGAATGTGTCATTCTGGCCATCATGCTCGATGGCGATGCGGTAGCGAGCCGCCGAGAGATTGCGAATTATCTCGATTGCTCGGTTCTGAAGGTCATGACCTTGCACGACGACTTCGAGCGTTTGCGCCATAAGCGGATGATTTACCACACTTACGTCCACGACTATAATGGCACACGGCAGGGTTATCGTCTTTGCAAGGAGGTGGTCGAAGCAGTTACTTACGACGAGCGCTTCCAACCACGTGACCCAGCCTCCTACACGGCTATCGAAGTGATGCGCGATATCCATGCCTGGTTGAACATGACCGATAACGATACCGAATACTATTCCACCATGACCCTTGATGTCCGTGATTTGCTTAACTCCACCCAGCATCTCGAATTGTCGAAACAGCTGATGGCATTGCCTCTTTCAACGGCCGAGCGGGTGATGTTTCTCATCGCAGCAGCGCGCCTCATCTTCCATCACGAAAACGAAATATCGTCGCCGATGTATGAAGATATCCTCGAGGAGTCTTTCGAGACCTACGACATTTGTAACGGAATCAACAATGGCACGGGCGATCTCGCCAAGCTCGGTCTGCTGGAAAATACCATGAACGACGGCATGGCCGAACCCGACAGCTTCCAGCTCACCGAACACGCCATCAAGACGGTGCTCAAGGAGTTCCACATAAATCTTACTACACGCAAGGCTCTTACGCCCGACAATGTGATACTGCCCGAGAAACTGACGCGCAAGGAACTCTTTTATAATGAAGAAGAGCAGCGTCAAGTGGAACGTCTGATGGACCTATTGAGCCCGAAGACCTTTAACGATGTTCAGCAACGTCTAAAGGACAGCGGCATGCGCACGGGCTTCTGCGTATTACTCCATGGTGGGCCGGGCAGCGGCAAGACTGAACTTGTCAACCAAATCAGCATAATCACGGGACGAACGGTGCTGGTGGCACAGGTCTCCCAACTCATCTCCAAATGGGTTGGCGACTACGAGAAGCACGTCACAGAACTCTTCGACCAATATGAGGCATTGGCTGCCAAGAGCGCGCTCTGCCCCATCCTGCTCTTCAACGAGTGCGATGCCATCCTGGGTAAGCGCAACGAACGGGGTGATAACGATGCTGTAGGAAAGATGTACCACAGCGTGCAAAACATCCTGCTCGAACGGATGGAGAAGCTCAACGGCATCATGATTTGTACGAGCAATATGCCCGGAGCCCTTGACAAAGCTTTTGAACGCCGTTTCCTCTTCAGCATCGAGTTCCACAAGCCGCAGAAGGAGACCAAAGCGAAGATTTGGCGGTCGATGCTGCCCGAAATCGACGAGAAGACTGCACTGGCTCTTGCCTCCCAATACGACTTCAGCGGTGGCCAGATTGAAAATGTGGTGCGTCGCCAGCGCGTCGAATACGCTCTCTATGGCCACGACATAAACTTCGATTCGCTCAACCGAATCTGCCACGAGGAAGGCTACGACAAGAAGACACGCTGCATCGGATTCTGCGCATAAATATAGTTTGCCCTGAGAAACCTCGACTCCAATCATGGTTTTTCAGGGCAAATCATAATTTTTTTCAGAAAAAGCAAGGATTCTTTTTGAATTTTCCTTTTTTTATTATATCTTTGCAGCAAACTTTTAAAAATCATATACTATGAGCTCACTTTTTGACATTTGCGGCTTTGTAGGCAGTATTGGTCTTGTACTGGGTTATCTCCCTCAAGCTATTCAAACCATTCGTACACGCAACACCGACGGCATCTCACTGCCAGGTTTCATCATGATGGCCGTAGGTTCCTTCGGCTTCCTTACACAGGGACTCATCAGCGCGAATTATTATATGGCGCTCACCAACCTCATCACTTTTATCTGCAGCGTCATTATCTTTGCCATCAAGATGTACAACGACCATTTCAAAAAAAGGTAGTATCGCAATTACTCTTAAAAAATCGAGGAAGCATCATGTCGGCCGACATAATGCTTGCTACGACGGAAGTAATACTATGTCGCGCGACATGATGCTTGCTGCGATTGGAAGTAGTACTATGTCGCGCGACATGATGCTTGTCGCGATTGGAAGTAGTACTATGTCGCGCGACATGATGCTTGTCGCGATTGGAAGTAGTACTATGTCGCGCGACATAATGCTTGCTGCGATTGGAAGTAGCACTATCACGCGCGACATAATGCTTCCGCGATTGGATTTAGCACTATATCGCGCGACATAATGCTTCCGCGATTGGATTTAGCACTATATCGCGCGACATAATGCTTGCTACGATTTCTATTGTCAAATATCACTTTTTATTGTTTAATTTAACGCAGGAAGCAGGTCAATAAATCCATTCATGAAAAAATTATCCCAAAAGCTTTGTCGATTTGGTTTTTATTTGTATCTTTGCCACGTCAACCAATAATCTACAATACGATGACCGTAATAATTTTGAAGAAACTTGTGACGGCAGCGTCGGCAATGTTGCTGACCAGCCTCGTTGGCTGTAACTCCGAACCAACTCTTGAGCAGCAAATTGACAAACTCTATGACCAAATGCCACAGGAGGAGCGTATAGCCCAACTGAAGAGCATGTTTATGAACGAGCTCTTCGACTCGGAGGGCAACCTCGACACCGCCAAGTGCCGTGAGATGATCCCCTACGGCCTGGGACACTTCTCACAGTTTGCCATGCAGGAACCCCTCAACCCCAATGTCATCCGAGACCGTGTGGCTGCCGTGCAGCATTGGCTCATCAACAATACACCCAACGGCATCCCTGCCCTCTTCCACGAAGAGGTGCTCTCGGGCGTCAATACACAGGGCTCGACCGTCTATCCGCAGCAGATAGGACAGGCTTGTTCATTCAATCCTGAACTGGCAAAACTGAAAACACTGCAGACGGGTATCGCACTGCGAAAGATGGGCGGCCTGCTGTCGCTCTCACCGATGGTGGACGTATGCCGTACGCCCAGCTTCAACCGCCTCGAAGAGTCGTATGGCGAGGATGCCTACCTATCGGCCATGATGGGTGTGGCCTTTGTCGAAGGTTTGCAGCAAGATGACCTGAAGCTGGGCGTGGGTGCCTGTTCGAAGCACTACCTCGGCTATGGTGGCGGTGGCGATGCCGACGAGAAGGAGCTGATGGAGGAGATCCTGATGCCACACGAGGCGATGATACGACTGGCTGGCAGCAAAGCCCTGATGCCTGGTTACCATGACGTACATGGCACCAAGTGCGTGGCCAATGACGAACTGCTGAACGACATTCTGCGCGGCTATGTCGGCTTCGACGGCATGGTAGTAAGTGACTATGGCGCCATCATCCAGAACCCCGATTACTCCGACATCGTCGAGCAGGCCGCTGCTGCCATCAACGGTGGCAACGATGCCGACTTCCCCAATGGCGAAGCATACCAGCATCTGCAGGAAGCCCTGGACCGTGGACTTGTCAAGAAGGAGGTCTTCGAACGTGCCGTGAAGGACGTGCTTCGCCAGAAGTTCCGTGCCGGTGTGTTCGACAGCGACCGCTATCTCTATTCGGAAGAAACAATCGAACTCGACTCTCCCGAAGAGCGCCAAACAGCCTATGACATCGCCACCCAGTCGATCGTCCTGCTCGAGAACAACGGCATCCTGCCCCTGTCGGACAAAGAAGCAAAGGCCAAGGGCAAGAAACTGAACGTGCTGCTGACAGGCCCGAACGCCAACTCGATATGGGCCGACTGCGGCGACTATTCCTTCCCCGCCATGAGCTACTTCTGGAAGATGCAGACCGAAGGGCTTGAGGAGGCACATCTGGTCACCCTGCTCGAAGGCATGACCAACCGCAAGCCCGAAGGCATCAACCTGCTCTATTCGCGTGGCTGCGACTGGACCGAGGAGATTGAGACAAAGTATTCGGAGGGCGGCGATGAACGCGCCTGGGACTACGACCTGCTGCACCGCAAGGTGGACGCGGGCGAGAAGGCCGATGCGCGCGATGCCCTTGCCAAGGCACGCAGGGCCGATGTGATCGTTGCCGCTATGGGCGAGAACGTGATGCTATGCGGCGAGAACCGCGACCGTCGGGGACTGCGTCTGCCGGGACGACAGGAGCAGTTTGTCGAAGACCTGATCAAGACCGGGCGTCCCGTGGTGCTCGTCGTCTTCGGAGGAAGGGCGCAGGTGATCAGCGGCATTGCCGAACGTTGTGCTGCCGTCATCCAGGCATGGTACCCTGGTGAAGAGGGCGGCAATGCGGTGGCCGACATCCTCTATGGCAAGGTTTCGCCTTCGGCCAAGCTTTCGGTGAGCTATCCCAAGGTCGAGCTTGACGAACCGATATGCTACAACTATTCTGCCGAGCCCGATCCGCGTATCCAATGGCCTTTCGGTTATGGCCTCAGCTATACCACCTTCGAATATTCCAACCTCAAGGCGTTTGCCGAAGCTGCTACCGACATGCCGGCCATCAACCTCATGTTCAACGTAAGCAACACCGGAAATGTTGCTGCCGACGAGATTGCCCAGATCTACCTGTCGCCTATCGACGAGAGCCAGTTCCTGCGCCCCATCCAATTGCAAGGCTTTGCACGCGTATCGCTCAAGCCAAGCGAGACCAAGACCGTCAGTGTAAGGCTTTACATCGAACAGTTCGGCTACTATACCCATGAGGGCAAGCGCCAATGGAACATAACACCCGGCACTTATCTGATCAAGGTGGGAGCCTCGTCGCAGGACATCCGTCTGCAGACCCAAATCACCCTCATCGGCAAGCCCTTCAGCAAGCCCATCCGCGAATACTACTTCTCGGAAGTCTCGGTACAATGACACAGTGACCTTGTGATCGTAAGAGCCAGGTCACCACGACATAAATTAAAGAACATGAAAAGTATTTCCATTCCTCACGGCTTGACGAGAATCCTTGTGTCTGTCGGATTGCTCTTCGTCAACACACTCTATGCGGCCGATCAGCATGACTTCATGAACCACATTTACGAATATATCGAGAATGTGGATGTCTTCGAATTGAATCAGGAGGAGGGGCGTGCCTACTTTATCCCTCAGAATCACCAGCTCCTCAACGGGCAGTGGAAATTCCTGTTCGCCGAAACACCCGAAGGCATACCCTCCAACTTCTTTAACGTGAAGTTCTCAGACTCGGAATGGTCGAACATCGACGTACCCTCCAACTGGGAAATGCAAGGTTTCGGCAATCCGTTATTCCGCAACGTAAGCTCGCCTTTCAAGCCCAATCCGCCGTATGTCCCCCGCGAATACAATCCTACAGGAGCATACCGTACATCGTTCACCATACCCTCCTCATGGGAGGGCGAGGAGGTGTTTCTTCGTTTCGAGAAGGTAGCCTCGGCCTCTTTCGTTTGGGTCAACGGCAAGGAAATCGGCTACAACGAAGGGGCACAGGAGCCTGCCGAATATAATATCACCAAATACCTCAAGAAAGGCAGAAACCAGCTTGCCGTGCTGGTGATCAAATACTGCGACGGATACTATCTGGAAGGGCAAGACTACTGGCGTCTAGCCGGAATCTTCGACGATGTTTATGTCTATGCTGCTCCGAAGACACGGCTTTTCGACTGGTATGTCACCACCGATTTGGACAACGATTACAGGGATGCCGAACTAAAGGTGGTTGCCACAGCTCGTCGTTACGAAGGTGCCACCCATCTCAACGGAATTACGCTGAAGGCACAGGTGTTGGATGCCAGCGGCAAGGAAATTGCTGCGATGCAAAGTGAACCTGCCTCCTTTGCCTTGGAGGCCGAGACGGTGAATCTTTCTGTCGCCTCTCATTTCATCAACCCCTACAAATGGACTGCCGAGACGCCATACCTCTACCAACTCAAGATGCAACTCTGCGACGCTAGCGGCAAAGTCATCGACGAGGCTCGACAGGACCTCGGATTCAAGGAAACGGAGATTATCGACAATGTCTTCTACCTGAATGGAAGGAAACTGAAGGTCAATGCCGAGTGTTCGCACATGCAGGACCCAGACAACGGGCACTACGTGGGCGATGAACTAATCAAGAAGGACATGACTATCCTCAAGCAGTTCGGATTCAATGCTGTCCGCACATCACACTATCCACCTGTGCCACGCTATCTGGAATATGCAGCCCGCTATGGCCTCTACATCATCGACGAGACGGGCGACGAAGCACATGCCACCGAATATGTGAGCTTCGATCCGAAATGGATACCAATGTATCAGGAACGTGTGCGCCGCATGGTGCTTCGCGACCGCAACCAGCCTGCCGTCCTCTTCTGGAGTGCAGGTAACGAGAGCGGCGAAGGACCTAACATCGGAGAAGTCATCAAGGAGGGGCGCAAGTATGACTATTCCCGTTACTGGATGTATGGCGGAAATGCCTACAGCCATGAAGCCGAGGACATCATCGGTCCCCGCTATCCCACCCCATTGGCCCTGGAGATGAAGGTGGGACAACGACAGGACGGCGACGTCAGGCCTTCGTTCATGGATGAATATATCTCGGTGGCAGGCAATGGAGGCGGTGGCTTCGACGAGATGTGGAACACCATCTACCGTTATGACCGCTCGATGGGAGGCGCACTCTGGGACTTCGTTTCGACAGGTATCACCGAGGCGACGCGTGCCCTTAGCGACCAATCGCCCTTCCAAACCCCTGCACATATCATGGGACGTGCCAAGCTGGTCGTGCCGAACACACAGCCTGCTTCGGTGGAGAAGAAATTACTCCGAAAGAACCACGTGATTGACATGAACGGCCATGACCAGTGGGTGGAGATCTACCGCAGCCGCAATCTCGACATCGATGGACAAGCTCTCACCATCGCCTTCGACGTATTCCCTCGCGAACTGATCAGCTCGTGCGGCTCGTTTGTCACCAAAGGAAGCTGGCAGTTCGGTGTGCAGCAGGTTGGAAAAGATTCGGTGACCTTCTACATCAATACCGACAAGGCACCGGCTTCGGCCATGCCCAAGGTGGATCCGAACCATCCCTATTATGCGTATATGATGTCAATGATGACGCCCAAATCCTACAAGTATATGCTAACAGTGCCTCTCCCTTCGGACTGGGAGCAGCACTGGCACCATGTTGTCGCACAGTATGATGGCACGAAGATGACAATCTCGATAGATGGCTCTACTATGGCCGAGACCGAAGCAGCAGGCAACATCATCAATACTCCTTTCCCTGTCAACATCGGACGAAATGAGGAGATTCACGGCCAGGAAACCAACGTCCACATCTGCGATGCCCTGATGGACAATGTTGCCATCTACGACAAGGCTGTCGCTTTGGAGGAACAAGTGGCTGCCAACGCCCTGCTCTTCCTCGACTTCGAACAGGAGCATAATGACGGGAAATACTATAGTTACGGTATCGGAGCACGCACCTACGGCACCATCTGGCCCGACCGTACCGTTCAGCCCGAGATCTATCAGATCAAGAAGAGCACCCAACCGATTGCAAGCAAGCTCATTAATGTGGAGAACCGCACGCTCGAAGTCTGGAACCGAAACCACTTCCTCAATGCCAATCATTACGAAACCATCTGGCAGCTGCAGGAGGATGGCGACGTCCTGCAGGAAGGGACCCTCGACCTCGATGTCGAGCCATTGTCGCGCAAAATCGTCAAAGTGCCTTTCGACATGCCTGTGATCAAGGCCGGCAAAGACTATCGGCTGCTGATCAGCTCCCATCTCAAGAACGATGAGATTTGGGCGGGGAAAGGCTATGAGGTGTCGTTCGACCAACTTGACCTGCCCTGGCATCAGGAGGTGAAGACCGACGACAAAGCCGTGGGCGAGGCTCATCTTGAACAAACCGACGAGATGATACGCATCTTCGGCTACGGATTCGCCTATACCTTCAGCAAGGATGGCCAGCTCATCGGCATCGAAGTAGATGGCGAGGAACTGCTTAAAGAGCCTTTGCGACTGAACGTATGGCGTGCTCCCGTGGCCAGCGAACTTGACCAATGGGGCTCGGGGAACATCATCTACACCAAACAGGAGAAATGGAATGGCAATTGGATCTCGAACGAATGGTTCAGCAACAAGCTCGACCGGACCACACACTTCCCCCTTTCATGCAGTGTGCGCGAAGTGGATGGGCAGATATACCTTGAAGCACGTTGCTTCACCCTCTATGGTGACTCGGAAGCCAAGGCCCTTGATGCCTACATCTTTGGCACCAACTACAAGGGTTATGAAGAATCGTACAACTATCGCATCGACGGAGACGGAACCATCCATCTCCACCATTATGCAGCGCCCGAATCGCAGCAGCCTTACCTTCTGCCACGCATCGGCCTGACAATGACCTTGAACGGCAACATGCAGAAGGTGGACTATTATGGACGCGGACCTGAAGAGAACTATCCCGATCGGAAAACAGGCCAATGCTTTGGTGTTTATGCGACCACCGTGGATGAAATGTTCGAACCGTATCTGCTCCCACAGGATTTCGGTCTGCGATGCGACAACCGTTGGCTTGTACTGAGGAATGACACTGGTCATGGCCTACGCTTCAGCATGGATGAATTCTTCAACTTCAATGCCTATAACTACAGTACCGACAACATCACCCGTGCCGTTTATCAATATCAGCTGCAGCGCCAGGATGGTGTCACACTAAACCTCGACTATTCAACCACAGGCGTGGGTTGCGATGCATGCTACGTTCTCGCCCCTTACCAGACAAAGCCAATAGCCTACGAACGTAACATCACCATACAGCTGATCAAATAAACGATACAATACAATTTTGCCGACAACATTTGTCAACATCAACACTCATAAATTATTTACATTAAATCCAAACACATGAAAAAAATCTTATTCTGCATTTGTACTATGGCAGCAACAACCGCTTTTGCACAGCCCAAGCTCACTTCCGGCAACATCGACGAGATCCTCAAGGCCATGACACTTGAGGAGAAGGCCACTCTCGTAGTTGGTTACAACGAGTACATGTCATCCTTCTTCACGGGTGGCGAAAACGGCATGTTGGGCCAGAATGCCGACCGTGTGCCCGGTGCTGCCGGACAGACACAGGCCATCGAGCGCCTCGGCATTCCCATCACCGTCCTCACCGACGGCCCTGCCGGTGTGCGCATCGCCCCGACACGCAACGGCACCGACCAGACGTTCTATGCCACCGGTTTCCCCATCGGCACCCTCCTCGCCTGCACCTGGGACCAGGAGCTCATCGAGGCCGTTGGCCGAAGCATGGGCAACGAAGTGCTTGAATACGGCTGCGACGTACTGCTTGCTCCCGGCATGAACATCCATCGCTCGCCGCTCTGCGGTCGCAACTTCGAGTACTTCTCCGAAGATCCTCTGGTGGCCGGCAAGGTGGCTGCTGCCTATACACGTGGCATACAAAGCAACGGCGTGGGCGTCTCGCTCAAGCATTATGCCGTGAACAGTCAGGAAACCAACCGCATGGAATGCGACGAGGTCGTTGACCAGCGTGCCCTGCGCGAGATCTACCTCAAGAATTTCGAGATTGCCGTCAAGGAGTCTGATCCCTGGACCATCATGTCGTCGTACAACAAGCTGAACGGCGAATATACCCAACAGAGTCGCGACCTGCTCACCACCATCCTACGTGACGAGTGGGGCTTCAAAGGCATCGTGATGACCGACTGGACGGGTCCCCGCAACATCGCAGCCCAGTTGCATTCCGGCAATGACCTCATGGAGCCAGGCATGCCTTCGCAGACACAGGATGTAATCAATGCCGTCAAGAACGGCTCGCTCGACGAGGCTGACCTCGACATATGCGTAAGGCGTTTGCTCGAGTATGTGGTCAAGACCCCTTCGTTCAAGGGCTATAAGTACAGCGACAAGCCAGACCTGAAAGCCCATGCTGCCGTCACCCGTCAGTCGGCTACCGAGGGCATGGTGCTCCTGAAGAACGAGGCCGCCACATTGCCTCTGCAGGGAACGCCGACCGTGGCCCTGTTTGGTGTCACTTCGTACGACTTCATCGCCGGGGGCACAGGTTCGGGCAACGTGAACAAAGCATATACCGTTGATCTTGTCGAAGGTCTGACTCAAGCCGGACTCAAGGTTACTGACGACCTCAGCAGCTACTATAAGAAATACATCACCTATGCCAAGGCCGAGTACGACATCAGCCGTGCCGCCTCGTTCTGGGATCAGCTGGGCTCTGTCCAAGCTCCCGAACTCAAAGTGTCGCGCTACACCATTGACCAGCAGGCCCTCAAGGCCGACGTGGCCATCGTGACCATCGGACGTCAGGCCGGTGAAGGTGGTGACCGCACCATCGACGGTGACTTCACGCTAAGCGTCCTGGAACGCAATCTGCTCAACAACGTGAACGAGGCATTCCATGCCCAGGGGAAAAAAGTGATCGTCATCATGAATATCGGCGGCCCCATCGAGACAGCATCGTGGAAGGGACTTGCCGATGCCATCCTCCTCGCATGGGCTCCCGGACAAGAGGCCGGCAATTCGGTGGCCGACCTCCTCACTGGCAAGGCCAATCCTTCGGGCAAGCTCACGATGACGTTCCCCATCAGCATCATGGACATCCCTTCGAGCCGCAACTATCCGAACGTAATGCCTGAAGTGGCAAGTTCGGACTTCTCGTTCGGAGGTGCCAAGCCCGAAAAGAAGAACGTGGACTACACCTTGCATGCCGAAGGCATCAACGTGGGCTACCGCTTCTTCGACACCGAGGGCATGGAGGTAAGCTATCCCTTCGGCTATGGTTTGAGCTACACCACCTTCGCCTACAGCAAACCGTCCGTGAAGGCAACACGTACGGGCTTCCAGGCCACTATCACTGTGACCAATACCGGCAGCGCGGCCGGCAAGGAGGCTGTCCAGCTCTATGTCGCTGCACCGGCTGGAGGACTGGCAAAGCCCGCCAAGGAGCTTCGCAGCTTCGCCAAGACACGTCTGCTGCAGCCAGGCGAAAGCCAGGTGCTCACCTTCGACGTGACTAACTACGGACTGGCTTCGTTCAACATCGACACCCAGTGCTGGGAGTCGCCCGCTGGCAAGTACCAGGTGCTCTTTGGTGCCAACGTCGAAGATATCCGTGCCACCAGCATCTATACACTCAACAAGGCGTTCAGCTTGCAGGCGCATGACGTGCTTCGACCGAACCGCGACCTTTGATACTTCGAATCACAAAACAATCAGCCCCGGCTATCACAAACGACAGTCGGGGCTGATTGTTTTCCCAATATTCCTATATTACTTCAGTTGTTTGCGCACATGATTGATGCGCACGAAGGCAGTATAGTTGGCCAGCACGGCGATGATGATCTGAGGAACGAGCAGGAACCACATCGGGTCGAAACTCTCGCGACAGGTGTCGGCCAAAAGGCCGCAGAGGATGGCGCCCAAGCTGGTGAGCACCACGCGCTCGGGACGCTGCATCAGACCCACCTTGCACTCCACATCGAGACCTTCGGCACGTGCCCTCACGTAGCTCACCATGATGGAGCCAATGAGTGACAGGAAAGTAATGACGGTTGCCACAGGATGGCCCGTCTCGATGAAGTAGAATGCGATGCCGCTGAGCGTGAAGAGCTCGGAATAGCGGTCGAGCACCGAATCGTAGAATGCACCGAACGTGCTCGACAGATTGCCCACACGCGCCATGCGGCCATCCACCATGTCGAGGATGCTGAAGCCGATGATGACCCAACCGGCCAGTCCCACCCACCAGAAGCAGCTCACGGGGACATAGAGCGCGGAATAGATAAGGATAGCGGCAGCGACGATGTTGCCCAAAAGGCCCAGTGTGGTGATCATGTTGGGAGTCACACCCAGACGTATCATAAAGCGGATACTAGGGTCAAGTATGCGGTAAACCAACAGCTGTATGCCGTCGCGAATACTGGAGTAAATACTCTTGCTCATATCTTTGTTGTGTTTTAGACTTTTCAATAAAAGAACCATCGGCAGACGAACATCACGATAAGGCCATAGATACCCGATAGAATATCGTCCATCATCACTCCCCAACCGCCGGGCAACGCCTCCATCTTGTGGATGCCGAGCGGCTTGAAGATGTCGAACAGACGGAATAGGGCAAAGGCCATCACCACGTAGATCCAGAAACGTGTGATGTCGGTCGTCAGCGGCACGCCCAGCAGACAGATCCACACGCCCACTACCTCGTCGATAACGACACGCTTCGGGTCTTCGCCCCAAAATGCCTCCACTCGATTGATGGGTTGGATGCTGATCAACGTGAAAAGCACGATGCAGACTGCAGTGACGATTTGTAGAGTCCAAAAGCTCATGAGCCAATAGCCCAGCAGCCAAAGCAACGTAGCAACCAATGCCCCCATTGTGCCGGGAGCAAAGGGGGAATAACCTGAGTAAAAACCAGTGGTCAGGAAAACATCGAAGGGACGAGGACGGGACATATTTTTGGGGTTCAAAGGTTCAAGAGGTTAAGAAAGGTTCAAGGGGTTAAGAGGGGCTATAAAGCTTATAACGACGATTGAACCATTCGAAGAGCTCGATGCCTAACAACGAGACAACGATGCCGGCCATGACATCGAGGATGTAATGATGAGCAGAATAGACGGCTGCGAACCACGTGCCCAAGGTAATGATCCAGAAGATGAGGAGCACCCAATGGTTGGCTTTATAACGCATGGCATAAAGCGTGCAGATGAACATATAGGCGGCATGCAACGAGGGCATGGCTGCAAAGACGTTGGCGTTCTTGTCGTAGAAGGCGTGGTAGAACGGCACATGAGTCAAGGCGTCGAAACGTGCCAAGCCAGCACAACTGCCCGGGGCTGAGAATTCGGCCTCGAAGCCATGATTAATAACATACCACGGCGGGGCTGCAGGATGCACATAATAGATGACAAAACCCACCAGATTAACCGTGAGGAAGCCCCACCCCATGCGCAAGGCACGGTCGATGCGTCCATGACGTGTCAGCCAAAGGGCATAGCCCATAGGCACGGGCAGCCAGCACAAATAGCTGAAGCCGGCTATCAGGTCGAGCAACGCATTGTTGTGGTGCTGGAAATAGGCCCCAGGTATCACCTTTGTCGCACCATCCATCACGCCGAAGAACTGCAACTCCAGATCGTGCAGCGGCCGCAGGTCGATAGGGCTCACCTTGTAGTTGGGATACAATCCCAATGATCCGTAGATGGCGAAATAGACGAAGAACGGCAACAGGGCCAGCACATAGGTCCCGAAACTGATGTCGTAATACTTTTTCGAACGCATAACACTTTATTTGGCCAGCACGATGCGGAAGCCACAGTGCATGATCACACCCTGTAGGTTCTCGTAATCCTTCGAGCCGCGTGTATATTCCTGACGGCTGGATGAACCGAAGGCGAATGCGCTGGACTGATACCACGAACCGCCACGCAGCACGAGCGTGTCTCCCTCATATCCGTCGGCGGCATGAAGAGGGAGGTGACGCGCATCAAAAGCTGCATTGGCGATGCTGTCGCGATAAGTATAGCGATAGTAGGTGTTGAGCACCCACTCGGAGACATTGCCTGCCATGTCGTAGAGTCCCAACTCGTTGGGCTCGAGTTCACCATGGGGATGCATGCCGAAGTTGGTGGCACCCAGACCGATGCTGAACGCATTGCCCGAATACCAGGCCACCTCGCTGTAGGTGTCGCTGCCAGGATAGCGGTAACCGCGACTGTACATGCCACCACGTGCTGCACACTCCCACTCGGCCTCGGTAGGCAGACGGAAGCGAAGACCCTCGCTGTTGGGCATGTTGCAGAGCTGGTTCAGACGCTCGCAGAAAGCCAGTGCATCATCGTACCACACGTTGTATGCGGGGTAGTTGTCACCGCGACCTACGGCGGCATACCAAGCGCTATCGCGACGGTCGTTGGCCTGCACCTCAATGCAGCGGCGACCTGTAGGCCAATTGCCTTCGCCCATCACGGCAACCCATTCGGCCTGCGACACTTCGTACATGCCGATGTAGTAGTCGTTAGGCATACTCATTTCGGTAACCGGGCCCACCCACAGATGTCCGTTGTCCAATCCCGAGGTTTCGGGCATTCGGTAAATCTGTGTGTAATAGATGGTATCGACCTTCACCGTGCCGTTGGACAAGGTGTGACGATAGGCACGCTTATCCAAGAGGTGAACAAAATCCACGAACGGGTTGTTCTTCGTATATGTAATTACACCGTTCTCATCGGTAAAGGCTGTAAGCTTCATCGAGTCTTTAGCTGATGTGTAAGACGGATTGTAATTGGCACGAGCTGTCGAGCGTGACTGGGCTCCCATGTAGAACTGGCAATGTTCAACCTTCACCATATTGTCGAGCAGCCGCCCGATGACGGCACGCTGTGATTCGGTCAACGTGTTGCTTAGACTAACCTGACCCACCGAATAGTATTGGGCCGTGTAGTCGAGCGACGGATCGTCGGCATCACATGCCCACATGAATAACGCCCCAAGTAGGGCAAGGAAAAGTGTTATATATTTGTTCATTTGCATTTGATTGGCCATATATCGGGCGCAAAGTTACATAATTCCCACGAATTAGCAAAATTTACACGCGCGATTTAGATATTTTTGCACTAAATTCCCGATAGTTGGGACAATTTAGCACTTTATTTTGGCAATTTCAACAATTTGATTGGCACGGTTGATGCTTGTGTCGATTATTTTGCGTATCTTTGCACCATATTTCATGCATCATGGCTATCAGACAAGACCAACAGCATCCGCTCAACATCTACCGTGCCTCGGCAGGCTCGGGTAAGACTCACTTGCTCACGGGCTTCTACCTCAAGCTTATCTTTTCGCCACAACTCCTCCCCGAAACACATTCGGGAGAGTTGAGGTTCAACGAAATACTGGCCGTGACGTTCACCAACAAGGCCACGGGCGAGATGAAGAGCCGCATCATCGACCAGCTCTACCTTCTCAGCCAGGATCCCGATAGCTCGGATTATTTCGATGATATCGCCCCCAGCTTTGCTAAGGGTAACTTCACCGACACGGCTGAACACCAGCGCATCGTCGATGCTATCCGCGAGAAAGCCACCCATCTGCTTGTCCAGATATTGAACGAATACTCGTCGTTCAACATCTCGACCATCGACAGTTTCTTTCAGCGCATCGTCCGAAGTTTCGCACGCGAACTGAACATTCCTGGCAACTACGAGGTGGAACTCGATGCCGATCATGTGCTCGAAGCGGCTGTCACCAACTTCCTCGACAAACTCAGTCGGAAGGACAATCCCTCGCTTTTCAACTGGATGGTACGATTCTCAGAAAAGCGCATCGAGGAGGGTTCGGGATGGGATTTCCGCGACAGTCTAATCTCACTGGCCAAAAAGGTGTTGGGAAGCGAGACCTACCGCCAGCACAGTGATGCCATCCACGCTTTCACGTCCGACAAAGAACGCCTTGTCCAATATGCCCGTATGCTCGACCAGCTGGTGAGCGATTGGCGTAAAACGGCCATAGATTTGGGTGAGAAGGGGAGGCAACTAATCGAACGAAACGGTCTGCAAAATTCTGACTTCGCATGGAATGGCTCGGGCACCATCTCCTACTTCGACAAGCTCATCAACGGTAGCTCCGAGCAGCCAAATGTACGTTTCGTCAATTGTGCCGAGGATGCCGACAAATTGTTCAAACGAAAAGATGTGCCCCAGCTTGTTAAGGATGACTTCCAAGAGCTCATGATGCTGTGTATCATCCACACTACGGGTGACACCTATATGAACTACCTCACGGCCCGTGCCATACAGAGCAACTTCTACGAATTGGGCATCATTGCCAACATAGACAAGGAAGTAACAGCCTATTGCAACGAGCAGAACATCATGCTGCTGAGTTCGACCACCGAAATGCTCGCTCGACTCATCGAAAAGGACGATGCACCTTTCATTTACGAGAAGACGGGCACACGCATCCATTCCTACATGATCGACGAGTTTCAGGACACTTCCGTCATGCAGTGGGGCAACTTCAAACCACTGCTTAGCAACTCCATTGCACAGCTATATCAGAACCTCATCGTCGGAGACGTCAAGCAGAGCATCTACCGCTGGCGTGGCGGAGACTGGAACCTTCTGAACTCGGAAATCAACGACTACGAGAGCTGGGCGCACCATGACGACTCCACCTCGCTCACCACCAACTGGCGTTCGCTGCCAGCCATCGTGGAGTTCAACAACGATTTCTTCGAGGAACTGGCCTCCAAGCTCGACCAACTGATCGGCTCTGACCGGATACGAGCCATTTATGCAGATGTCCGACAGCATATCGCGCCTCCCAAACTGGGTGACAACAAGCCGCAAGGACTTGTCAACATCAGTTTCCTTGAACCGAAGGACGACAATGGCCTCCCCATCGATTCACCTCATGTGGATGACTACATCGCCGAGGCATCGCGCCAACTGCCCCTGGTCATCATCGAACTGCAGAAAAAAGGCTACCGGCCCAGCGACATCGTAATCCTCTGCCGTCGGAACAAGGAGTGCAGCTGGGTGGCTGAAGCGTTATTGCGCTACAAGAATGAGCACCCCGACTGTCCATACTGCATGGACATCATCTCGGGCGAGGCATTACTGGTCGCTGTTCGTCCCACCATCCAGGCACTCATCCACCTGATGACCCACCTGCAGACACCCGACTCCGACATATTCCGAGCCATCGCGTGGTGCAGTTTCTTCCAACTCGACAATTGCACCCCTGAAGATGCCATCGGTCGATACTTTGCTCTCGACGAATCAAAGCGTGTCTTCCATCCCGAACTGGCACATCGTCCCCTCTACGAGATGACCGAGGAGCTCATCGCCTTATTGCCCGAAAAGGCATGCCAGGAGGACGCTCCCTTCCTTCAAGCTTTCCGCGATCTTGTGCTCGAATTCGTGCAGACCAAAGGCAGCGACCTCTCGGCATTCCTGAACTGGTGGCTGCAGACGGGCTGCAAGAAATCCATCACCACACCCGCCGAACAGGACGCCATCCTAATCATGTCGGTTCACAAGTCAAAAGGTCTCGGCAAGCCTGCCGTCATCCTCCCTTATGCCTCATGGAACCTCGACCTAGACCCACGCGTCGGAGACATCATCTGGTGTGAACCCAAAGTGGCTCCCTTCAAGGTCGAATTCTCCAATTCATCATCCAGTAATATCCTGCTCCCCATCCCTCTAAAAAGCGAGTTGGAAAAGACCATCTTCGAAAAGGACTACAAAGAGGAGCGTGAACGGGTAGTCATCGACAACCTGAACACGGCCTACGTAGCCTTCACCCGTGCCAAAGAGATTCTCATCGTCATGGCTCCCAAGTCGAAAAAAGCAGAGGGCACTGACCTAAAGGACTGGCTCCAAAAATACTGCGCCACCCAAGGGAATCCCAATGGCCTCGTCCTCGGTGATTGGCCACGACAAGCATCATCACCCATCGAAATTCCCACGTTATCCAAGTCATCAACTTCAACTCTATCCACGTCACGAGCTTCAGCAAACCGCACTCCACATCTACCCAACCTCACCATCCTCCACGACCCAGCCAAGCCTGACATCACAGCCAAAGAAAAAGGCTCCTACATCCACGCCGTTATGCAGGAAATTCGCACCGCCGAAAAGGCTTCCCAGGTCATTCGCGATCTTTATTCCCGTGGGGCCATCGACGAAACAATCATCACCGAACCACAGATGCAGCAAACCATCGCCCGCATCCTCGCCATACCCGAAGTGGCTCCCTGGTTCCAACCCGGCCTTCAGGTGCTCAACGAACTCACCCTCATGGACCCGCAAGGCCGACAGCAACGTCCCGACCGCATCGTCATCACCCCCGATGGACAAGTCGTTGTCATCGACTACAAGACCGGCAGCAACCACCCAGGTTATCGAAAACAATTGGCTCGATACATGTACCTCCTTCGTCAGTTGGGCTACAAATCCGTACAAGGTTTCCTCCTCTTCTTCAAGGACGAATCGGTAATAGAGATCAAATAATCGGAGTTATCCGACTACTCCGATCACTCAGAGTACTCAATCGACAAAAAAGCCCTCGCCGTTTTGGCGAGGGCTAATCATCCATTCAACAAACCAATCAAAGGTTGTTGAGTACGCTTGCGAACTTGGCGAACTCAAGGTCACTCAGAGCCTTGTTCTTGAGCGAGCTGTCCATGCCAATGGCCTTGCGGAGATTGTCACCTACACCAGTAGCGTTGTTCGTACGAGCAGCCACGATAGCAGCCAGATAGTAGGTAATGGCGTTCTTGTCCTTAATACCATCGAGGATTGACTTGGCAGCGCTGTAATTCTTGTTGAGGATGTTCGCAACAGCCGAGTTGTTAGACTTCACGTCACCGAAACTCTGTACAGCTTGTGCATACTGGCCCTTGTTGGTGAGCAGAGTACCCATAGCCTCACCATACTCAACGCAGTCACCAGCCTTGCCAAGATAGGTCTGGGCAGCTTGCCAATCGCCGTTATTCATGGCAACGAGACCCATGTTGAGATTGGCCTGTGGGTTATTGGCATCCTTGTTGAGAATGCTCTTCCAGAGGTTCTCAGCCTCGGAATACTTGCCCTGAGTGTAGTAAAGGTCAGCCAGGTCGTTGGCAGCACGAAGATCCTTGCCAAACTTGTTCTGTGTGTACTTGTAGATAGCCTCTTTCACATTGTCGCTCGACATGTTAGCCAGATAGAGGAGCTCCTCGACGGTGAGCTCATCTTTGTTATTCTTCCAGAGGTCGGCAATCTCGTCATCGGTGTGACCGATATTACGAACGGTAGCGGTCACCTTCGAATAACGCAGCTGTGGCAGAATCTCGTCAGCCAGCTCCTTATAGGCAGCCGACAGGTTGCGGATTTCCTGCTCGCGGCGGTCAGGATCGCTGATTCGACTCAGCACATTGAGCACGAGTTGCTTGTCCTGAATGCTGCTGTTCTCGACGAGCTCCTTGAAGCCATCCCAATCCTCGGCAATCTGCTCGGGAGTGATCTCGCCCTGCATCTTAGCCTTCTTGAGGAACTTGTTCAGGTAAGCAGCCGAGCTCTTCTCACGACCTGCGGCGAGGCGCTCGTTGAGTGAGTAGGCACCTTCAGGCGAAGCGGTGCTGACCATATCGAGACCCTCGAACTCGCGACGATCCTGGTTCTTGGTGGCAGTGATAGCATTCTGAAGATCCTTCACCTCCTGCTTCTTCTCCGACTCAGAAGCACGCAGATTGGTGCTCTGATACTGGTAGATCATGGTGGCGATGTACTTGTCAAAAGTATCCTTCACAAAGTTGTCCTTAGCATAGGCTGGGGTGTTGCCATAAGCCGAGCAGAGGCTCTCGGTAGCAATCACGCCATCAGCGATATATACGCTGGGCAGCTTGTAGGGCTTACCCTTTACCTCGGCATTGAAGTCAAGACGGAGCTTCGAAGCAGCCATCTCGTCCTTGTAGAGGAACGAGCAGCGGAACGTACCCGTACCGCCGTACTTGTAGTTGATCTCCTGATCATTGCCGCTTATCTTCTCGCCCTGGAAGGTTACAGGAGTGCCTGCGGTTTCGCCAGTAGCATACTCCAACACGGGGGTGATGGTTATGCTGGCTTTCTTGTTGAAATACTTCTCAGGATAGGTCACGGTGACGGTTGCATTCACCTGTCCGCCCTCTTCAACAAGGGGATTGGGATTGCAAACGAAATTGTCAGCGGTGAGCGGATCGAGCTTGCCGCACGACGTAACGGCAGCAAGTATAACTGCTGCACCAGCGGTCAGAAAGACTTTCTTGATCATAGTAAAAAATATTAGTTGATATATTGATGTTTCTTTCGAGGTTAAGAAATAATCTGCCCATAATACTGCGCTGCAAAGATAATAAACTTTTTTGACAAATGTGCATCTTTCTTCAATTATTTCACAAAAATAGGCCGTTTTTTTAATCTTTTGACAATTTATCGCATCTTATTGCGCGGATGATATGTCAAAATCTCCTCACGCAGCATCTGCCGATCCACCTTGGTGTAGATCTCGGTGG
>JAFZBE010000046.1 GCA_017561935.1 Bacteroidales bacterium | reverse complement strand
CGTTTTCAGGTGCATTTTCAGCCTATTGAACGGCAATGCTCCGTTTTTTGAGGCCTTTTTTGAGGCTTATTGGTGTTAATTCGGCTGTCGCCAGGGTGTTTTTCGGCGTTTTGGTTGGGTGGTAATGCTCCGATTTATCCAGTAAAAGTAATTTGTATCATTCATAATGTTTTATAATTTGTTTATTTTCGAGGTTATATACAGATTCTTTTTTTGCAAAAATAGGGGGAAAAACAATTATTTCCAAATATTATATACAAAAAGTGAACACATTTTACATTTTTTTCACTTTTTCGAGATTCTTTCAATTTGTATTGAACGAAATCTGTAGTCCAAAGTATATATTCTCTGGTTTCAAGTCATATTCGTTATATCTATTAAAAAAGTTACATACCAGAGATGTCGTGTCCAACATAACTTCATTATGAAGGTACACTATTGATATAAAAAATCATATATAAAAGCTCCAGCTTTTCGGCCTCCCTTATCTCCCAAATATGCCCCAAAATATGCACCAGCAAATGTTCCATAACCAGGACATAAATATGTGCCTCCATATGCAAAAGCTTTACCTAATATTTCTTCACCAATAACGCCACCTATTATTTGCGCTTTTTCTCGACCTGTTTGAGCATTATATAATTCGATTCCTGTGAGTAAATAGCCAAGATTTGATACTTTGTTGCCGATTTCCGTATATTTTGATGTATTAAAACTAAAGACGCAGCACTCACGATGCCGCGCCTTCGGTTTTTGTAGATAGAGCGAGAAAGGGCTAAAGGCTCCTTAAAATCTCATGCCGAATGTGAGATAGAAACCCATGGAGGTCTTCATGCCATCGAGGTTGAAGTCATGGACGCGATACTCTATGCCGAGGAGTGGAACGAGGCAGCGACGTGGGCCACGTGTGTTTCCTCTCCAATACAGGCCAATGCCATAGCCCATATTCTTGTAGTCAGAATTGCCGATTGATGCCGTGAAGTTCGCCCTTATTTCATACGTGCCAAATTCTTTTGAATCGATGGGGAATGGTGCAAAGCCAATGCCTCCACCCAGGCCATAAGCATAGTTGTACTTGTCGGTCATTCCGTCTTTGGGAAGGAAATACTGAGCACGGCTAAGGAGTTGTGCCGAGAAGCGTGGGGTAAATTGATAAACCATGCTGACCGGTATGTCTATGGGCATCAGGGAATGTGTTGGGGTGCCTGCGCCGATTCCTGCCTCGATGTGGAGGTTTTGCAGTGTCTCCCCAATGGTTACGGGTGTCTGGGCTGATGTGCTAGTTACATTTGTTATCAACAATACTATGGTCAGCACCATTGACAATAGACTATAGTTTTTTTTGTGGTTCATATTAGTATATAATAATTATTCTTCTGAATGCCATAATTGATAACTCGCATTCCCAACGATAAACGCATCCCTCAACCGCTGTTTCGTTGTAGAAGGCAAGTTAGAAGATTGTATTAGATTAAGCGTGTACCTGAGATACGTTGCATCGTTACCTTGAACATTTAGATTATTTAGTCCATTGAAAAAGGAACGCATTATTAGAAAGTCTTGTGCATGAGTTGGGAATTGTGTTCCCAAAGTGTTAAATATATAGGTGTTTCCGGTATTGGAAATCAACGAATCCTTGTTTATCAAAATAAAAGAATACAATGAATCCTGACTATCAATTGCCTCCTGAACTTCGCTTACTGGAATATCATAGTATATGCTAACCCTTTCTGATATGCTATCGATGATTGCTTCCATTGTTGTATTACCAATTGAATCTATGATATTGTTAATATCCAGCAATACTAAATTATGGTAATAACCTATACTGTCTTCTATCTGAGGTATAGGGTTCCCTAATTCATTTTCAGGAACTAAATTTACTAACGAAAAGTCCGCTGGATTCATAGGAGACAAAGATCCTACTATACATAAATCATCCGAGGCTCTTGTCGGCGACAAATAATAGATGTTGTCGGATGGAATAAAAGTAGCTGCAGCTGATGCAACAATAGCCACACCTGCACCAACGGCTGGGTTAGATGAATAAAATGTTCCCATAACAGCGCCGACCGCATCAATAATAGCAATCGCCGCTATTTTCTTATACCATTGTTTCCATCCTCTTGTCGGTTCATACTGATCAGGAAATAGAGCTATGTTCAGAGAATCAATTTGATTACTAACATACTTAGATTCGGTGATTATTGATTTTTGAGTTAAATCATTTGCTTCTTCTTTACACGACGAAGTCAGAAATGCAAGGACTGCTAGAATTGTTGACAAATAAAAAAGTTTAAGATTCATATTGTTTGTTTTAATTGTTATCTCTACTCGTATCGTTTTTTGAAATCCGTGCCTTTGAATAGTTCGGTCTGTTGAAATCCTTCGCTGCAAGATAGGGGTTAATATATAATAGGATATAGTATCATCCCCAAAAATGAGAGTGGAATCAATCATTGCCGATCTCAAACTCTCCTTCATACGAGACATCGTCGCATGTTATTTCAATACTGTAACTTCCTGCGGACAAGGTGTTCGTGAAGTGATAGTAACCATCGTAGGTGTTACCTTGATACAACAGATTCGTGTGTGTCGCATCATAGATTGATACCGTAAATGTGGACTGCTGATCAGCCGTAACGAATACAGATTGGTTTAGTTCGAGCTCTGCATGAAAGACCGGAATCTGACTGTTGTGTTCAGGATTTTGGGGAATTTCTTTCAGTTCAATCTCTGGTTCACCATATAATCCCATAATAGGCAATAGTGAAAGTAAAAGTAATATTAGTTTTCGCATAGCTTTATAATTTTATGTGAATAATTGGTTTTGTCGATGCAAAGATAAGAGAATCGCTATGAAAAAACCAAAAAAAGATTTGCGCAAAAATTATGCAAATGTCTGCATAAAGTTTGCGCAGGGTGGAAAAACGTACAAAAATATGTATTTAAAGAGAGTTTATAAAGGATTCCCAGTCAGAGTAAGGAGCATCATGGGTGAAAACCTTTTTATAAAGACGTGACCTAATTGAATAAATGGCCGAACTGGTGTGAGCGGTTGCAATGGCTATATCGGTTGGGGAGAAACCGAATTTGGTCAAAAGCGAAACCTTCCATTCCATTGGCGAACAGCTATGGACACTCCTTAGTTTGGAAATGAATTCTGGTGCAAGTCGTTGCATCGTTTCTTCTACAATTAACCAATCACGATTATAGAGACACTCATTGTTGGCGCATTTCGTTGCGATGAGTTGATGGATTTCGGAGTTTCGAAGATTAGCAGCCTGTGTTTGAATCATCTGCTGATGCTTTTCCTTATCCGCTTGCATGGAGGACAGGAGGTAACGAAGGTGTTCATTATTTGATTTCAAATAACGCTGGCGAATGCGTGCGTAACGAATGATGAAGAAAAGAGCACATACCAGGAGAAAAGCTATGAGCGACACCATCCAAAAACGCAATTTCTGCACCTCCTGTTTCGCCTTTAGCCGTTGGTTCTCTTGTTCTCGCAAATGATAATTGTAGAGAGAACTGGTCAATGCTGTCACCTCCTCATTCCTCAACTTTCGAAGTTCAATCTCCAGATTGGAAAACTCAGCCATATATCGTAGGGCTTCTTTGGCATTGCCTCGCTTCGTCTCATAGTCGGAAAACCAAAGAGCAGCATTTGAGCGTGAATAGATAGAACCTGAATCATATAACCATTTGAAGTAAGGCACAGCCTTTTCGCTTTCTCCTGTCTTCCAGTAATATTCTCCAAAAAGAGAATTGATAATTTCGGAATTACTACGAGTGAAGTGGGGATGGAACTCCTGGAGATATTTTGCTACTTCATCATACCTCTTCAGTTTATTCAAACATTGACATTTCTGAACGATGATATTTTCGAGATAAAGGCTGTCTCCATATTCACCAGCCATTATCGCAGCCATATCGAAATAATGAAGGGCATGTTCATTGTCTCCTGCTATTTGCTTGACATAGCCAATATCATTCAAGTCCATAAACATCCCAACTGTATCATTCGACAGACTATCCAATATGTAAGCTTGCTTGAAGCAATCTTCAGACTCACGATAGAGATGCTGATTCCTGAACACATACCCTTTTTGTGCCATGATTGTGCCTTTCAGTTTCCCATACCGTTCGGCATTTGCAGCAGGGAGTTTCTGAAGGTCAAGTTCATTCAGCGTGGTCTGTGCCTTCTGGAAATAATCGATGGCCTGAGGGGCATCGCCCAACGTTCGAAAGACGCGACCTGCATAATAATAAGCCTCAGGCAATTTATTAGGATCGCCGCCATGTTCATAATGATCGAGCACATCGAGGATCAAACTTTCGGACGTCAACGGATAGTTTGCCTTATCCCGCGCCTTGATGGTAAGCAGGTCGTAGAGATGATGCACTGCTGGGGTGGAAGCTGTCATCTCAGCCTCCACACTCTGGAGCAGCGCCACTGCACTGTCGGGATTGACATACGCCAGGCTATCGGCAGTCTCAAGCACCGCAGGATACTCCTGCAGTTGGTTACCACACGAAGAAAGACCGACAATCTGGAGAACAGCCGCCAGCAATAAGAGGGCATTTTTCGCCACGGTTGCATCCGAGTGAAAGCTCTTGTCTTTGCTTGTTGCTTTCATATATAATTATGTATAAATTTATGATGATGCTGCAAAGATAGCGGTTTTTTGAATATTTGGCAAGAATACTTGTGAAAAAGATTGTTTTCGGACAAATCTTACATTCAAAAGGTTGAAAAAGCGGGGAAATAGTTTGTGTAATTGAATTAATTGATTATCTTTGCACCATCTTTATCAATTAACAATAAATAATTAACAATTAACAATTGAAGATTTCATGAAAAAACTCATCATGTCATTAGCAGCCGGCTTGTTGCTGCCCTTGTCTATTCTGGCACAGGATGTCCAGCTCAATGTTCATCCCGATCAGGCCAAGAATGTGATCCCCAAGGAGATTTACGGACAGTTTGCCGAACACCTCGGCCGTTGCATTTATGGCGGCCTTTGGGTAGGCCCGGATTCGAACATTCCTAATGTGCAGGGTTATCGCAAGGATGTATTCGAAGCTCTCAAGGCGTTGGAGGTGCCTGTAATGCGTTGGCCCGGTGGTTGCTTTGCCGATGAATATCATTGGATGGACGGCATTGGTCCGCAGGAAAATCGTCCACGTCTGGTCAACAACAACTGGGGTGGTACTGTGGAAGATAATTCTTTTGGAACACACGAGTTCCTCAATCTTTGCGAAATGCTCGGCTGTGAACCTTACATCTCAGGTAATGTGGGTTCGGGTTCTGTCGAAGAGATGGCAAAGTGGGTGGAATATATGACTTCCGACACCAATTCGACGATGGCAGAGTTGCGTCGTAAGAATGGTCGTGACAAAGCTTGGAAAGTAAAGTATTTCGGCGTTGGCAACGAGTCGTGGGGCTGTGGTGGACAGATGTCACCTGAGTATTATTCCGACCTTTATCGCCGTTATTCCATCTATGCACGCAACTATGGCGACAACCGTCTCTATCGCATCGCGTCGGGTGCCAATTCGACCGATAACAATTGGACCGATGTCTGTATGCGCAAGATTGGTCATACGATGGATGGTATCTCGGTTCATTTCTATGCCGTGCGCGACTGGGGCACCGAGAATGATCCCGAAACCGGCATTCCGATGGGCAAGAAAGGTTGGGCCCTCACTTTTACCGACCAGGAATACTACAACATCGTGTCGAAGGCTTTGCAGATTGAGGATTGCGTAGTTGATCACATGCGTGTGATGGATCGTTATGATCCACAGAAGCACATTGGTCTGCTCGTTGACGAGTGGGGCACATGGTACAATGTGGAGAAGGGCACCAACCCTGGATGGCTCTATCAGCAGAGCACCGTGCGCGATGCTATCGTGGCAGCTTCTTCGCTCGATATCTTCCACAAATACACCGATCGCATCAAGATGGCCAACATTGCTCAGATTGTCAACGTGCTGCAGTCGATGATTCTTACCAACGAGAAGAATCCCATGGATCCCTGTGTGCTTACTCCCACCTATCATGTCTTCAAGATGTATAACATCCACAAGGAAGCAACTTATGTACCCTCTGATCTGATCTGCAACTACATCAGCGTGAATGCCCGTGAACAGATACCGACAGTGAGCCGTACCGTTTCGCGCGACAAGAATGGTGTACTTCACATCTCGCTCACCAACATGGATCTTAATAACCAGCATGTGGTCGCCGTCAATATCGATGGCATGAAGGTGAAGAGTGCCGAAGGTGAAATCATCACTGCTGACGATGTGCATGCTTACAACGATTTCGGCAGAGCTGACCAGGTGAAGCCTGCAGCGTTCAAGGGGGCCAAGGTTGATAAGAAGGGGCAGTTGCTCGTGACACTTCCTGCCCACAGCGTGGTGACCATCACCGTTAAGTAATTCCTCATTTTATAATATTGAAAGCGGTCGCAAGCCTATTGGCCTGCGACCGCTATTTAGGTTATAATGGTTTTCACCGCACAAATATCTTCTTGACGCTGCCATCCGGCAACCGCACGATATTTACACCCTGCTGCAATGCGTCGAGCCGGTTGCCATTCAAATCGTAGATTTCGCTTGATGAGTTGTCGTGGTCGATGGTGATGTCTTCAAGTCCTTCGCTTTGTCCAAAGGTCGCATTGATGGCGATTCGGCTTGCTGAAGCGGGCATGGTGAAATGGCAGATATTGCCATCGAAATGCTGTGGAGTGGATGATGACCCGTTATAGGTCACGACGGTCCATCCTGTCACTATACGCGAACCGATGGGATTGCCATCCTCGTCAAGTGTCGGTGTGCCTTCGATGGTTACTTCGCGGCTGGGAAAGTACTTGCCATCGAAGCGTCCCTTCGAGAGGGGAACGTCATTGAAGGTGATGGTTAGGTCGGCGAGTGTAGTATCGGCCATCTGCTTGTTGATGTCAGTAACTATAGGTGTGCCCAATGAATAGTAGTTGGCCACCTGAGAATAAAAGCTCGACGTGCGTCCCTTCACCCAGTTCTTGGCATTCGATAACTCGCTGTCATAGTTGGGCCACCATTGGTTGAAGAGTTTGCGATGTGTAGGATATTCTGTCTTGATCAGTTTGTACATCGGCTCCCACACCTCCCATGTGCCATCTAAGTTGAGGAAGTCGCCCATATAGATGGCACAGCGGTCGGTAAAGACGCGCAGGAAATCTTCGTTCTCCATCAGACGGCGGAAAAGAAGTGTGTGATCATAGCTGTTCGCATCCCAGTTGTGGCTGGAGTCATAGTTGGGATTATAGAGCCATTTGAAAATCTGATAGCTCGAAGTGCCTTGCCCATACAGCCCCATGACGTAGTCCACATCCTTGGCTACAAAGCGCCATCGTCCCCCCTCTTCGCGGGGACGCCACATCATAAAGTTATTTCCTGGGAAGTCGAAGTTGTTGTAGTAGAGGTTCATCACCATCAGGTTGATGTATTCATCGAGGTCCATGAGCTTGTCGTATTCTTCCCAGGTATGTCCTTTTTCTTTATAGAAGTGCACGAAATCTATGTAGTTATCCCATGTGCCTTCCTTGAGATCCCACCAGTTTTCGATCATGTCGATGTCTTCGAGGCCGTCGTAGTTGGTGTAGATATTCGACGAATTGCTGCGCTCACGGATATTGAGGATGCCCTTGTAGGAGCCGTTGAGGAAAAAGATGGCGGGCTGCCATGCCTGCCAGTCGAGGTCGGCATGTGAGGCCATGGTGCGCTGACAAATGGCATCGCGCATATATAGATAGTCGAAGTCATTGCCTGCATTGCGCAGCATGATGGACTTGAACTTCTTTTCCCCAGGGCGCTGGTCGGGGAAGAACTCGTATTTGAGGTGCTTCTCGCCAAAGCGTTTGTTGGCATAGACGACAAGTGTCTTGAGCTTTTGGCCTCGAGAAGCTGCTCCGGCCACGCGTGTCTCGCCGAGTTGGTTAAGTTGGCTCGCGCTGTCGCTTTCAGTGAAGTACTCGAAGTTGATGGGTCGTCGCCAGTTGTATTCGTAGTTCTTCTTGGAGCTGCTGTAAGTGCCGTTGACGTAAATCCCAATCTTCGAGTCGTTGAAGTACTTGTTGTTGGTGACAATCGAGATGACGGGTAATGTCATCTCACGTCCCATAAAGATGTATGACTGGGTGGTGGAACGTGGCGAGAGATAGCCGTCGCAGAAAAGTTTGGCACGGATTACACGTGTCGATGAGAACGAGATGGGCGAAACATAAGACTGGCTTGAAAGGGTTGGTTCGCTGCCGTCGGTCGTGTAACGTATCTGGGTGCCCTCGGGTGTGCCTTCGGGCAAGGTGAGAGTAAGCGTGAAGGTTTTCGATTTGGTCAGCACACGTCCATGTTCGCTGAAAATGGGTTCGCCCAAAATCTCGGTACAGATTTGTCCGCAGTTGGTAGTGGCTGGGGTAGGGGTATATTGATATCCCCATGTTTCGGAGCCATCCGTTTCACGGCCATACGAAATGTTGGGGGCAGGTTGTTTTTTTTCGATAAAGACCGAGTCAACGATTTCTCCATTAGATCTGAATAGATAAACGCAGGCTCCCTTGCCCGAGTCGATACGGAAGGAGGTATGCAAACCTGTTGCTTCCTTATCGCAGAAGACGAGAATATAGCCATGCGAGACGAGACCTCGGGCAGGTAGTGCCCAGGCATCGCTGCCGTCGCGTTGAGTGCCAAGGGAATAGTTCGAGAGCATGGCCGTTCCATTTGATTCGGTGTTGTAAAGTTCCACCCATGAGTCGGGAAACTCGTTGATGTCATCCATCGTACAGTCGATGTTCGACTGCATAACTTCATTGATGATTACCTGCCCCAGCAGGGCAGGAGAGAGCAGAGAGATGAACAAAAAAAGTGAGAGTCGTTTCATTGTACCAAAAAAAGATATGGTGAAAGGGAGTCATTACGGCTCCCTTTCTATGGATATGGGTTAAGGCAAACAATAGTTTACAGACAAGCCTTCCAGCGCTCGTAGGCCTCCTTGTAAGCTGCAACATCTTCGACGGGATTCTCTGTGGCAATGTGCTTCAAGGTCTTGAAAGCATCGTCACTGTCCTTATAGATGCCAGCACCGATGCCGGCACCGTAAGCTGCGCCCACTGAGCCGTCGGTTTCGTAGAGTTCGATGCTTGCGCCCGTCACTGCTGCCAAGGTGCGGCGGAAGAGTGGCGAAAGGAAGAGGTTGGCGTGACCGGCCTTGATGGTCTTGATGTCCATGCCCATGCCTGCCATGATTTCCATGCCGTAGGCAAATGAGAATGCGATACCTTCTTGGGCGGCACGGATGATATGCGCCTTCTTATGGATGTTGAAGTTTATGCCATGAAGGCTGGCACCACGGTTAACGTTCTGGAGTACACGTTCGGCACCATTGCCAAATGGGATGACGCTGAGGCCTTCAGCACCCACGGGAACACTCTCGGCCAGATCGTTCATTGCGCTGTAGCTGATGCCCTCGGGAGCGATGGTACGTTTCACCCAAGCATTGAGGATGCCAGTGCCGTTGATGCAAAGGAGTACGCCAAGGCGGGTGTCGGGCTGGTTGTGATTGACATGTGCAAAAGTATTGACACGGCTGAGTGAATCATAGTTGACATCGCCGAGTACGCCATAGACCACGCCTGAAGTGCCGCCGGTAGCTGCCACTTCGCCTGGCTTCATCACATTGAGCGAAAGGGCATTGTTCGGCTGGTCGCCGCCACGATAGCTGATGGGGGTGCCTTCGGGCAGTCCCAGTTCGTCGGCAATGGCTTTGCAGACACGGCTCTGTATCGAGAAAGTGGGAACGATATCAGCGATGACTGACTCGGGGAAGCCGAAATAGTTCATCACATCTTTCGAGACCTCATTGTTCTTGAAGTCCCAGAACATACCTTCCGAGAGTCCAGAGATGGTGGTTTTCTTGTCACCACCCGAGAGTCGCATAGCGATATAATCGCCGGGGAGCATGATCTTATAAATCTTCTCGAAGAGTTCCGGCTCGTTCTCTTTTACCCAAGCCAGCTTGGCGGCTGTGAAGTTGCCGGGACTGTTGAGCAGATGGCTGAGGCATTTGTCGCCGCCGATGGCATTGAAGGCAGCATTGCCATAAGGCACGGCGCGACCATCGCACCAGATAATGGCTGGACGCAAAGGTTTGCCGTCCTTGTCAACGCAAACCAAGCCATGCATCTGATACGAGATGCCGATGGCCTTGACTTCCTTAAGTGAAGATACTGCGGCAGCCTTCTCAGCTACACGTTTGGTGGCTTGAACGAGCTCGTCCCACCACATCTCAGGCTCCTGTTCGGCCCATCCTGCTTGCTTGGCAAGGATTGGAGCTTCAGCGTCGGGGTACTGTGCACTTGCTATGGTCTGTCCGGTCTGTGCATCGACGAGAGAGGCTTTTACTGATGACGTGCCCACGTCATATCCTAACAGTAGATTCATAATTTGTTATAGTTAATGGTTTGAAGATGTGAGTTAGATGACATGTTTAGACAAGTGTTCGTGTCCAAACCATGTCTATGGCTTGAAACGATAGAAGCGAGCGGCTCTGTGGCTTACATTCTGTTCCCATTCGTTGAGGGGCACAATGTAAGGCTTGTTCATAACAAGCTTGGCGAAGTTGCGGACATCAATCTTCTTACCGCTCACCTGCTCGTGCAGTCGGCGCAACTGGGCCGCTGTAAACTTGGCAGGCATCATCTCAAAGAGCATCTGCGGCTGCTGACCTGCCATCCGGTATAATTCCTGAAGGGTGTCCTGGATGATGAGGTTGTGGTCAAAGGCAAGTTGTGGAAGATCCTGTACCGGATACCATGCCTTGTCGGGGTACGATGCTAGTGTTTCCGCATCTTTGCGATGTGGAGTGCGGTTGGTGATGCGCATCAGCGACAGGTAGGAGATGGTGACGATACGGCCAATCTTCTGTTTGATGGCCGTCTCAAGCCAAAGCACATCTTTCGGATTGGAGGTGCGGGAAGGGGAGCCGTAAGCACGGAATTGCTTGACGAGTGGGTGACATTTGCCTGTTACACTGGTGATGATGTCGAGGGCTGCTTCGTCCAAATCTTCGTCCGTGTGCAAGAGGCGCCCTGGGAGCTTGAGGTTGTTGTATTGCTCTTCGGGCACCTCATTGCCACGACGGGATAGGAGCACCTGAAGTGAATCGCCATCAAAGCCGAGTATCACGCAGTCTACCGAGACGTGCGGGTCGAAGTTCAGAGCATCCTTGTCCATGTTGATCGGTGGATTGGAATTAGATAATGTAAATCGAGCGCAAACCTATATAAGTGTTACTTGCTCAGTGTTGATTTGCGATGCAAAGATAATATCTTTTTCACTTCCAGCCAAATTTTTTCGACATTATTTTTATGGTATCTTTTCTGGGGTTATCGGTTTTTGTACAATAAGCGAGACTTATTGTTATATAAAGTATTGAAAACAAAGGGCTGCGAGTATATCGTAACATATACAATAAGCGGCAATGTTAAAAATCATTAACTCCGAATTTTCGTCGGATTATTATCTCAAAATGTTGAAATAGAAGCCGCCGTTGTTGATGGGTGACGAGTTTGGGCAGTATATTCATTTCCCTTCGATTTCATATTCTTTTTCATCGACTGGGGATAATACCTAAATAGTACAATAAGTTAATTTCGGAATCTGTGTTTTGATCCAAATCGTTACAAGCTTTCCATTATTATATATATAAATGTGTGGTAAAAAAATACCTTGCATCGTGTTAAATTCTTTTTACGTGGATTGTGTCCTTTCAAACGTGAAATTATTGCAATTCCTTTAGTTTAAGACTCCATAAACACCCCCTATTTTGTTACAAATATCCTATTGTTGCGTCCAAATCGTCAAATTCTTAAAAAAGTTAAAAGAAAAATTTTGGAATTCCGAAAAAAATGCGCTATGTTTGCAGTCGGAAATTTGCACCGAATATATGCTCGGTTCAGTATTTCCATGCTATTGTTGAGTGCTATCATATACGTACAACCACTTTTACAATTACATACAATTTCATTTAAAAACATTATTTATGAAAATCACCTGTCAATCTTTGTTCGGGAATCGAGCATGCAACATGTTGTATGCCCTCGTATTGCTCGTGATGTTCCCAGTGATGGTCATTGCTCAGAATGTGACTATTCGGGGACAAGTGTTGGATGACCTGGGAGAGCCCGTCACTGGCGCTAACGTCGTTCAGTCTGGAACGACCAACGGTACCATTACGGATCTCAATGGTAACTTCTCAATCAATGTGCCTGCAGGCGCAAAACTGCATTTCTCGTTCATCGGCTATCTCGCACAGGAGCTTCCTGCTCAGAACGGCATGAAGGTCACCCTTGAGGAGGACCGCCGCGCCCTTGAGGACGTAGTAGTCGTTGGTTATGGTACGATGAGAAAGAGCGACATCTCTGGATCGGTTGCTACCGTTGACCAGGATGCTGTGATGAAGCGTGTTCCTCAGAACATCGGTCAGGCCCTGCAGGGTGCAGCCGCTGGTGTGATGGTTTCTCAGCAGGACGGTTCTCCTGACGGAAAGACTGCCATCCGCATCCGTGGTATCGGCACCATCAATGGCGATGCCTCTCCTCTCTACGTTGTCGATGGTGTTCAGGTTGGCAACAGCGCCGACTTTGTGAATCCCGCCGACATCGAGCGTATCGAGATCTTGAAGGACGCTTCCGCCACCGCAATCTACGGTTCGGCTGGTGCCAACGGTGTTGTCATGATCACCACCAAGCATGGCCAGAGGGGTCACACCAATATCAACATTACCGCCGACTGGGGTCTGCAGACACTGCCTTATACCCTCGACGTGATGGGTTTGACCCAGTATGCAACTGCAATCAAGGAGGCCAAGAGCAACGATGGCTCCATGTTCATCAATCAGCTCTGGAACAACCCCAGCGGTGCACAGGAAATTGACTGGCAGAAGGAGATGACTCGTGCTGCCCTGAAGCAGGTTTATGGCGTTTCGGTTAACGGCGGTAACGACAAGACTTTGTACAACATCTCGTTCGGCTTCAACGACATCGATGGTCTGGTTATCAATACCAACTATCAGCGCTTCACCACACGTGCTAACGTATCTTCTAAGGTGAACAAGTTCCTGGAGGTCGGTGGTGACATCAACTACACTCACAGCCAGAGCCATGGTTCCAATGCTGGAATGGGTAACAACCAGAACCTTTCTTCTCTCCGTGACTTCGCTTCGATGACTCCTACGCTGGACTACTACGACCAGAACGATCCAAGCAGAGGTATGGTTCATGTCAACCTCGTTAATCCTGACGGAACATACGGTGCCGGTTACCTGATGACTCCTAACGGATGGGAAGGTAACACCTCTATCGCTGCTAACCCATACGCAACGCAGATGGAAAACAGCGAGCGTGCTCGCAACGGTTACGACCGTATCCAGACCACAGGCTTTGTTGACCTGACTTTCCTGGAGACCGAGCATCACAAGCTCGATGTCCGCAGCCAGGGCACCTATACCTACTGGGGTAACAACAGTTCAGACTTCACTGGTGGACGTGAGCGTTGGAACCAGATTAACGGCCAGTGGCAGGAGATGTTGATTCCTTCTGGCTCAGACCAGACTTATGCTTTCTCTCTGAACAATAGCCACGGCTATAGCCTCGGTGTTCAAACTTACCTCACCTATAATCTCACCTACGATATTCACAACCTGACCGTCATGCTCGGTAATGAGGTTGGCAAGTCTTGGGGCCAGTGGGTAAGTGCTAGCGCCCGTGACTTCGACTCTTCTTTTAACCGTAACATCCGCTTGAGCAACAAGCCCGATGATATTCAGGGTAATGGTGCTTACAATGCAGATACGCATACCATCTCTTATTTCGCCCGTGCTACTTACAACCTGTTGGACCGTTACATCCTTACTGGTACCATCCGTAAGGACGGTAGCTCTAACTTCAGTGGTGGTAACCGTTGGGGTACATTCCCCTCAGTGGCTGGTGCTTGGCGTATCAGCGAGGAGCCATTCTTGAAGGACAACGAATTTGTTGACAATTTGAAGCTCCGTGTAGGTTGGGGTCAGACAGGTAACGCAGGTGGTGTTGCTGGTAAGTCTATCGCAGCCCTGAACATGGATGGTGGTAACTGCGGTTACAACTTCTATACTACTTCTCCAGGTTATGCTGGTGCCTTCGGTGGCAACCGTCAGCGTGAAGGTGGTTGGATTTCTGACCTCGTAGATACCAACCTGAAGTGGGAGACCACTGAGATGACCAACTTCGGTATCGACTTTGCATTCCTGAACGACTGGGATATCACTTTGGATTACTTCGTCAAGAACACCAAGGATCTGCTTCTCTATCGTCCGCTCCGTCCGACAGCAGGTTACACTCAGATCTACACCAACGACGGTGAGATTGAGAACAAGGGCTTCGAGTTTGCCGTAGGTTATCACAAGCAGTTCAATAAGGACTTCGGCTTCAACGCTCGTCTGACTGGTTCTACTATTAAGAATAAGGTAAAGAGAATGGGTAATGGTGAGCCTCTGTATGCCACCTGCTCTAGCAATGGTGCCTATATTGATGGTTCTCAGGTAGGTGCTATCGACGGTAACGGTGACTGGAACAACCACTCTATCAGCATGGAAGGTGAGGCTATCGGTTCATTCTTCGGTTATGTGACCGACGGTATCATCAAGGATGAGGCTGATCTGGCCGCTTACCTGGCATCGCTGCCAACCGACGATCCACGCATTCCTAATGATGAAATGACAAAGGTTGACACCGACCATCCTCTTGCAGTTGGTGATGTGAAGTTCAAGGATGTCAACGGCGATAAGAGAATTGATACCAACGACCGCCAGATCCTCGGCAACGGCTTCCCCACGCTGAACTTCGGTCTGAACATCGGTGCTACTTATAAGGACTTCGACTTCAACCTCTATATGTACGGTGTTCTGGGTCAGGACATTCTGTCTTACTCAGCCATGAAGATGAGCTCTATGCGTCAGCTTGATGACCAGTGCACACCTAACATCCTGAAGGAGTCTTATGACGCAGCCTTCCGTAATGGTAGCGGTTCGCTCCCACGCCTGTCTATCATCGACTCCAACCGCAACTTCCGTGTCAGCGACATGTGGGTGAAGAACGGCGATTTCCTCCGTATTGCTAATTTCCAGGTTGGTTACAATCTGCCAAGGAAGATTGCAAAGAACCTCTTTGTTCAGAAGTTCCGTGTTTACGTAGGTGTCAACAACCTGTTCACCTTCTCTGGCTACAACAAGTATGGCGATCCTGAGTGCGGTAGCGGCTCTGTTCTCTATACTGGTCTTGACACTGGTCGTTATCCACAGCCACGTACCTTCATGGGTGGTGTCAACGTAACCTTCTAATTATTGTGTGATAAATAGAATTAGAAATATTTATAAGTAAACAGATATGAAGACAAGATATTTCATTATCGGAAGTGCGCTGTTCATGGGGTTCGGTTTGACCTCCTGCGACAACGATGAGTTCCTGGAGGTTGATCAATATGAGATTGTCTCTTCAGATGCCATGTATGAGAACGATGCCAATGCCAAGAAGGGCTTGAACGGCGTTTACGATATGATGTTCCCGAATGACTCTTACGATGGAGACTGGGGCTTCAAGCCCAACCTCTTCACAGGTTGTCATCCCACAATCGACACCCAGGCCACCGGTTGGGATAAAAACTGGAACGTACAGGCTTGGAACTCTGGCTCGAGCGAGCTCCTCAGCGGTTGGAAGCATGTTTATCATGGAATCGTCCGTGCCAACCTTTACATGGTGGGTATTAAGGATGCAGAGAATCTTTCTCCCAACGTTCGTCAGAGCCTTGAAGGTGAGTGCCAGGCTCTCCGTGGATTCTTCTACCATTGGCTGGCTACTACTTTCGGTCGTGTACCTATGCTGACTGAGGAAGACAACTTCGGTGATCCTGAAAAGGCTCGTGCAGCTACCTATACCGAGATGTGGGACTTCATCATCAACGACTTCAAGCAGGCTGCTGAAAAGCTTGACTGGAAACCTCTGGATGGCGAGTACGGCCGTGCTACTAAGGGTATGGCTCTGGCTTATCTGGGAGATGCCTACATGTGGAAAGCTTATCGTATGTCTGATGGTTCTAACGATATGAAGCCTCATGAGGGTAACGACCCCGCATCTGATACACCTGAGAAGTGCTACAAACTGGCAGCAGACTGCTTCAAGCAGATTCTGAACAGTGGCACATACAAACTGAATGAGTCGTTCACCACGCTGTGGGATCCCGCTTCTGCATGGGGACCCGAGGCTATCTGGGTTGAGCAACTTGACGAAGGTACCAACTGGGGCCAGTGGGGTAACCTGACCTCCAAGCTGATGCTCAAGTGGTACACCGCATGTCCTGAGAACGGCGGTTGGGGTTCACTCTACCTCTCTTGGGAGTGGTACTCCTGCTACGAGAAGGGTGACAAGCGTCGTGTTGGTTCCTGCTACACAGGTGCTGTTCCTCAGATCGATCCCGAGAATCCTGCCTACGATCCTCAGTATGCCGACTGGATTGAGCCTGCTGTTTACGGTGTGAACCCCTATCTGCAGGAGGTTCTCGGTAAGGGCCAGTCTGGTACCGCTACCAAGCAGTTCCACTTCAACAACGGTGAATGGGCACCTGCTATTTGGAGTTCTAAGATGTGGCGTACTGCTTCTGCTAACTATAAGGGCTGGGCTGACGGTCACTGGAGCCCAACACCAATTTATTGGAAGCGTCTGCCTAACGTAATGCTCGACTATGCTGAATGCTGCTTCCGTACAGGTAACGAGGCTGAAGGCTGGGCACAGATCAACACCCTGCGTAATCGTGCCTTCGGTTTGCTCGAGGATGGCAACGAGGCTGCTCTGACTGCCAAGTACCTGCCTTACTATAACGAGTTCGCAAACTGGGTTGGTCGTGAAGAGACTGAGCATGATGGCGGTATGTTCTACAAGACACGCACCGAGTATCCTATTCCTTTCGGCAGCAATGGTGCTGTTGTTGAGGATGCCAAGACCTACTACACCAAGTATGCTGCTCAGAAGGGCTTCTCTTCAGAGGTTTGGAAGGTGGCTGTTAACACCGAGCGCCGTAAGGAGTTCAACTGCGAGTGGTGTCTCCGTCCGGATATGCAGAAGTCTGGCTTCATGGCCGACCACGTAAAGACCAACTATCCTAAGCAGAGCGTTGAGGATCTGAAGGATGTGCCCTGGACCAATCGTGACTACGAATACAACGACCTGAAGATGGATATGCCGATTCCACAGGATGAGATCGATAAGAACAAGGCTTGCGATCAGAACCCGGCATACGTTGGAAGCAATTAATGATGTGCCAGGCTTATAGAAATATAATCCTACCAACATCAGAATAATAATGAGTGCTGCGTCGGTAGATGCAGCACTCTATTTTCTGTCTTAATCCTATATTTATTTATATATGATGAAACGGCTTTTAGCTATCCGATGGCAAACATTTCTTCTGCTGTTCTTCCTGTGTCTCCTTTGCGGTGGTTGCCACCGTGCGCCTCAGATTGCCGATGGAACACAAGAGGAACATGAGTACGACCAGCTCCTGCAGCAGAAACAATGGGCGAAGATTGTCGAGAAGAATCGGCTCACACCCACTGAGTCCGAAGCCTGCTACAATGTCGTGCGCCTCGCTTCGTGGCACTTGGGCAAGTGCAGCCGTGTCGAACTCGACAAGTGCCTCGATGATTCCCACGGTGTCTTGGGTAGCGAAACCTCGGCATTGATGATGAGCGACATCTACCTGCAGCTCGGCATGGTCAATATGGCCCGTCGCGCTGCTTTCGATGCGATGGTCGCCATGCGTAACGAACGTCCCAACAGCCGTGCCTTGAAACGCCTCACCGAAGTAGCCATCATCACCCATGAATACGATCTTGCCATGAAATACATCAAGATAGGCGAGCAATACGACGACTGCCGTCCTTGGGCAAAACGCTTGAGACCTCTGGTCGAGCATCCCGAAAAAATTGCAGAGTTCCCCTCATATCAAAAACTTCGTGAAATCCATGATAGCAAGAAAGACGAGTTTTTCCTTTAGCCTGCTGCTCACCCTCGGTGTGCTTGCCGCTTGCTCCGGCCCGCAGGATGCAGCGTTTGTTGATGCCTTGCCCGTCATCTATCCCGATTATGTCGATGTCACCATCCCTGTAGGCATCGCACCCCTCAACTTCGCCATGGCCGACGATAGTGTTACAGCCATCGATGTCGTGGTGAATGGAGTTGATGGGGGCATGCTTTATTCCAAAGGAGCCTGCACCGATTTCGACATCCAGTCGTGGCACTCCCTTTTGGAGCAGAATCGTGGGCGTGAGCTTAACCTGACCGTTTGTGCAAAACGCGACGGAAAATGGACACGCTACCGCGACTTCAGTATTCATGTCTCCGAGGCCGATTTGCCCGACTGGGGTATCACATATCGTCGCATCGCCCCCGGCTACGAGATGTTCGGCCTCATGGGAATCTATGAGCGCGAGCTAAGCACATTTGAGGAGAAGTCTCTCCTCGACAATTGGGAAAACGAAGGGATGTGCATCAACTGCCACACGTCCAACCGTGCCAATCCCGACCAGCATGTCTTCCACGTCCGAGGTGAGCATGGTGCGACATTGATCCATACCAATGGTAGGGACGAGCTGCTCAAGGCCGTCAACGACTCGTTGGGCGGCACCATGGTCTATCCCTATTGGCATCCCGATGGACGCTATTGTGCTTTCTCCACCAATAAGACCTCACAGATGTTCCACACTACCAAGGAGAATGTGGTCGAGGTCTATGACTCCTCCTCCGATGTGTTTGTCTATGACACCGAAAACCATCAGATCATCGGCGACTCTCTCATCATGAAGAAACTCTGGGCCGAGAACTGTCCGGCATTCTCGCCCGACGGCCGATGGCTCTATTTCGTCACCGCTCGCCGACAAGTCTATCCCACCGACTACGACAAGGAACGCTACAGCCTGTGTCGCGTGAGCTTCGACCCCGCCACAGGCCATATCGGCCAGCGGGTCGATACGCTTATCAATGCAGCTGCCGAGGGGAAGAGCGTCAGTTGGCCGCGTCCTTCCTACGATGGACATTACCTGATGTACACCCTTGCCGACTACGGCTATTTCACCATCTGGCATCCCGAATGTGACCTCTGGCTCCTTGACCTGCTGACTGGTCAGCGTCAGCCGCTCACCATCGTCAACAGCGACCGTGCTGATAGCTTCCACAACTGGAGTAGCGACGGCGGATGGTTCCTATTCACCAGCCGACGTGACGACGGACGCTACTCCCGCATCTATCTGTCCTCAATCGGCCAGGACGGACAAGCCACCAAGCCCTTCCTGCTGCCGCAGCGCGACCCCAAGCGTTTCTACACCCAGTCGCTCTATTCCTACAACACACCCGATTTCACCATCCGTCCCGTGGGCAACGACTCCCAAGCACAAATCCGCGCCTTGAAGAGCGATGAGCGCATCCCCACCGAGATGGTGAAGAATTAGGAATAGTAGGAGTTATTACATGTGATGTTAAAGGACGATACTTTCAAAAGCTTTCAAGCTAAATGAAGGTATCGTTTTTTGGCATCAGTCTATTATTTGATGCAATTCAAGAAATTTGATACAACGAAGTTTGCTTTTTCCTCAATTATTCCTTATCTTTGCACCGTATATTTCGATAGAAAGAAAACAAAGACGAGTTATAACAAGTAAAAGGAGGTGAAAATGGCAGACAACCTCGGCCCCAATGGCTTGGTTGTTTCTGCCGGAAAATGAGCAGGTCCAATACCTGCAAAAAATTGCCCTACGGGCAAAAAATAAACTGGGTACCTGATTTGTCACCTTGACTTGTCTTATCGACTTGACTGGTCAGATGTTCTGCACTAGTCACACATCGACCCGAAGGATTTTCTGCACGAAGTGCAATTTTCTGCTGCCATTGAGGCAGCTCATTTTCCGGCAGCAGAGACAGGGCATTGAGCCCGCAGTCTCCTGCCATTTTCACAAGAATTAGAAATAAACACTTAGAAAGAAGCGAAGTTCCCCACGAAAACATCAAATAATAATACCTATAATATAATATTGTCATGAAGAAACACTTCACGCTACTGACATGCCTGTCGCTGGCGTTTTTCGGCACAATGTCCGCCCACGATGGCTCACAGCTATGGCTGCAGGGCACAGCGCCCACTGCCACCAGCACCCTTGGGATTGCCAAGGCCGAGCTTGCACAAAACTGGAAAGGTGGAGAACCTGAATTTTGTTTCGCCAAGATAAGAAAAAAGGACGAACCCGTCGGCTCGTTCAGCATCACGATCAAGGCAGGAAAACCCACCATCTTCTCGGCCACCGATATCGGCATGCTCTATGGCGCCTATCATCTCCTGCGCCTGCAGCAGATAGGAGCCAACGTCACCGACACCGCTTTCGTTGAGAAGCCTTCCTACGACATCCGCATCCTCAACCATTGGGACAACCTCAACGGCACCATCGAGCGCGGCTATGCCGGTCGCTCCATCTTCTGGCGCAACAGCGCCGACCAGATGCGCCGCAACGCCGATGGCGAAGTCAACGAAGAGGACTTGCTCCAGCCCAAGGATGCGCCCGAGATCCCTTCGCTCGACCATTTGCGCGACTATGCCCGCGCCAATGCCTCCATCGGCATCAATGCCTTCGTGCCCGACAACGTCAACGCTTCGCCCAAGGTGCTTACAACCGAATACCTGCTCGAAGTGAAGAAGATGGCCGACGTCGTGCGTCCCTACGGCATGAAGACCTATCTCGCCATCAACTTCGCCTCGCCCATGGTCATCGGTGGACTCAGTACAGCCGATCCGCTCAACAAGGATGTGCAGCGCTGGTGGACTGCCAAGGTAAAGGAGATATACAAACTTATACCCGACTTCGGAGGCTTCCTTGTCAAAGCCAACTCCGAAGGCCAGCCCGGTCCGAATGATTTCGGACGCACCCATGCCGAAGGGGCCAATATGTTGGCCAAGGCCTTGAAGCCCCATGGTGGTATCGTCATGTGGCGTGCCTTCGTCTATAGCCCGTCCGACCCCGACCGCGCCAAGCAGGCTTATCTCGAGTTCCAGCCCCTCGACGGACAGTTCCTCGACAATGTGATCATCCAGATCAAGAACGGCCCCATCGACTTCCAGCCGCGCGAAGCCTATAGCGCCCTCTTTGGTGCCATGCCACACACACGTCAGATGGCCGAATGGCAGATTACGCAGGAATATCTCGGCCACAGCAACCACATCGCCTATCTCGCCCCGATGTGGACCGAGTTCCTCCAGCAGATCAAGGACATCGCTCATTGTCCCATCAACAATGCCACCAGTCCAGCCCGCGCCCTTACGGCCATCAGCGCCGTGTCGAACATCGGCAACAGTCCCTCTTGGTGCGGCAACGTCATGGCGCAGAGCAACTGGTATGCTTTCGGTCGCCTCGCATGGAACGACGAGCTCACTCCTTGTCAGATTGCCGAAGAATGGGCGCGTCAGACGCTCTTCGCCGATTGTAGCGATGCAGCTGCCGACAAGGCCCTTGCAAGCGTCAAGCGCATGATGTTGCGCAGTCGCGAAGCCATCGTCGATTACATGATGCCCCTTGGCCTGCATCATCAGTTCGCTTGGGGTCATCACTATGGTCCCGAACCCTATTGCGACATCCCGGGTGCACGTCCCGACTGGATGCCCAGCTATTATGCCAAGGCCGACCGCGAGGGACTGGGCTTCAACCGTTCCTCGACAGGCTCGAATGCCACCGGCCAGTATCCTGCAGACTATGCCCGTGTGCTCGACGATATCGACGCTTGTCCTTACGAGCTGCTGCTCTGGTTCCATCATGTACCGTGGGGCAAGACCATCCAGCATCGCTATGGCGACCGCGTGGCACGTGAGAGCCTGTGGAATGCGCTCTGTCATCACTATCAGCACGGCCTCGACGAGGCTCGCGCCATGCAGCGTGACTGGGAGCATTGCCAAGGACAGATCGACGCCGACACATTCACCGACATCCAGCGCCGTCTCCGCATCCAGACGCGCGATGCGCAGTGGTGGAAGGACGGCTGCCTCCTCTACTTCCAGACTTTCTCCTGTCTGCCCTTCCCCGACGACGTTGAGCCCGCTGTCCACGACCTCGACAAGCTTCGCGCCATCAAGCTCGGCATCACCAATTTCGAGTGCCCCTCGCAGGAGCTGCTCGACAGCGTGCGCTAAGCTGGTCAAGACACTCTAGTCTTTCTAGAATCTCTAGATTATCTAGAATCTCAATAATTATGACTCAAGACACCCTGCGCAAACGCGCACAAGAAACCCTCTCGAAGCTCACGCTCGAAGAGAAGTGCAATCAGTTGCTCCACGAAGCCCCAGGCATCGAGCGCCTCGGTATCAAGCCCTACAACTGGTGGAGCGAGGCGCTCCACGGCGTGGCACGCTGTGGCCGAGCCACCGTCTTTCCCGAACCCATCGGACAGGCCGCCACCTTCGATCCCGAGCTCTCCCGCCGCATCGGCGAAGCCGTCTCGACCGAAGGACGCGCCAAGTTCAACATCGCCCAGCAGATTGGCAACTATGGCGAAGATGCCGGCCTGACCTACTGGTCGCCTAACGTCAACCTCTTCCGCGACCCGCGTTGGGGACGCGGCATGGAGACTTATGGTGAGGATCCCCTGCTCATCTCCCGCATGGGCGTCGAGTTCATCCGCGGTATGCAGGGCGACGACCCCGCCTTTCTCAAGACGGCGGCCTGTGCCAAGCACTATGCCGTACATTCCGGTCCCGAGAAGCTGCGCCACGGCTTTAACGTCAACCCCGCCAAACGCGACCTCTTCGAGACCTATCTTCCCGCTTTCGAGGCTTGTGTGAAGGAAGGGAAGGTCGAGAGCGTGATGTCGGCTTATAATGCCGTCTATGGCGATTCGGCCACGGGCAGCCACTATCTGCTCACCGAGGTGCTGCGCGACAAGTGGCACTTCAAGGGCCACGTCGTGAGCGACAGCTGTGCCATCGAGGACATCTGCACCGGCCACCATCTGGCCAAAGACTACGCCGAAGCCTCGGCTCTCTCCATCACGGCAGGCTGCGACGTTGATGCAGGCTGGTGCCACCATTCGCTTTACGAAGCCGTGCAGCGTGGACTTTGCTCCGAAGCCGATGTCGATCGCGCCCTGCTCAATGCCTATATGACACGCGAGAAGCTCGGCATTCTGCTGCCCGACGACGAGTCACCCTATCGCAACTATGGCGAAGAGGTCATCGAGTGCGAGGCACACCGCGCCCTGGCTCGTGAGGCAGCCCGCAAGGGCATGGTATTGCTCAAGAACGACCGGACGCTCCCGCTCCGCAAGGATCTCGAGAGTCTCTATGTGGGTGGAGCATACGCCACCGACACCTTTGCGCTGATGGGCAACTACTACGGCATCTCGTCGCGCATGGTAACCTATCTCGAAGGAATCGCCGAGCGTGTCTCGGCAGGCACCAAGATCTATCACATGGTTGGATTCCAGGGCACGTGTCCCAACCTCAATCCCATCAACTACGCCATTCGCGAAGCCACACTCAAGGACGTAGCCATCGTCTCGTTGGGCGTGTCGGGACTGCTCGAAGGCGAAGAGGGCGATGCCATCGCCTCGACCAATGTGGGTGATCGTCCCGATCTGCGCATCCCCGAGCATCAGCTCGAGTTCCTGCGTCAGATTTCGAAGGACCACAAGAACAAGATTGTCGCCATCGTCAGTGGAGGCTCGGCTCTCGAACTCGACGAGGTGTGTCGGCTCTGCGATGCCGTCATCTTCTGCTGGTATCCTGGCGAGGAGGGAGGCACGGCATTGGCCGATGTGCTGTTTGGCGATGCCAACTTCTCAGGCCGACTGCCCATCACCTTCCCGACCAGCGATCAGGCGTTGCCGCCCTTCGAGGACTATTCGATGGAGGGACGCACCTACAAGTGGCAGACCGAGGGCATACAGTTCCCCTTCGGCTATGGCTTGAGCTACGGACACGTCAGCTATCGCGATGTCGCTGTCGTTTCGCACGATGCAGACAACGTAACGGTGGCTGTGACGCTTTCCAACACCAGCCGTTGTGCTGTCGATGAAGTGGTGCAGATCTATGTGGCCACGCCGTGGGCAGGACAGCTTCTGCCCAATAGCACGCAGCATGTGGCCAATCAGCAGCTCGTGGCCTTCCAGCACGTTGTCCTCGCTCCCGACGAGGAACAGACCGTGCAGCTCACCATCCCCCTTACGCGCTTTGCAACGGTCGATGCCGAAGGTGAACGTCAGCTCGTCCCGGGTCGCTACGTCATCACAGCCTCCGCCGCTGCTCCCTGTCAGCGTAGTCGCGAACTCGGTGTCGAGATGGTCAACACGCAAATTTCCCTATAAATAATTACTATGCCTCAGGTTATCCCCTTTTTGCTTCTGCTCTTTCTTGTCGTTGGCACTGGATGCAGTCACAATCCGCAATATCCCGCGGTTCTCGAGACTGCGGATAGTTTGGCTTATGTCAATGCCGACAGTGCCGTAGCCTTGCTCCAGCGTGTTGAGGCTGAGATGTCAGCTTCCTCACCTGCTGTGCATCACCTTTATGACCTGCTCACCATCAAGGCACAGGATAAGGCAGACTTGCCGCTCACGTCCGACAGTTTGATACTCGACGTGCTTGAGTATTATGAGCATGGCGGCGATCCGAACAAACTGCCCGAGGCATATTATTATGCAGGGCGCGTCTATAGCGAACTTGGCGATGCACCTCAAGCCATCGATTATTTCCAGAAGGCTCAAACTACATTGGATGCTCTCGACCTTCTGAAGCTGCCAGTCCCTAATGCCAAACGATATGAGAAATTGAAGGGTACCATCTTGGCACAAAAGGGGTATCTGCTCCGTAACCAACATTTGTACAAAGAGGCATTAGAAAGCTTCAAACTTGCCTATAAAGTCGACAGCCTCGCTTGTGATACAATGGGAATGTTTTGGGATCTACAAGATATTGGTGGGGTCCTTCAGACGGCGAGAGACAATGAAGAAGCCATTCACTTTTATGATTTGGCAGCACAATTAGCGTCTGTGTTTAGTGATAATATTAATCTTGATGATCTAATTGCACAGAAATGCCATTGCCTTATTCGGCTCAAGAGGTTTGATGAAGTAGCTGAGATTCTACATTTGTTCCAGCCCCGAATGACTCGTGGTAATTTTGAAACCATCTGTACAATGTATGGTGAGTATTATTGGAAGATTGGCGAAAGCGAGAAGGCTGTTCCTTACTTCAAGAAGCTATATGAAATGGGGTCTGTTTTCGCACGATGGAACGCTTCCATTTGGTTTTCTGACTACGAAACAAAACATGGCAATACCAAGGCTGCGTTGCGATATATGGCTGAATTCTCCAATCTCGAACTGAAGGTTCGCAAGTTGCGTGACGAGGAGGTAGTAGCTCTGACCAATTCGCTTTACAATTATCATCTTCGCGAACAGGAAAACTTGCGGCTTAAGGCAAAGCAAGAATCGTTGAAATCGAGATTGCGATACCTGTCCATCATCGCTGTTCTTTCGATAATTGTTCTGTTTTACATTTTCCGATTCGAAAGAAACAGGCGTCGGAACTTGGCATCTCGCTACGAACAACTGCAATATCTGCTTGCGTCCATGCAGGCGGACAAGGAAAAACGTCAAAGTGTGGTTGATGCGGGAATGAGTACGCTTCGAAGTTCCGACACTTATCAGATGATTATGGAAAAATGCAAGAATGGCAAGATGCTTAAACCTGAGGAATGGAAGATTGTCGAGCAGACGCTTCAGAAGTGCTTTCCCGATTTCCTTATCAATCTGAAAGGCGTTTATGATTTCTCTGAAATAGAATGGAGAGCCTCGCTGTTGATGAAGTTCGGATTCTCCGTCAATGACATAGCAGTAGCTGTAAGTCGCTCCAACGATGCCATTTACTCGCTAAGGTCACGCCTATATAAAAAGGCGCTCCACGATGCCCCCCAGTTCAATTCCTGGCAAGACTTTATAGATTCCCTCTAAGAATCAACGATTTGTACAATTTTACACCTCTGTGCATTTTTTTGTGCATTGCATTTGCACAAAATTTGCACAGAATTTTTTTGCCCGTTTTTACACTTTTTCCTCTATCTTTGAAGCGCAAATTCATATCATTATTATCTTATAAAAACCACAATTATGAAACACATGCTTCTTTTACTTCTATCGTTGATTCCATTTATTGGAATTTGTGGAGAACCAGAGATTGAACTTTCTCAGATTTCAGTTACAGATCATCACAAATCAGAAATTCCAGTCTTTCATGCTGAGCTTGAACTGAACCAGTCGGTATCCGTTACGGCTGATCAGCAGTCCACATTCACGGTATCAATCTATGATGCGACAAACATGACCTTGTTGTATCAAGGTGATACCTACGATGGCTACTATCACTTCACGAACACTTTATCCGCAGGTAGTTACAGTATTGAAATATCATGCGACGATGTCTCGTATGAGGGAGAGTTTGAAATTAATAATGATTAATATCCTCGTGAAAAGGTTATAGTTTATTCCGATGCTGAAGACTATGAGATTACCCTCACGTGCGCGGGCGTTACTTTATATATTATTGTGAATATGGTATAGAGTATTCAGTCCTTTCCTACTTATCTTTAACAAACAAGACAACAAGCATTTTTACTTAAAGATTATTCAACAATGACACAGACCATCCTTGCTTCCGGAACAACCATCACAAGCAGCACCTTTAACGCTGCGAACACAATTTTCATCATCCGCTACAACTTCAATATGAACGGCATCACCGCCACGGTCAACAGCACAAGTTTTCTTCAATTTGATGGTGGCACCCTTACCAATGGCACAATCTACGGCAGAACGCTTGACGGAATCGTACGCCCCGAGTGGTTCGGAGCTGTAGGCAATGGCAGTACAGATGACACCAGTGCCCTTGAGATGGCCTTCAGATTCACGGAGTTGCCTGGCGGTGACTTGAAAAGCCACATCCATAACCACGCAACCATAGTGTTCAACGGCACCTGCAAATACAAGCTTTCACGAAGTCTCTATGTCCGTCTTGGTGTCTCGGTTGACTTTGGCGGCTGCACCCTGTTGCCTGTGCTCGGAACAGGAGGAAACTTCAGCGTTCCCGGAGTGGGAAGCTCCGGCACCTGCCCGTTCATCCTCTATGTCAACTGGGACAAGGACAATTCATGCATGGGATTCATCTATCCGCCCCGCCTTGGCTTCATCGGTAATGTAAGGGTGGGCAACTATGATGCCGTTGATCCTGCCACAGTCCTCGGCTTCATCTACCTTGCCGCCCCGATGGAAATACATGACATCTTCACGAGCCACATCTGCCCCGTGGTTTGTACACCCGATGACTCGATTACAGTTGATGAGAGCACTACACAGGTCTGCTACCTTGACGCAGTCAGCATCAGCCGAATAACATCTGTCTGGTATCTGAATAACGCTCCGCAGAATATTCCTCAAATTCCCTATGTCATCAACAAGCGCTGTCACGGCGATTCCTGGCGCATTGAGCAGCTTTCCAACGAATGCGGCCATTACAGAACAGCGAGTGAGAATTGGAACCTTGACATACGGGGCATCTTCTTCGACCAGACATTCGGCCTTACCGTTACGAACTGCATCCATGCCGACGGCGTGATCTGGCGCAGCTCCGAGGTTGAGTACGCCTCCAACCACAACGAAAAGTTCCCACTGCTTCTCAAGTACTCCAATGCCGCCATCCGCAACTGCTACTTCGTGAGCGCCTCAGAAGACAGCTGTTCGCTCATTCTGCAAGACGCGAACAGCTACTCCAAGGCGTGCGCCCACACTGTCACGCTTGACAACATCTACTTCAACATCGCCAACCAGATCCGCACCTACAGCTCATACCTGCCACAGATAGCTATCGGAGACAACAATTTCCCCCGCATAGAGTACAGGAATGTCAAGGTGGGTCTTTTCTTTCCAGCCATCGGTGACATGTCAATGCGACCGACCAACGGCTTTGCGTTCAGTTATGCAGGTAAGAACTACGTCAGCTATTTCAGAAGCGGAATAATTGCCTTGAAAGGAAACGCCGCGGATGTAAATAACGGGAAAATACCTGCCACTGTCACTGAAACATGTAGCCTCAGCACAAGTGTCATAGACTCCACAGTCTCTACCTTCTCACAAACGGGCTACTATATCTATGATATCAAGCTGTTCCACAAACTAGCCGACAATTCTATTATAAACGTTCCAATAACCAGTTCTTCGGTTTCCGTGAACCTGATTTCAACCAACAAGAGCATCTGTCTTCGTATGACTCCTCATTTCGCAGATGGCTATGCCGTGCATGTGAAACGCAGAAGGCAGAGCGATAACCCACAATATGCCGTGTTGCCTCTCAGTTACAACGGCATCCTGATTGACTGGGGAAATTGGATCAACGGCATTCAATGGCAGAATGAGGACCCTCTGGCTGACTAATGGTTTGCCCTCGGAAAGAGTTCATTCCCGTTGAAAGTCCAAGATCCTAAATAGATACCGTTGTTGAAGCCAATGTCCCGAACGTATACCTTTTCTTTCATTCTTGCAGTGGCTACCCTTTCGCTGCTGCCATTCGTGTGTTCTTCCGCTTTTGCCTCACCATTATCGATTCCTCTTGATTCCATCCGTTCCCTCGTTCTTCCCGTGGTGACGATAGAAACCGTGGACGGGGAAGAACCGACATGCGAGCGGGCAGTTCCGCCCGAGGAAGAGGGAGCCGTGGGCATGGGCATCACCAATGTGACCAAGATACCGGGACATCTCGTCATCACCCTTGGCGGCGATACGCTCTACGACAGCGGTCCTTATGTGAAGGACAGCACAGGCATGCGCGTCAAGATACGCGGCAACTCGAGCGCCTGGACACCGAAGAAGCCCTACAAGGTGAAGCTGGAGAGGAAGGCCGACCTGCTGCTGCGCGGTGACGAGGAAAGGTATGCCGACCGTGACTGGGTACTCCTGAAGGACCCCTTGTTCCGTCTGCACATCGGCTTCGAGACCGGCCGCCTCATCGGCATGGAGTGGACACCGGCCCACCGCTACGTCAACCTTGTGATGAACGGCGATTACCGCGGCCTCTACCTGCTGTGCGAACCCGTGGAGCGCAACACGCGATGCCGCATCGTCACGGAGAAGAGCGGATTCATCGCCGAGTCCGACCCCTTCTGGTGGCTCGAGCCGCTCAGCATCCCGTCCTCCCTGATGCCGCACTTCCGATGGACGCTCAAGTACCCCGATTCCGACGATGTCACCGATGAGGAGCTGTCCTTCATCACCCGCGAGCTTGAAGGGATCGAGAAGGCCGTCAGGGGCACCGACTACCCCTCCTGCATCGACGTAGAGTCATGGGCACGATGGCTGCTCGCCCATGAGATCCTGGGCACCGAGGACTGCTACGGCTCGAACATCTTCGTCGCATGCAACGACAGCCTCGGCTCAAAGGCAAGGATGCCAGTACTTTGGGACTTCGACAGCATCTTCCAGATGGAGGACGACTGGTCGAACGTGCATAACCACCGGTTCTTTTTCAACCGTTTGCTCTCAAGCGCCAACGGTGCCTTCAGGCAGGCATACCGCACGCTTTGGGAAGAAACCCGACGCAGCGTTTTCGACGGCATCCTTTCGTACATCGACGGCTACGCCATCTCAGAGGAAGCCGGAGCCGTTGACGCAGCAATGCGTCTTGATGCTGATCGGTGGCACAGCGAATACACCAGCCTCCGTGACCATCTGGACAAGGCAAGGGCATGGTTCAATACACGCGAGGCATGGCTGGAAGAGCACATCGCCACGGAGGTGAAGGAGCCGTACCGCATCCTCGACATCGGCAACTCCTACACCGACAACTACACCGCAATGCTGAAGGGGATTGCCGAAGGCAGCGGCATCGACATGGAGGGCATCAGCCTTTACAAGCTGACGCGCAGCAGCGGCTCTTTCAAGACATGGTCCGACTGCTACGCCTGTCTCGATACCATGCCTTACCGCTTCAGCCGCGTGCTAGGCAGGCAGGTCGTGACCCCCGAAGGTGCCGCAGGCCCGCATGACCAGTCCCTGCTTCACAAGGTGCTGCGCGAGCAGCCGTGGGACCTCATCGTCCTGCACCAGCGGAGCGAGTACGCCCACCTCTACGACCTGTGGACGGGCGACGGCGAGGGCGGACATCTCGACGACCTGCTCGCCATCATCCGCCGGGAGCAGCCCGAGGCGGAGATTGGCTTCCACATCATCCACAGCTACGCCGACTGGCTGACGGGTATCGCGGGGAACGGCAGCCTCGTCCGCTGGCAGCAGATAGCCGAATCGGCGAGACGGCTGGCCGAAGACCGCGACATCGATGTCATCATCCCCTGCGGCACGGCCGTCGAGTCGCTGCGCGAACAGCCGCAGGGCAATCCCGCCGACTATGCCAGCGACGGCTCGCACCTGGCCGCCGGGCTTGGGCAATACACCGCTGCCTGTACCTACTTCGAGGCCGTCCTGGCCCCGCTCTTCGGTGTCACCGTGCTGGGTAACCCTGCAAGATACACCTGCTCCGAACTCGAGTTAGCGAATGCAAAGTATCCCGAGGCGTGCGTGGACGTCACCGACGGGAACGCACCCATCGCGCAGCAGCTGGCCGTCGATGCAGTCGCAAACCCCTACAGCATCAGCACCTCCGGGATTGAAGCGGTGCCCTGCGACCGTACCGAAACAGCAGGTCCCGCCTACAACGTTTGGGGCATCCCCGTCGGGGACGACTACCAGGGTCTCAGGCTGCAGGGCGGCAGGAAATACCTGCTTGTCAAATGATTCACGCAACAGCATTCGTCAGACAATCCAGTAATAAGCAGACAATGCAGTAATAAGGAACGCAGCCCATGGTCTTCAACTCGTTCAACTTCATAGTACTGTTCCCGTTCATATTCCTGCTCTACTATGCGATACCCGCAGGCCACGGCAGGGCGAGGAACTTGTTCCTACTCGCCGTAAGCTATCTGCTCTACATGCAGTGGGAGCCCGTCTATGCGCTGATACTGCTGGAAGTAACCGTGGTGACCTGGCTCGCTGCCCTGCTTCTCGAAAGGACAAGGTATCCGAAACGGGTGCTGGCGGCTGGTGTGGTGCTGGCGCTTCTGCCCCTGTTCCTCTTCAAGTATTTCGGCTTTGCGGGCGAGGCCATCGGCCAGGCTTTTGCCATGGCAGGACTGCAGTTCCACCTGACGGGACTGAACTGGGCCATTCCTGTCGGCATCTCGTTCTACACGTTACAGTCGCTGGGCTACCTGCGGGATGTGTACTACGGACGGCAGGAGGCAGAGCGCGACTTCCTGACCTACGCCCTCTTCGTCTCGTTCTTCCCCTGCATCCTCGCCGGACCCATCAACAGGGCCTCGCTCGTCATCCCGCAGCTGAAGCGCCTCCGCCCCTGCCTTGACTACGCGAAGGCCGTCGAGGGTCTTAGGATGCTGCTGTGGGGCATGTTCCTGAAGGTGGTCGTGGCCGACCGCGTCGCACTTTACGTCGATACGGTATTCGGGAGCTACGTGAACTACACCGGCATGACGTGCCTCTTGGCCAGCCTGCTCTACAGCGTCCAGATCTATGCCGATTTCGCGGGCTATTCGCTGATGGCCATCGGCGTGGGAAGGGTCTTCGGCATCGAGCTTGCCGAGAACTTCCGCCGCCCCTATTTTGCTGTCAGCGTCACCGACTTCTGGCACCGCTGGCACATCTCGCTCTCCACCTGGCTTAGGGACTGCATCTACATCCCGCTCGGAGGCAGCCGTTGCCCCAAGCTCCGCAACTATTGGAACATCCTCATGACGTTCCTTGTCAGCGGCATCTGGCACGGCGCCAGCTGGACCTTCATCGCATGGGGACTTCTGCACGGCATCAGCCAGGTCATCGAGAAGATGCTTGGCCAGCAGAAATGCAGTTACGGATGGCTCGGCAAGACCCTTAAGACCGTCGTCACCTTCCTGCTTGTCTCCTTCGCGTGGATCTTCTTCCGCATGCCCACCCTAGGCGATGCCTGCAATGTGGTAGCAAGGATCCTCGACACGTCGCTCCCGAAAACCTTCTATTCGCCGGGCGGGACAGCCTCGCTGTATATGCTGCTGGCCGTGTGTATAATGGTGGTGAAGGATACGGTGGAGGAGGCATTTGGCGAAACGCGTCTTCCCTTCTACAGCGGCAGAAGGCTGGTCAGATGGGCATCCTATCTTGCCGTCCTCGTCTTCATCCTCCTCTGCGGTGTCTTCAGCTCGGACCAGTTCATCTATGCAAACTTCTAGGACATGAGACGGTTTCTATTCAAGACGGGCCTGTTCCTCCTGCTCGCTGTCCTGCTGGACAGGGGGCTCGGCACCTTGTTTTCCCATATGTCGGACCACGCATCGGGAGGCTATCTCGGACACCAGAACTACATCGTCAACCGATCGACGGACGACATACTCGTATTCGGCTCCTCACGTGCAATCCATCACTACAATGCTGCGCTGATTGCGGACTCCCTCGGCCTTTCGTGCTACAACTGCGGGCAGGACGGCGAAGGAATCGTCCTCTTCCATGCCTGGTGGGAGATGATCAGGCGACACCATCATCCACGCCTCGTCATCTACGAGGTGACGCCCGCCTACGATGTCCTGCAGGGTGACAACACGAAGCATCTGGGCTGGCTAAAAGGGCATTACGATGACGAGGTTGTAAGAAGGGAGTTCGACGAGATAAACCCACGCGAAAGATACAAGATGCTGAGCAAGCTCTACCGTTACAACTCGCGGTTCCATCAGGTTTTGCTGGACTACCTGTATCCCGTTCACAATATGACTCTCGGCTTCCTTCCCGTCCACAGCGAGCTGGATACGCTCAGGATCAGGGACGAAAGGCAGCAGAACGAGAAGGCTTCCAAAGAAGAACTGCTGACCGACACATTGAAGCTGAGGTATTTCAACGATATGACAAGTGACGCAGGCGTCACGAGGTTCGTCTTCGTTTATTCTCCCACGTGGTACGGTCATCACGATTTTGGGATTGACCCCATCATGGAGCTTGCCCAAAGGAACGGTTTCCTGTTCTTCGACTTCACCGACAGCACGAAGTACGTGCATCGCAACGAGTTCTTCTACGACGGCTCGCACCTGAATGCGCGTGGAGCCGATGAGTTCACGCGGGACCTGATATGCGAATTGAGGAAACATAGAGTCATAGAATAAACAGCCCTTTCTTGCTCTATCCGCTGAAACCGAAGGCGCGGCATCGCATGGCACCGCGCCTTTGATGTCTTTTTACCGATAATGCTTCATAAGGAGTAGAATGCTCTAAGTGTACACAAGCAGTACAGAATTGTCGTGAGATGGTATTACTTGTACACAAGTGTTGCAAGGTGGGTCGTGAGATTGCACTACTTCGTACCAAGTAGTGCAGTATTGTCGCATGTATGGTATCAAGTGTACGCAAGTAGTACCATATTGCGGGAACCGTTGTACTACTTGTCCACAAGTAATGCATTCTTGCGACAAGATGGTACTATCTGTGCACAAGTAGTGCAACTCAGCAATTATTCGGCTTTAGCAAGCCGAAAAAAACTTGGCTGTTTTATGATTTTTGACTGATTTTACATTCTTTAACAGACCTGTATCAATACAGGCAACACGTCTTCATTATCTTTGCACCCAAAAACAAAGATGTATGAAAGATAATATCAAGAATCTCGTCGGCCAGATCATGAATCTGCCTTCAGAGGATTTCCAGGAGCTGCTGAAGATTTTGGTCCATGGTGACCATCAGGCTCCTCTTCAGCTCGAAGACTTCGTCAGCGGCATCAAGTCTGCGCAAGTCTACAAATGCCCGTATTGCGGAAACACACATATCGTTCGTAATGGGCATCGACCAGATGGAGTACAGAAATTCAGATGCTGTGAATGCCATCGCTCGTTTGTGCCTATGACCAATACGATATTTGCGCATACGCACAAGCCGCTGTCAGTCTGGCAAAAATACATCGGCTGTGTGCTGTCACAGGAATCGATCAGGAGTTCCGCCGAGTCCTGCGGGTTCTCAATCGGCACATCCTTCTTCTGGAGGCACAAGATTCTGTCTGCATTGTGCCTGATGGAGGAGAATGTGGGACTTGAAGGCATCGCCGAGGGCGATGAAACCTTCTTCCCTCTGTCTTTCAAGGGGAACCACAAGGCCTTCGCCTGCAAAGAGGCCTCAAGGGCACCCCGCAAACGAGGTGGAGAGGTACATACTCGCGGTCTGTCCAAGGAGCTGGTTTGTGTTCCATGCGCAGTTGACAGGAATCACAGGTCCATTTCTCGGATCGCCTGCATGGGGGCATGTTCCGCCAAGGCACTGGGTGCAGCCCTTGACGGGAAGATTAAGCAGGGGTCCACCTTGTGTGCCGATGACAATGCCATCTACCGCAAATTCGCTGCAGGCAACCTGCTCAATCTCGTTCAGATCAAGGGCGGCAGAAAGGTGGTAAGAGGGCAGTTCCATATTCAGCACCTGAACTCCTACCACAGCATGATGAAGAAATTCATGCGGAAGTTCCAGGGCGTGTCCTCCAAGTACCTCAATGGGTATCTCGCTTGGCACAATTTCCTCAACTATGCAAAAGAGGGAATTGACGAGAAGGCTAGAATACTCAAAGAGTGGCTTGTCAACTGTAGTCAATGTGTCCGGATTGCGGACATCTCCGCACTCCCCAAAATAAAATGTCTAATTTGAGCGAAAAATCAGTCATTATTTAGAATACAGCCAAAAACTTTTTCTCGAAAGAATATATAACTGAAGTTTCCCACACCCCCAGAAGCAGCTGTGGCAGGGATATAACTTCAAAATTTAGCATGTTAAACCAAAACCTATAGGCATTTATTCTTTTTCTGCTTAAAAAGAGTAAACCTAGGCACGCTCTTTGAAATCTTGAT
>JAFZBE010000045.1 GCA_017561935.1 Bacteroidales bacterium | reverse complement strand
CAGTTTGATAGAGCACTATGACGCGCGACAGAGTGCTTCCGCAGTTTGATAGAGCACTATGACGCGCGACAGAGTGCTTCCGCAGTTTGATAGAGCACTATGACGCGCGACAGAGTGCTTGATGAAAATCAGATTCCCTATTTTAAATCTTGGCATGTCTCCCAATGGTCGCAGGAGGATATGCGGCGATTTATTAAACACGAATTTGAGAATTATTGAATTTTAGGTGAAAATGGCAGCGGCTCTGGCATCAATAGCCGAGCCTGGCTGCCGGAAAATTGTGACCTTCAATAGGTCACATAAAATTGCACTGCGTGCATAAAATAAAGCTCGTCCCGTGTGCTAGTTCTTGCGCAAGCAATAAATACTGGCTATTGAAGCCCACGTCTCCAATCCATTTTCACCTTCTTATAAAAAATCTTCTTTGCGATTAAAATAGTCCCTCCACTTGTCGCAATGGGCGCGGATGTCGTGGGCGGTGGCGGTTTCGCCATAGTAGTCGATGATGCGCTGGTAACGCAGGAAGTGTCGGAGTTGCCGGGCGGCCTGCTCCTTGTCGGTATAGGTGCGGATGGCTTCCTGAATGAGCTTTTCGCTCAGCTCGACATATTGCTTGTGGCGATAGATGGTGGAATCCTCGGCATACTCAATCACGGGCAGGAGGCCCTTGATATAGTCATGGTCACTGCTGCTGCTATGGCGCGTGAGGAACCAGCACCGATGGACGGAATTGCGCAGCCCCAGGGCATACTGTATCTTTGCGTCAGCCCGTTTGTTGGGGTTACGGTGATGCTGCATATCCTTCTGGTACCGCATCATGGCTTGGGCAAAATGCAGCTTGTAGTCGGGGGCCAACGAGGCATTGCGTGGGATTATCTGCATGTCGTAGCTGAAAGGATCCCTGGTCATATAGGGATAGACGTTGAGCGTCTGCTGGAAACTGAGGGGCAGCTTGCGCAGATAGTAACATGCCGTAGCATAACGGCGTTCGCGAAGGCACTTGGTGGCCAGGACGTCGTACCAGAAATTGCGGTCGGTCTTGCTGCGGCGGTTGAGGAAACGGTCGAAGTCGTCCTCGGGTTGATAGATGCGGGTGTAATAGGCGCGGGTGTCGGCATACGACAAACGGTCCATGATCATAAACATCTCCCCCGAATAGCCCCTGGGCTGCACCAGGAGGTTTTCGGCCATGTTGGCCAACTGTATCTCGCGCACATACTTGCCGGCCTCATGCATACGTGGACAAACGGCCTTGAACAGGATGCGCCGCAAGGCATCGTTCCAATAGAAGGTGTTCGACACACATTGATAGACCTCCCAACAACCGTCTTCGTAGCCACCCTTTTTATCGTTGTATTCATCGAGCTTGCGACACAGTTCGGGCGTGGCTTCGCGCTTGATCTTGCCCGCAAGCCACTTCAGGTCGTTCAGAAGCCGAAGCTCGTAGGCTTCGTCGTAGGTCGATGTCCGGGCATCGAGCCACATGCGCAGCACATGATAGGTGTCGCGCAGATACGGGTCCTTCGGATAGTGTTCTCCCTGCGCCAGGTATCGCATGGCCTTGTGCGGCTCGCCGTTCATGTCGTAGAGCGCGGCCAGCACGTAATGCCACATGGCCAGCTGACGGCTCTTCTTTTCCTTGACGGCACGATGGGCCAGCTCCCGAAGATACTCTGTCCGATCGGTGTCACGGTTCAGCAGCCATTTCTGCAACTCTCCTTCCAGATAGGGGGAATTGGGGTCGAGGTTATAGACGAAGGCGAGTTCGTCGGCCACCTGACCGCCATTGACGGCACGGATTGACGCCACATCGCCATGACGGGCATAGATGCTGAAAGCCTCGTCGATGCGCCCCACCTTGTAGAGCGCGGCTGCTGCACGCAGTTCGGTCATCTTCGCGACGGCATCGTTCGAGAGTTGCCCGCGGATGGCATCCCAATAGTCGGCACATGCCTGGTATTCGCGCAACGTACACAGCGCACGAACCATCTGCAGGGCATAACGTCCCAGCAGCGGGCCCGACGTGTATTGGCGGCAACGTTCGACCACATCCTCGAGCACGCGGTAATGGTGGCCGTCCTTCACGTCGTAATACCAGGGATCGTTCATGGAGAAGCGCACCTCCTCGCTCTGCTTTGCCAGAATCAGGAAGTCGAGGATGTCGGTGCGATGGTGGGCAAGGATCCAACGGATGAAGGTATTGTCGCGCCTGTCGGATGGTTGGGGCTGCTCCCTGACGCGCTGCAGATAACCCACATCGGCACGATAGACGATGCGCTCGATGTCGTCGAGACGGATGCTCCGTGAGGTCTGCTGCTGCCACAACTGGAGGTTCTCGGCCTTGTAATCGACCTTGCGATGCAGCATTTTGTCGCTGCGCCAGGGGGTGTAATACTCATAATAGTCGGTCTCGTCGAGGGGCATGATCCGATAAAGCAGCACGTTGCCGGCATCGGAGGCACCTTCGCCACAGGCGAAAACGTCGGGGCAAAGCAGCAGCAAAAGACTAAGGACGATAAATTTCGGAGATCTCATGGTCGGTGAATTTTGAAAGGTTGGCTGAATCGAGGTGATAGATGATGTTCGAAGAGGGGTAACCGATATCCTTCAACACTGGACGAAGGGCGCGTTTTGCCTCGATGATCTCGTGGTAGTCGCTCGTCTCGTGTCGCAGGGTGCCATCGACGTTGGTGTCGTCGCCGGGGCGAAGGATGCCCATGAACTTACGGTCCTTGAACCACAATGTCCACTCGTAGGTGGGGTAAGCGAAATCGAGGTGCTTGTCGGCCTCGACGTGCCGCATATACTCCTTGACGACGTTGCTGCTGAGGATGGAGTTCCTGACATCGGGGTTACGCAGGTTCTCGGTGTTGTAGAGCATGAGCACGCCGTAGTCGATGTCGGGCAACGTGTCGCGCAACTGGTGCAGACGGATGGTGGCGCTCAGTCCCTTGTGTCGTTCGCGCAGCAACGTCCTCACTTCGGTGCAAAGCTCGAAGAAGAGGGGCTTGGTCTCGCGTGTCCAGTCGCAGTCCAACTGAATCTCCCGAAAGGCGATGTGATGGGCCCAGCACATGGCTTCGACGCGATCGACGATGCGTTCGGCCATCGGCTGCTCGAGGCGAAGGGCTTCGACCGTGATGAAGACTACGGGCACTACCTCGACATCGCCGAGGTGCTTGATGGAATCGCGGAAAATGGTGGTGGCGATAGGCACGGGCTGCACCCCTTTCCCATCGTAAAGGTTATCTACTCCTACATCGAAGAACTTGAGATACAGACGCCTAATGTCGTGCTTCTTCATGAACTCCTTTTCGTAGGTGGTGGGGTTGAACACGGTTTTCCAATGATACACGGCATTGGCGGGCTGATGGAAGCTTTCTGTTTCGCCTCCTCTCCTGTTGTCGGCACAGCACATGAGGGTGAGCATGACGCTCACCGCTGCCAATAATGTTAATGCTTTTTTCATCCTATTCCAATAAATAATTTCACATCAATATCTTTCTTTTATAATATTTATTTATATTTAGGTGATATATTTAGGTGATATATTTAGGTGAAAATGGCAGCGGCTCTGGCATCAATAGCCGAGCCTGGCTGCCGGAAAATTGCTGCCTTCAATAGGCAGCAAAAAATTGCACTGCGTGCATAAAATTCGCCATGTCGTGGTGATGACAAAATGCTGGTCGAAGTGGCGATTCCAGTCAAGCTTTTTTAGGGCGATAGACATGGGACCCAGTTTTATTTTATGCACGAAGTGCAATTTTATGTCGCCATTGAGGCGACAATTTTCCGGATTGTGAGACGGGCTATTGAAGCCCACGTCTCCAATCCATTTTCACCTGACTTAATGATATTAGTCGATGCAAAAGTAAGACTTTTTTGCAAGAATGTCAAGAGTTGGGGCAAAAAAAAGGCGTTTTTTATAAAACGCCCTTGGTGGAAGGTAGCTGGAAGTGGTGAATGTCGCGACGAATGGCCATCTGAAGAGCGCGTGCAAGCGCCTTGAAGATGCCTTCGATCTTGTGGTGCTCGTTCTCACCCTCGGCCTTGATGTTGAGGTTGATGCGGGCGGCATCGGCAAACGACTTGAAGAAGTGATGGAACATCTCGGTGGGCACGTCGCCAACACGTTCGCGATGGAACTCGGCATCCCACACGAGCCAGGGACGGCCACCGAAGTCGAGTGCCACCTGGCACAGACAATCGTCCATGGGGAGACAGAAGCCATAGCGGCCGATGCCACGTTTGTTGCCGAGGGCCTTGAGGATACATTCGCCGAGGGCGATGCCCGTGTCCTCGATGGTGTGATGTTCATCGACGTGGAGGTCGCCCTTCACGCGGATGGTGAGATCGATGCCCGAATGACGGCCAATCTGCTCGAGCATGTGGTCGAAGAAACCAAGACCGGTGGAGATGTCGCAACGCCCTGTGCCGTCGAGGTCGATGGAGATCTGTATGTCGGTCTCCTTGGTAACGCGGCTCACGCTGGCGCGACGCTCTCCGGCAAAGAGGAACGCAGCCACATCGTCCCAGCTTTCGGCGATGAGGGCGCAATGGCTGTCCTTGCCTCCGGGCAATCCCAGCTGATGCTCCTGCAGCCATTCGCGACACTCTTCAGGCGTTCCGTTCTGCGCGAGGAGGATGCCCTGGCAACCGAGGTTCTTGGCCAACTGGATGTCGGAGATGCGGTCGCCGATGACGTAGCTGTGCGCAAGGTCGTACTCCGTGCCGTTGCCTTCGATGAACTTGGTCAGCATGCCTGTGCCGGGCTTGCGATTGGGATGGAAGTCGTCGGGCGTGTGCTCATCGAAGTAGAACTCGTCGAAATCGACACCTTCGGTGTGGAAGATGCTGAAGATGAGTTTGTTGATACGCTCGAAACGCTTGCGCGGATAGTCCTTGGTGCCCAGGCCGTCCTGATTGCTGACGATGATGAAGTCGTAGTCGAGGGTGTGGCGGATGAACGAGAGGTTCTGGATGACTCGTGGCAGGAACTCGATCTGCTCGAAGGTATCAATCTGCTCGGTGATAGGTGGCTCGACGACGAGTGTGCCGTCGCGATCGATGAAGAGGAGCTTTTTCATTTTCTTGCACTATATAGGAAAAAACAATGAAGCATCACTTGCTCAACTTGTTCCACATATAGATGCCGTAGAAGCTGTTGATGAGGTAGATGCAGTATTTGGCGGTGGTCATGAACGAGAAATCGGAATCGGACATAAGCCACATGGCGATGTATGCGACATTGATGAAGAGCCACATGTACCACTGTTCGACAAACGCCTTGACGGAGACGAACATCGTGACGATGGACATGATGGTGGTGAACGAGTCGAGCCAGAGCTGCGACTTCGTGTCGTAGTCGGGCTTCAACGTCTGGAAACCGATCTCACCCCACCCCATCGAATGCCAAAGGGCAGTGACCTGCTCGAACAACCAGGGACCGAAGTGGATGAGGAAAAGGCCGAGGCACAACGTACCCGTAGCAACGACGAGGAAGGTGGCCAGACGCTGGCGCCACGTCATGTAGCGCGTCTTGATAACACCGGTGTCGTCGTGACGACGACGTTTCTTCCACGACTTCCAGCCGAAGAACTGCATGGGCAGGTTGTAGAGCAGGCGCTGCAGGAAGTCGCCGTAGATGTGGGTGCAGAAGCAGATGTAGATGTGCAGGACACCCTCTACGATGCCGAAGAGCCAATTGGCCATGGCTCCCTTGGCACCGAGGACCACGCAAAACACGCCGAGGATGGCGGAGATGCCTGCCACGATGCCATTGAAGCTGTAGTTGCCCTTGACGACCCATGAGATGACGGCAAGCGTCATGATGGAGACGATCAGGAAGATCTCAAACCCGTTGAGATTCCTGAACGTCAGTCGCAATAGGGTGATGTAGCGGTTTCGGGACATTGGTAATTAGTAAGAACGTGCGAAGAGGACGCGGCGGGCACTGGGCTTGCCTGTCACCATATCGACACCAGGTTCGAGGTCGGAAGGATCCTGTGGAACGAAAGGTATGCAACGGATGGTAGCCTTCGTCTCGGCCTTGATGTACTCCTCGGTTTCGGTGGTGCCATCCCAATGGCAGAGCAGGAAGCCGCCCTTCTCGATCTCCTCCTTGAACTGCTCCCAGGTATCGACACGACGGATGTAATTGTCGCGCATGCGGCGAGCCTTCTCGAAGATGTTGTCCTGAATCTCGTCGAGGAGCTTGACAACATGATCGACGATGCCCTCCTGTGGAAGCACCTCCTTCTCGAGCGTATCACGACGCATGAGTTCGAGTGTGCCATTCTGCAGGTCGCGTGCACCGAGGGCGATGCGTACGGGGATGCCCTTCAGCTCGTATTCGCTGAACTTGAAGCCCGGGCGCTTGTTGTCGGCATTGTCGTACTTCACGCTGATGCCCTTGGCGCGCAGACCATCGATCCAAGGCTGGACGTGACGGTTGATGGTCTCGAGCTCTTCCATCTTCTTGTAGATAGGAACGATGACCACCTGGATTGGTGCCAGCTTTGGAGGAAGGACGAGGCCATTGTCGTCGGAGTGAGTCATGATGAGCGCACCCATCAGGCGGGTAGAAACGCCCCAAGAGGTTGCCCAGACGTACTCCTGCTTGTTCTCGGTGTTGGTGAACGTCACATCGAATGCCTTGGCGAAGTTCTGACCCAGGAAGTGGCTGGTACCCGACTGGAGGGCCTTGCCGTCCTGCATCATGGCTTCGATGGTGAAGGTGTCGATGGCACCGGCGAAACGCTCGTTGGGTGACTTGGGACCCTTGATGACGGGCACGGCCATGTACTTCTCGGCAAAATCGCCATAGACGTTGATCATCTGCATGGCACGCTGCTCGGCCTCCTCACGGGTGGCATGTGCGGTGTGACCTTCCTGCCAAAGGAACTCGGAGGTGCGGAGGAACATGCGGGTACGCATCTCCCAACGCATGACATTGCACCACTGGTTGCAGAGGATGGGCAGGTCGCGGTGAGAGGTAATCCAGTTCTTATAGGTTGCCCAGATGATGGTTTCGGAGGTTGGACGGACAATGAGCTCCTCTTCGAGCTTTGCCTCGGGATCGACAACGACACCTGCCCCATTGGGGTCGTTCTTAAGGCGATAATGGGTAACGACAGCACACTCCTTTGCAAATCCTTCGACGTGCTCGGCCTCACGGCAGAGATAGGACTTTGGAATGAGGAGCGGGAAATAGGCGTTCTGCACACCTGTAGCCTTGAACATGTCGTCGAGGGTGCGCTGCATCTTTTCCCAAATTGCGTAACCATAGGGTTTGATGACCATACAGCCACGTACTGCTGCCTGCTCAGCGAGGTCGGCATTCACGACCAAGTCGTTGTACCACCTGGAGTAGTCGTCGGCACGCTTGGTCATCTTGTTTAGTTCTTTTGCCATTTTTCGTTATTTTTTTATCTAGAATATGATTTTTTACAACTGCCCACGTTTGGCCCAACGAAGCATCTTGCGGTTAGGGACGAAATAGAGGGTGACGCGACGATTCTTCTCGCGCTGCTGAATGTTGGCATTCTCGTTGCGAGGAACCTTGTTGCCCCAACCATAGCAATGCATATCGTTAGGACCTACTCCCTGACGAGCAAACCAGCGATAGACCTGACGAGCACGACTGCCCGAGATGAGCTGAAGATACTTCTCGCTGCCATTGTTGTCGCTATAGGAGGCAATGATCAACGTGGCGACGGCATCGGGACCCTTCACCAGGCGCAACATCGGACGAAGGTAGGCGTCGGCCGTGAGGAGCATGGTGCTGTCGTTCTGCGCAAAGAGCATGCGGTCGGGGATCGTGACCTTCAGAATGCTTTCGTTCGAACCCGTGAGGTTGAACTCGACCTGCTTGAGGAACTTCAGCCTTTGAGCCTGCGACACCCAATAGTGACGCACATTCTTCATCGTCTGATAGTCGCCATTGACCATCGCAAAGTCGCCGTAGTGCTCCTGTTCGATTTCGCTCATGCGCTCATAGTTCTGGGCCCTCAGGGGAAGGCACAGAACCAAAGTCATGATGACAATAATCAGATGGTTAAACAACGTTCGATGCGTCATGTCAGGCAAGGCTCTCTTCGTAATCCAACTCTGCCTCGACAATCCAGCGAATGGACTCGGGATTGGTGTCGAAGTGGCAATCCTTGTCCTTCTTGCATTCCTTCACCACGAAATTGACGATGTCGTCAACATCGATCTCGATCTCTTCGTCGGGATCGGAGGCATCGAGCCACCCATTGCGCTGATAGTAATCGACCATCGTGTCGGTGATGAGCAGGATGTCGTCGTCGGTATATTTGCCCTGGAGCTCCTGGGGGATATGTGTCTGGATGAAACGCACGGCAACGTCGTCGTCGTATATGCTGTCTTCAAAATTTTCTGCCATAGTTGTTTGAATTGTTAACTGTTAATTGTTAATTGTTAATTGATCAAGGTTCCTCCATCGGCTCATCATCGTCGGGAGCGGGAGCTTGTGACCTGCGGGTAAAGAAGGGATTGAGGAGGCTTTCGGCTTTCTCGATCACCGGGCGATTGAAGTCGCTAATCTGCTTCACACCCTTCTTCAGATTGCCCAAGATCATGTAGTGGATGTCCTCGAAGGCATAGCGAACAGGTTCGATGACACTCGACGTGGGATGTTCGGGACAAATGACCGTGAGTTGCCCGGGATGCATCTGGATATCGAGCACGCCATCCATCTGCATGGGTTCGCCATCGACGTGCACGGCATTGGCATGGGGCATGATGATGCGCAGATGGCTCGAACGGAAGGACATAACATTCTCGTTATGGTCGAGCTCGCGTGTAAAGAGCTGTACCGCCATCTTGGGAATATCGATGAGTGGAGCCCGCTTGACCAAGGTCACGTCGAAGAGGCCATCGGACATCGAGGCGTGGGGGGCGATGTAGGCGTTGTTGCCCCACTGCGAAGCATTGCCAATGGCGATGAGGAACGCCTTCTCCTTCACACGGCCATCGTCGGTGTAGATGACGTAGGTGGCAGGTTCATATTCGGCCACGAGGTCGCTGAAACAACGAAGGTAGGTGAGCGGGCCACGCGTACCAGCCTCGGCAAACTTGGCAGAGACCTGCGCATCGAAACCTATGCCTGCTGTGCAGAAGAAGATGTGCCCATTGACCGAGCCGTAATCGACCTTGATGCTGTAACCATCGCGAATACATTCGAGCGACTTAGTGGTGTCGAGGGGCAACTGCAGATGGCGTGCAAGGCCATTGCCGCTTCCCATAGGAACGATGCCGAACTTGACCGACGAACCTACCAGCGAACGACCTGTCTCGTTGATGGTGCCATCGCCACCGATGGCAATGACCGTATCGATGCCCTTCTCGACCGCTTCCTTGGCAAGCTCACTGGCATGGCCTGCATATTCGGTGAAACGGATTTCGACGTCGAAACCATCCTCGGGCTTCAGGATCTGCTGTACAAGTCGAGGCATCTCGTCCTTGGGACGAACTCCGGCGATAGGATTTATGATGACAAAAACTGTTCTCATTGAGCAAAAAGAGCCGATGAATCGAGGCAAACAAAGACTTCACATCAGCAATTTGGGTGCAAAGATAACGCTTTTTTTCGGCAAAAAGATGTTTTTGAACAGATTTTTAGTCAAATTAACGAAAAATCCCGAAAAAGCAACGTTTTTGCACCGAAAGTGACAAGTCGATAAGCTTGTTTAGACTTATGTCTAATACTGGCTGATATTGTAGAGGTTCTTCATCTTCACCTCCTCGGCAGGCGTACTGAGCAACGTGATGAGCTGCTGGGGTGTCAGACTCAGCTTCGGCTGGAAAGCATCGCTGTGCATATAGCTGAGCACGCTGCCCAGGAAGGCACGACCTTCGGGATACCTGGCTGCCTCGTCGAGGTCACTCATGACGATGAGCAGGCTGCCCTCACCTACCTTACACTCGAGGACAAGGCCGAGCTTGTGGTTGCGCTCGAAATTATCGACCACCTGCACGATGGGGAGGAACTCCTTGGGCCAGGCATCGAGAATGAGCGGATGACTGTGATGGAGCACGGGGAACCATTGCCAGCTGGTGTATCCATCGGTCGGGAACCCTGCGAAGAGCGGCTGCCTGGGATCGGTGAGGATGCCCATCGTGCCGGGAGATGGTGCGCGATTGTTGTTGGCACAAATCGTCTTGAACATGCGATAGTTCCAATAATCGGTCATGAACAACGGGCCTACAGTACATTGCGACTCGGCGGGCGTGAGCAGCACCTTGGCACCCAGCTGCAACTGGGCGAGGACTTCGGAGGTGAGGCTGTCGCAACGCACGATGTCGGTGGAGAGCTTGCCAATCCACTTGTCGTCGTGGCATGAAGGATAAACCCAAAGCGGATAGCTGTTGGAAGCCTCGACGCCTTCGATCTCCAATCGGAGGTCCATGCGGGTAGCCTTCTTGATCTGCGAGAGATTGACCTGCAAGGTGCCTGCAGTGAACAGGCCGATGATGTCGGAACTGATGGTGATCCTGCCACTCACGATAGTCCTGTCGTTGGCATCGAGGGTCCATTTCAGCGACTTGCCCTTGAGCGACGATTCGCCGTAGTTGGCAATCTGGATTTGTCCGTAAAGGCCTGCACCCGAGGTATAACAGTAGGTGTCGGTGATGAACATCGGCACAACGGGAGAACACCACTGGCGCCATTCCTCACGACTGCAGATGCCCTTGTTGTCCATGAACGCATCGAGGATGCCGACGTAGGCTGAGCCTTGGCCGGGATAGTCCTGCAGGTCGAGCAACTGATAACCGGCCATGCTTGGTGTGCGAAGGTCGAGCTCGATGTCGGCCTTGTAGAGTTGTGCACTCCAACGACCTGTGGCCTCATGATAGGCTTGGGCCAAGTCGGCCAGTCCGGCATCCTGCAGACGCTGACGGAAGACCTCGAGATTGTAGGGATAGAGCACACCCTTGTACTTCTCGATTTCGGCAAAATCGGGATAGATCTGGAACTGACCTGTCTCGTGGCTGATGACCGGCACATCGCACAGCTGGCAACCCTCTTCGAGGGTGCGTGTCGTGGATGGACGGAAATGATTGAGCACACCTCCATCGGCCACATCGGCAAACGAGAACGAGCCACGGGTGTGGGTATTGTAATTGCCCCACCCCTCGCCTCCTACACGGCAGGTGGTGAAATAATCCATGCCTGGCTTGACGCCCTGGTAACCCAGGTAATAATTCGAGCCGAAGGTATAGAGCTTGTCGGGACAGAGGGCGCGCAGGTCATCGACAAAGCGCTTCATGGCGTCGATGCTTCCCCACAGCTCGTTACCAAGCGCCATGAAGACAAACGACGGATGATGGCCATATTCCTTGAGGATGTTGATGCCCTCCTTATGGAGGAACGTCATCAGAACGGAATCCTTCTCGTTGAAATCGCCCCAGAAGGGTAGTTCGGGCTGCATGTAGATGCCCAGGCTGTCGGCTGCCGCAAAGGCTGCATCGGGGGGACACCAGGAATGGAAACGGATGTGATTGATGCCATAATCCTTGCAGATACCCAGATACCAGAGCCATTCTTCGACCGTCATGGCCACATGGGCATGAAGGGGCCATACGCAGGCATCGTGTTTGCCACGAAGGAAGATGCGATGACCATTGGCGTAGAAATGACGACCTTCGATGTGGAAGTTGTTGAACGCGGGATTGACCTTGGCCGGACGCACCTTGGCAGGTTCATTGCCTGCTATCAGGCAGATGTTGCCGATGATGCCATTCCAATTGGTTTGCGTATCCTCGGTGTAGGCATGGCTATTGCCATAGATCTGTTCGGGCACGCCTTTGGAGTTATCGACCATGATGGCAAGGTCGTGACGACCATGGGCAAGACGCCCCAGGTCAAAGCGTTGAGGGGTGGAGATATTGTTCGAAGTACCGACATATTGGCCATCCACGTAGATGCGCGTCAACTTGGTGCGTTCGAGGAGAAGCGTCCAATTAGCGGTGTCGTTCCACACTTCGAAAGACCTGTTGTACCAAGCCTGCCCCTTGTAGCTGAATCGACGCGAAAGACGTGTGGTTTCGCTCCTATCGGCACAGGGTTCGCCCAAGCCGTTGGTGTCGGTCGTGCCAGGCAAGGTCACGGCAAAAGTATATTGGGCGCTATCGAAGCCCATACGCCATCGTCCGGCAAGGTCAACGACCTCCGGACGATAGTTGTTGTCACTGGATTGCGGGTTTGCCAATAGGCCATTCGAACATGTTAAGGCCATGAAGAACAACCCGATAGATACTGTTCGTCTTACGTTCATGGTTTGATCAGGATAATTGATGAAAGCACAGGGGACCTACTGAACTAGGCAGGCATCCATTTCCTTCTTGATGAGGGCCTTGTCGAGATTCTGACCGATGAAGACAATCTTCTGCATACGGTCGCCATAGAACTCGTCCCAATCGCGACGAAGGTTGGCATCGCGCTCCAACATCATTTCGAGCTCACGTTTGGGCATGGTAGCAAACCAGTTGCCGGCATTGCGAACGGTGGTTTGACGGCCTGCCTGCTCGAAGACATAGCACACATCCTGCTCGTCGGAGAAATAGCAGATGCCCTTGGCGCGGATGATATTCTTTGGCCAACGACGTGCCACAAAGTCGTCGAAGAGGCCCAGGATGATGGGTTGGCGGGCATAATAGACGTAGGTGCCGATGCCGTACTCTTCGGCTTCCCCTTCCCCATCGTGATGATGGTGATGATGGTGGTGGT
>JAFZBE010000044.1 GCA_017561935.1 Bacteroidales bacterium | reverse complement strand
TTGCTTCTTTTAGAGCAAGATGTTCTATTGTAGGTATAACAACCATTAATAGTTTCTTTTTTCTTGTTGGTCTTGTTTTTATTATTGTTACATTATAATGAAATTTATCTATTATACAATCTTTTATTGTTTCTTCTTGCGCTTGGATGCATCGAAGAGCATCTGTTTCTCTTCGGCAGTCAGGCCATCATAGCCATGTTTAGATATCTTGTCGAGGATGGCATCTATTTGTTCCTCTTGATTGCGACGGTCGGCGTTGAAATCCATGTCACGTTGTTTCTCGGCGTTGATGGGATTATGCCCACCGCCACGTGTGGCTTTCATCTTCGGACGGCGTAGGTTGTCGATCCACTGGCCGATGCGGGCGATGAGCTTCATGGGCCATGCACAGATGTCGGTGCCGCGTCGCTCCATCCATCCGTACCACAGGCCGAAGAGGATGCCGCCGATGTGGCAGACCTGTCCGCCTGCATTGCTGCCATTGAAACCAGTGAGGACTGTGAGCGCGAGTATGGCGAGGGCCAGCCACTTCATCTTGATCCAAATAACCTTGACGAAGAGGTTGAGTCCAATGACTTGCTGAGACTGACGCATGCCTACGGCGACGATGAGGGCACAGATGGCACCGGAAGCTCCGACGACATAGGAATACATGCGTTCGAGTCGGAAGTAGGGGAATACATTGTAACAAATGAGGAAGAAGAGCCCTGCAAAGATTCCACTTGTGAGATAGAACGACAGCAATTGACGACTGGTGTGGGTCTGGAGGAAGAACTGTCCGAACCACCACAACCAAAGCATATTGAAAATGATGTGGAAGGGATCCTGACTGAGGTCGGCATGACAGAACATGTAGGTGAGCAACGTCCAGGGATGCGCGAGGAAGTCGTTTAGGTTGGAGGGCAGAGCGAGCCAATGGGTCCAGCTGTATCCACTCCAGACGAAGAGCACACCGACGAGTTTCCAAAGCTGTGTGAGCAGAAAGACCACTACGGTGATGTAGATAAGCTTGCCGTAGATGGGAAGAGTCTTATACTTGATCATAAATCAGAATGTCATACGTTTATCGTGCCGCCAGATCATGATGAGGATGAACCCGAAGAGCATGCCACCGAGGTGGGCAAAGTGAGCTACATTGTCGCCCGCAGAGTTGGCCACTCCGCAGAAGAGCTCGAAGACACCATATCCGATGACGAGCCATTTGGCTTTGAGTGGCATTGGGGGGAAGAGCAGGAAAATGGTGGCATTGGGGAACATCATGCCGAAAGCCAGCAGGATGCCGAAGACAGAGCCGGATGCGCCTACGGTGATGTATTGGTTGATGTATGCTTCGCAATAGTTGAGCAGCTCGGCGTAGGACATGGCGCTGATTTGGTCGGTAGGTGTAGCGGGATTGGCCATCATGAGCGCACTGGCCATGGCATCGTGCATGCCCCAGCGCCAGGTCAACTGCTGGACGAGGGCAGCACCCACGCCGCATACGAGGTAATAGATAAGGAAGCGCTGCGCTCCCCACACCTGTTCGAGCAGCCTTCCGAACATATAGAGCGAGAACATGTTACAGAAGAGGTGGGTGAAATTGGCGTGCATGAACATGTAGGTGAACGATTGCCAGACGTGGTAATTCGGCGCATCGTAATAGTGGAGACCGAGGAGCTGGGTGAGGTTGATGCCCTTGTTGCGAAGTATGCCTGTGGCAAGGAGCATCACCACGTTGATGATGATGAGATGAAATGTCACCGGAGTTGAAGGTGAACCGGTATAATTATTGTTCGAAAAAGCCATATCGATTAGTTTTTAGGGTGCAAAAATAGTATTTATTTCTCAAAAACGTGTCATAAACTGGTGTATTTTGTTCTTTTTCATACAAAAAAGTTGCTTTTAGTGCAAAAATGTATTATATTTGCACCGATTTTGGGTAATTTCGGCTCTTCGGAACTGCCCAAAAATGGTGTAGATATATAAACAAGAAATCAGTAATCTGTCAGTATAATGAAGCGATTCTTCGGCGCAAAGTTTACTTCCACCCTCAGCATTGCCTTGGTGCTCTTTGTGCTGGGACTAATGACGATGGGAGGACTGGTGGCTGCGCGCGTAGCCAAAGAACTGCGTGAACGTTTCACGGTGACAATCACGGTGAGTGATGTCGCTTCAACCGACTATGGTCAGCGTCTGGTGAAGCGGCTCAATCGGTCGAAATATACAGCTGATGCCGTATATGTGAGTGCCGACAGCGCCTTGAAGGTTCTGCAGACCGAACTCGGCGAGAATCCGGCCGAATTCCTGGGCTATAATCCTCTGTCGCCTACTGTCGAGCTCAAACTGAAAGCCGATTATGCGGTGGCCGACAGCATAGAGATGATTGTGAAGGAGCTGAAGCGTACGCAGGGCTCCAATATTGCAGCTATCGACTACAACGACACGCTTCTCGACATGGTGAATGCGAACCTCAAGCGTTTTGCCATTGTGCTGGCAGTCCTTGCTGCTGTCCTGCTAATCATCTGTGTCTCGCTCATCGGCAATACCGTACGACTGATACTTCATGCCGACCGATTCCTCATCAATACGATGCGACTGGTGGGTGCCACCAAGTGGTTTATCCGCTGGCCATTCATCAAGACACACATCATCTGTGGCCTGATAGCGGCAGTGGTGGCACTTCTGGCTCTCGCCGCTCTCGTCTATGGTGGGGCCAGCCAGGGCTTGGCCAATGTCGTTGCTGAGGTGCTATTGCAGCCTTTCCCATTGATGATTTTAGTCGGGACGGTTGTGGCGCTAGGCATCCTGATACCCGCGTTGGCAGCCTGGCATGCTGCTGACAAGTATATGGGCAAGTCGGTGGATGAACTTTACTTGATGTAGAATGTCTCTTGGATCGTATTTTTAGAAAATTATTAATTGTCAATTATATCATGCGTCTTTGTTTAACTAAGATCAACTTCATCATCATGGCCCTTGCCGCCTTGATGATTCTCATTGGTTTCGTGATGACTTGCGGTTCGGCAAGCACTCCTGATCACTTCAACCCTGATGTATTCAGCAACACCCGTGTCGTCTATGGTCCCAATCTCTGTTTTTTCGGCTACCTGCTGATGATAGTAGGTATCTGTGTAAAGGGCCGCAGCAAGAAGGACAGCGCAGAATAATCATCTAATAGTAAGAAAGAATGGATTGGTTACATGCGCTTATTCTGGGCATCGTTCAGGGACTCACGGAATATCTGCCTGTTTCGTCGAGCGGACATCTGGAAATTGGAAAGGCACTGCTTGGTCCCGAGGCTGAGGCGGGCGGTCTGACATTCGATATCGTGGTCCATGTGGCAACGGTGTTGGCCACACTGGTCATCCTATGGAAAGAGGTAATCTGGATATTCAGCGGTCTGTTCTCTCCGCTTAGAAATGGGAGGATGAACAACGAGCAGCGATACGTCATCAATATTCTTGTGTCGATGATTCCTGTGGGCATCGTCGGACTCTTCATGAAGGATAGCATCGAATCGCTCTACGCCGATGATAGTATCAAACTGAAGGTGGTGGGCGTCTGTCTGCTCATTACAGCATCTTTGCTTGCCTTGACGCATTTCTACAAACCCAAGGAGAAGGAGAATATTTCACTTTGGCATGCTTTCATTATAGGTATTGCACAAGCTTGTGCTGTGCTGCCTGGTTTGTCGCGCAGCGGTTCGACCATTGCTACAGGTTTGCTGCTGGGTAATAGCAAGTCATCGCTTGCCCAGTTCTCCTTTCTCATGGTCATCCCGCCCATCCTTGGTGAGGCATTGCTCGATTTCAAGCATATCGTAGCACCCTCGGCCGAATACCTTGCCACTCACAACATGGGTGAGCCAATTGGACTCGTACCTCTTGCTGTTGGTTTCTTGGCTGCCTTTATTAGTGGCTGTTTTGCCTGCAAGTGGATGATATCCCTGGTCAAGAAGTGCAAGCTCATCTACTTCGCTCTTTATTGCGCGTTGGTGGGTGTGATTACCTTGGTTTTCCTCTAATTTTCTAGATGCTCTAGAAGCTCTAGAATATCTGGATTGCCCAGATTATCTGGAATCTCTGGAAGAATGAAAACCTATAATTTCATCGAGGGTGAAGTGCTGGCTTTCGACAAGCCCCTGACCTGGACATCTTTCAATCTGGTGAAGGTTGTGCGCAACAATTTGAGCCGTCGATTGGGTCTTAAGCGCTTGAAGGTGGGACATGCAGGAACGCTTGATCCATTGGCCAGTGGTGTGATGATACTATGCACGGGCAAGTGCACCAAGCTGATTGACCAGTTGCAAGGTGGCACCAAGGAATATGTCGCTACCATGCGATTGGGATGCACAACACCATCGTTCGATGCCGAACATCCCATTGATGCCACTTATCCCACCAGTCACATCACCGAAGCTGCCGTTCAAGAGGCATTAAAACAGTTCCGTGGATCCATCTGGCAGGTCCCTCCTGTCTATTCTGCGTGCAAGGTGGAGGGTCGCCGTGCTTTCGACTATATACGTCAGGGTGAGGATGTGGAACTCAAGGCCAAGGAGTTGGTCATCGATGAGTTGGAACTCCTTGACTTGCACCTTCCGGAGCAGGGCCTCTTCTCGCCTCATGCTCACGACGTGGCCAAGATGGCACACGACGACATACATATCAAAGACTATGGGCGAGACAAGGAGACTTACGAGATTGCCGAGGCAACTGACATCGACATCACTCATCTTTCTTATCTGCAGATCCGTGTCGTCTGTTCGAAAGGCACCTACATCAGAGCCCTAGCTCGGGATATCGGACTAGCGCTCGGTAGCGGAGCCTATTTGATAGGGTTGCGACGCACTCGCGTGGGAGATATTCGCGTGGAAGACTGTTTGCCGGTCGAGAATATCGAGCAGTGGTGTAATACCGTTCCGATCGTGGAACAACCGACTAATTAAATAAAAACATATACAACCGTGAAATTAAGCCAGTTCAAATTCAAACTTCCTGATGAGCGCTTTGCGCTGAAGCCTAGCGAGCGTCGCGACGAATGTCGAATGATGGTACTCCACAAGAAGAGTCGGAGCATCGAACACAAGGTATTCAAGAATTTCATCGATTACTTTGATGATAAGGACCTCGTGCTGTTCAACGACACCAAGATTTTCCCAGCCCGTCTCTATGGCAACAAGGAGAAGACGGGAGCCCGCATCGAAGTATTCCTTCTTCGAGAACTCAATCCGGATATTCGTTTCTGGGATGTGCTTGTTGATCCCGCCCGCAAGATCCGCATCGGCAACAAGCTCTATTTCGGTGATGACGAGAGTCTGGTTGCCGAGGTGATTGATAACACCACATCGCGTGGACGTACCTTACGATTCCTTTTCGATGGTACGCATGACGAATTCATCGAGGTGCTCTACGGATATGGCGAAACGCCGATACCTCCGTCGCTCAAGCAGCGTCGTGACGTCATAGATACTCCAGAGGATGACGATCACCCATTTACTGACCGTGAACGCTATCAGACCATCTTTGCTCGAAATGAAGGTGGCGTAGTGGCCCCGCAGGCAGCTCTGCACTTCAGCCGCGAGTTGCTCAAGCGCATGGAGATCAAGGATGTCAACTATGATTTTATCACAGTGCACAGCAATCAGGGCAATTTCCGCGACATCGATGTAGAGGACCTGACCAAGCACAAGATGGACTCGGAGCAGATCATCATCAGTGAAGAGGTGGCTGCTCGTGTCAATGCAACCAAGGATGCCGGACATCACGTTTGCGCCGTAGATACCTCGGTAATGCGTGCTATCGAGTCGAGTGTATCGACTACGGGACACCTCAAGCCTTTCGAGGGATGGACCAACAAGTTTATCTTCCCGCCCTACGAATTCTCCATCGCTGATTGCATGGTGGCAAACTTCTATGAGCCCTACAGCACCTTGCTGATGCTTTCTTCGGCATTTGGCGGATATGACTTCGTAATGGAAGCTTACAAGCTTGCCATTAAGGAGGGTTACATGTTCGGCCCTTACGGTGACGCCATGCTGATTTTGCCCGATTAATGGACCCGCATATCGTATATATTGGCTTGGGCAGCAATTTGGGTGAAGGACCGAAGAATTTGGATAAGGCCGTCGCTTTGCTGCAAAAGGAGGCAGGTGAGGTGCTTTACACTTCGGCCTACATTCAGAGTGAGCCATGGGGGTTCGAAAGTGACCATCACTTCACAAATGCGGTGACAGTGATTAGCACCATGCTTGAACCGTTGGCATTGCTTGACCTGACACAGCAGATTGAACGACGGATGGGCCGTACGCGAAAGCGTCGTCGCGGAGAAGGGTATTCCGATCGTATCATCGATCTTGACCTGCTCCTATATGACGATGTGTGTATCGAAACGGAACGGCTCACCCTCCCGCATCCCCATATCGCCGACCGCGACTTCGTTAGACTTCCCCTTGAGGAGTGTCAGGCATTTATGCGGCATGCTAACAATATCGAGAGAAATGAACAATAAACATCAATTTATAACGCAAAATTCTTATGAACAGTTTTTGGAAAACAGTGCTTGCCGTGATTGTCGGCACACTCATTGTGAGTCTGATCAGTTGTATGTTCACCACTTGCGTGTTTGTGGGCATGATAGCCTCATCGTCTTCGGCTGATAAAGGTGCGAAGACCAGCGAGGGCGACGTGATGCTGCTCAAGATCAACGGTCCCGTGACCGAGATCCCATCTTCGATGCCTTTCGCCTTCGACATCCTTGGAGGTATCACCAAGAACCAGGAGCTCAGTCTGCGCGGTTATCTGAATGCCATCGCCTGTGCAAAGGCCGATCCGAACATCGCAGGTATCTATCTGAATACCGACGGCATGTCGGCAGCTCCCGCCAGCTATGAGGCTATTCACGATGCCCTCGTGGACTTCCGTGCCAGCGGCAAATGGATTATTGCCTACAACGACAGCTACGGCTTTGGGCAATATTACGTGGCATCGGCTGCCGACTCGGTGTTTGTGAACACCATCGGCTCGGTGACCTTCGACGGTATGTCAAGCGTGCAGACTTATCCGAAAGGTTTGCTCGACAAGCTGAACATCGAGATGCAGGTGTTCCGCGTAGGACAGTTCAAGAGCGCTGTCGAACCCTATATGGTGGAGCACATGAGCGATGCCAACCGTTTGCAGATCGAAACCTATTTGCGCAACATCTGGGACCAGAATGTGAAGGACATCGCAGCTTCGCGCAACATGCCTGTGGAGACACTGGAGGCACTGGCCAACCAGGCTGTGAGCTATATGGAGCCCGAAGAGCTGATCGAGACGGGTCTTGTGGATGCGATGCTCTACAAGAGTGACGTTGAGAAGATCTTGCTTGCCAAGATGGGCAAGGACGAGCTGAAGAAGCATGCCATCACCGCCACCCAGATGGTGAACAACTACGAAAAGCTCTTCCCCAACACGGGCGAGAAGATTGCCGTGCTCTATGCCTCGGGTGAGATTGCCAGCGATGCCAAGGGCAGTGGCGACGACATCTACTACGATAACCTCATCAAGAATATCCGCAAGATTGCCGAGGACAAGAAGGTGAAGGCGTGTGTGCTTCGTGTAAACAGCCCTGGTGGCAGCGGTTTTGCCAGCGAGCAGATCTGGAAGGCCCTGATGGACCTCAAGGCTGCGGGCAAGCCACTGGTGGTTTCGATGGGCGACTATGCTGCGAGCGGCGGCTATTACATCAGCTGCATGGCCGACTATATTGTTGCCGAGCCCAATACGTTGACAGGTTCGATCGGCGTCTTCGGTGTAATCCCCAACTTCGGCGGTTTGGCTACAGGCAAGCTGGGCGTGAACTTCGAAGAGGTGAAGACGCACGACTTCGGCACCCTGACCACCATGCGTAAGGCTACGGAGGCCGAGGCTGCCAAGATCCAGCATGGTATCGACTCGTTCTACGAGATCTTCACTAAGCGTTGCGCCGAGGGCCGTGGCATGGAGCAGGACAGCATCAAGGCCATTGCCGGCGGTCGCGTTTGGACTGGTTCCGATGCCGTGAACATCGGCCTTGTTGACGAACTCGGTGACCTGAACACCGCTTTGGCCAAGGCTGCCGAACTGGCGGGCATCACCGATGGCAAGTATTATCGTTCGGTATATCCCGAGGCCAAGTCTTCGTTCGAGACTTTGCTCGAGATGTTCGACGACACCAAGCAGGACCTGACACTCCGTATCGTTGACCACATCATCGGAAGTACTCCTGCCGATCGCGAGGCACTGAAGTTCATCGAGCATCTGAAGAATGCCGATAGGATTCAGGCTCGTTCGTTCGATGCGGTAGTATATTAATATGTATCTCCCTAAGGTAAATAATCAACTGTCGCTAGCCCCACTCTCCTGGCTTTACGGCCTGGGAGTGTGGGCTCGTAACAAGATGTTCGACTGGGGGCAGAAGAAGTCCACATCGTTCGAAGACATTGTGCCCGTGATTTGTGTCGGCAATCTTGCCGTAGGCGGAACGGGTAAGACCCCACATACCGAATATCTGGTCACTCTGTTGCATCGTCATGGTTATGGACCCATTGCGGTGCTGAGCCGTGGTTACAAGAGGCACAGTGAAGGTTATCATGTGGCGATGCCCCGTGCCGGAAAGGAGCCTGACGGGAAAATAACAGCCACTCTCTTGGGTGACGAACCCTACCAGCTTTACCGCAAATTCCCTTTCCTGATTGTTGCGGTCGATGCCAATCGTGTACATGGAATCAACGAATTGTTGAAACTCCAGACTCCACCTCAAGTCATTATCCTCGACGATGCGATGCAACATCGATATGTGAAGCCAGGCCTGACTATCTGTTTGAGCAGTTATAGCCGTATATTATATAAGGATATGCTGCTGCCCGCTGGACGTCTGCGTGAGCCCATGTCAAATATCTCACGAGCAGATATGCTCGTCGTAACGAAGTGCCCGAAGGCGTTGCGAGCGGAAGAGGAGACCGAGATTCTGGCAAATATTCCTACCCGTCTGGACCAACCAGTCTTGTATTCTGCTTATCGGTACGGAATGCTCGTGAACCTCGATACGTTGGAGGAATGCGACATCGACCATTCGACCGAGGTGCTTATTGTGGCTGGTATCGCCGACCCCAAGGTCATGGAAGACTATGTGCATACCCATTACCGCCTTCTCGACATCATCAATTTCGGCGACCACCATCACTTCTCCGATAAGGATATCGAGACCATCAAAGCGCGCTTGGATGATGTGAATGGCAAGGGATATGTTTCGAACGACAGTGGCAATAAAGCTGTTATTATCACAACCGAGAAGGATGCGGCGCGCCTCGTCGACAATCCAGCTGTGAATGAAGACCTGCGCAAGCGCATCTATTATCTTCCCACCGAGGTTTATTTCCTCAAGAATCATGCCGAGAAGTTCGATAAGATCGTACTCGATTATGTCAGGAAGCCTCGTGCAGGCATTGTAAAAGGAGCTAATTTAACCATTGGCAAATAATACGCAAGCATGGAAATCAGTCATTACGGCGAATTCGGCCTTATACGTCATCTCACTGAAAACTTCCCGCTTAAGAACCCAAGTTCGGTTTATGGAGTCGGCGATGATTGTGCGGTGATCAACAACCTGCCCGACGAAGGCATGACTGTGGTCACCACGGATCTTCTGCTTGAGGGCATTCATTTCGACTTGACCTATTGCCCGCTCCGTCACTTGGGGTATAAGGCATGTGTCGTGAACTTCAGTGATGTCTATGCCATGATGGGTACTCCACGGCAAATCACGGTGTCATTAGGCATCTCGAAACGTTTCACTGTGGAGGATCTCGACGAATTGTATGCCGGCATGAAGCTGGCTTGTGAGATTTACGGGGTTGATTTGGTGGGTGGCGACACTTCTGCATCGATGACTGGCCTTGCCATTTCGATCACGGCTATTGGTGTGGCCAAGAACCCTGTCTATCGCAATGGTGCCAAGCCGAATGATCTGGTCTGCGTGAGTGGAGATCTCGGGGCTGCCTATATGGGTTTGCAACTCCTCGAACGAGAGAAGGCGATGTTCTGGCAGGAGTACAATGAGTGGCGTCGCTCCAGTAACAATGGCGCCGATGGCTCCGAGGCTCCCAAGTTCCAACCGAAGTTTGAAGGTCGCGAATATCTGCTCGAACGCCAGCTCAAACCCGAAGCGCGCAAGGATATTGTCAAGGCTCTTCAGGAGGCGGGTGTTACACCAACCAGCATGATGGACATCAGCGATGGCCTGTCGAGCGAAATGCTCCATATTTGTAAGCAGAGCCACGTGGGCTGCCGCATTTATGAAGATCGTTTGCCTATCGACTATCAGACAGCAGTCCAGGCCGAGGAATTCAACCTCAACGTGACCACGGCGGCCATGAATGGCGGCGAAGATTATGAATTGTTGTTTACTGTTCCTTTGGAGCAACATGAATTGATACAGCAGATATCGGGCGTTCGCCTTGTTGGACACATCACCGACGAAAAGCTTGGATGTGCCATGATCACTCGCGACGGTAACAGCGAGGTGACGCTGAAGGCACAAGGCTGGAATGCTTTTACAAAAGATTAGGAATAATTCAAGTCGGTATAAGTTTGAACCCCTCAACCCCCTCGAACCCCTCAAACCCCTCAAACCCTTCGAACCCCTCAACCCCCTTTATACATGAAACACTATCTTCTTCTCGTTTTTGCAGCATTGCTGCTGCCATTGACCCTTTCGGCAAAACCCAAAGCCAAGGCGCAGGTGGATCTTTGGCCAGATGGCACTCCAGTAGGAGAATGGTTCCATACGCTTACACCAGTCGATGTGGCGTCCTTGGGCAAACAGTACAAACTGACCGACTATGGCATCTTTGCCGATGGCACTGTTCATACGCAGCAGATCCAGAATCTGATTGACAAGATAGCTGCTGAAGGTGGTGGTGTTCTTGTAGTTCCAGCTGGCACATATCTCACGGGTGGCCTTTATTTCAAACAGGGGACACATCTCCATCTTCTCGAAGGTGCTACGCTTCAAGGTTCGGACTTTATTGGCGACTATCAGCTCGCCAAGACCCGTATTGAGGGTGAGACATGTACCTATTTCGAGGCGTTGATCAATGTGAAAGGCCTGGATGGATTCACCATTACCGGCAAGGGAACTATCGACGGTAATGGCTTGAAGTATCATCAGTCGTTCTGGCTCCGCCGCAAGTGGAATCCCAAGTGTACCAATAAAGACGAGCAGCGTCCACGCCTAATCTATGTGTCCGATTCCAAGAATGTGACTATCGAGGGTGTTCGTCTTCAGAACTCTGCCTTTTGGACAACACATATATATAATAGTGCGCGCGTGAAGATAGTCGGTGTGTCGATCTTCAGTCTCGCTCAGCCCAATACGCACAAAGGACCATCGACCGATGCCATCGACCTCGATGTCGTTGAAGATGTGCTCGTACACGGTTGTTATATGGAGGTGAACGATGATGCTGTCGCCATGAAGGGCGGCAAGGGCCCTTGGGCCGATGATCCGGCCAAGAGCGAGGGTAATGGTGTCAACCGCAACGTGATTATTGAGGATTGTACCTATGGTTTCTGTCATGGTTGCTTGACCTGCGGTTCGGAATCGGTGTTCAATCACAATATCATCCTACGTCGCATCAAGGTCAACCATGCTACTCGGCTGCTTTGGCTCAAGATGCGTCCCGACACTCCTCAGCGCTATGAATACATTACCGTTGAGAATATCACTGGACAGGTCTCACGAGTGCTTTACGTTCGCCCCTGGACACAGTTCTACGACTTAAAGGACCGCAAGGATATCCCTATGTCCTATAGCGATCACATCACATTACGCAACTGTACTATCGACTGCGACATCTATAAGGAGGTCGAGTTGAAGCCCGACCAGTATGAACTCTCGAATTTCGTATTCGAAAATATGAATATTACTGAGAAGAGTCCCGAGAAGGCCCCGAAGCTCGATGATGCAGGCGGACATGTCTTTTGGACCGAGAAGTAATTAATTCTTAACACATCTATTATGAAAAGACTATTCTTGACCATCACATTGGCAGCTATTGTCCTCTCAGGCTTTGCTCAAGATCCGCTTCCTTCTCGTGCTGAAGTGCTCAAACTCGCCCAGAAGGTGAACTCCTGGTTTATGAAGAAATACGATGCGGCAGATGCCTTTCTCGGAGGAGGAAAGGTGCGCACCACCAATCTGTGGACTCGTGCAGTCTATCACGAAGGTCTTTGTGCACTCTATAGTATCTATCCGCTTGAGGAGTATTACGAGTACAATCTGAAGATGGCCGAGGGTAATAAATGGAGTCCTCGTTACGGCGCCTATAGTTTGGATGCCGACAATTATGCCTGCGTACAGACTTATGTCGATCTCTATCGCCTGGAGCCAGAATCGTACAAGCTGCGCAAGGCCATAGCTTGTTTCGATGCCATCGTCAACAACCCCGATAATAGCGGATGGTGGTGGATTGATGCCATTCAGATGGGCATGCCCGCTTTCGCCAAGCTTGGTCGTACTACGGGCAATCATAAGTATTGGGACAAGATGTGGCAGATGTACGAATATACCCGCAACCAGTATGATGGCGGTCTGTGGAATGCAGCCGAGGGACTCTGGTGGCGTGACCACGATTTCAATCCTCCCTACACCACTCCCAATGGCAAGAACTGCTATTGGAGTCGTGGCAATGGCTGGGTGGTGGCAGCTTATGTCCGCACGATGGATGAACTCGACGAGCCCGAAGCCCCTGTCAAGAAGGTGCAAGTGGTGGCCGATCCTTACCACTATAATGATTACAAAGCCGATTTCATAGCCATGTGTAAGGCCCTAAAGGGCATCCAACGAGAGGATGGCTATTGGAACTGCGACTTGGGAGACCCCGACAACTTTGGCGGTCCCGAGACCTCAGGCACGGCTCTCTTCATCTATGGCATGGCATGGGGCGTGCGCAAGGGGTATCTCGATCGTGATGAGTTTATGCCCACCATCGTAAAAGGATGGAAAGCACTTGCGAAAGCTGTGCAGCCTAGTGGCTTTGTCGGCTATATTCAGGGCACGGGCAAGGAGCCTAAGGACAGCCAGCCTGTAACTGTCGATGGCAAGCTCGACTTTGAGGATTTCGGTATAGGCTGCTGGTTGCTGGCCGCTACCGAGGTTTGGAAACTCTCGCCTGGAGAGCAGGGCCTTGGTGCTGCCAAGTTGGCGGCTATGAAGAAATAAAAAACCTACAGAAAAAATGCGAAACTATTTCACAATCTTTTCAGCCTTTTGTCTCGGCCTAACGTTTGCTGCTTTGCCCGAGGTTATCAATGCCCAGGAATGGCCTGTTGTAAAGCAGGAGGCCAAGCCTGGTACTCGTTGGTGGTGGATGGGCAGTGCTGTCGATAGCACGAACTTGACGTATAATCTTGAGACATACGCCAAGGCCGGCATTGGAGCAGTCGAGATTACTCCCATCTATGGGGTGCAGGGCAACGAGAAGAACGACATCGACTTCCTGTCACCACGATGGATGAGAATGCTTGGCCACGTTGAAGCCGAAGGCAATCGTCTGGGCATTGAGATCGATATGAACACTGGTACTGGCTGGCCATTCGGAGGCCCGGAGGTAAGTGTTGACGAAGCTGCTACACGTGTCTATTTCACTACCTGGCATGCCGGCGATGTAGTGCCGGAACTGACAGATAAGGAGAAGAAGAACTTCCCCCAACTGCAGAAAGTGTATGCCTATCTCAACTTGAACGAGATTCTTGAGGTGGAGGCACGGGCCAAAGAAATCAAGAAGGAACAGAAACGTAAGGAATTTCTAGCCAATTATAGGTACGATACCCTCTTTGTGGCTTATTATATCGCCAAAACCCGCCAACAAGTCAAACGTGCTGCACCTGGCGGTGAGGGATACGTGCTGGATCACTTCAATCCGACAGCAGTTAAGAATTATCTCAAGCGTTTCGACAAGGCCTTTGCAGCCAGCGGTGTGTCCTATCCCCATACATTCTTCAACGACAGTTATGAGGTCTATGAAGCCGATTGGACACCTGCCATGCTCGAGGAATTCAAGGCACGACGTGGGTATGCCCTGGAAGAATTCTTTCCTGTCTTCATGGATGCAAACTATAATGACTCGAAATACTTCTCGATCAACTATCGTACCTATCCGCAAACCAAAGTTGTCCGATTCAGAACTCACGAAGAGGTCATCGCCGACTATCGTCTTACTTTGAACGACTTGCTCCAGAAGATGTTTACCAACCCTTGGATCAAGTGGGCTCATACACATGGCGCAAAGATTCGTAACCAGGCACATGGCAGTCCGGCCAATCTGCTTGACCTCTATGCCGCCGTCGATATTCCAGAGATTGAGAGTTTTGGTCTTTCCGACTTCGGAATTGTAGGGCTGCGTTCCGATACGCTTACCCGCAAGAACGACTCGGATCTCTCGATGTTGAAATATCCAGCCTCTGCTGCGCATTTCTATGGCAAGGAGTTCGTGTCGGCCGAGACCTTCACTTGGCTTACCGAGCATTTCCGCACATCGCTAAGCCAGTGCAAACCCGACTTCGACCTGATGATGGTGGCAGGTGTTAACCATTGTTATTTCCATGGTACGACATATTCGCCCAAGGATGCACCCTGGCCCGGATATCTTTTCTATGCATCGATGGAGATGTCACCTATCAATACGATCTGGCAGGATGCACCTGCATTCTTCGAATATATAACTCGTGTGCAGTCGTGGATGCAGTATGGTCAGCCCGACAATGACCTGCTCGTCTATCTTCCATATAATGATATCATTCGTGAATATCCAGGCCGTCTCCTGCAGTTCGATATCCATTCCATGGACAAGAAGGCACCGCGTTTCATCCATGCCGTCAATACCATCTATAATGCTGGCTATGACATGGACTATTGCTCGGATAAGATGATTCTTGACATCACTGGCGTTGATAACGATGGTAATATCATTGCTCCAAGCGGCGTGCGCTACAAGGCATTGATTCTGCCCGAGGTCAAGTATCTTCCCGATAACGTCAAAACTCGTTTGGAGAAATGGAAAGTCTTTGGAGCAACCATCATCTCGGTGGACAATCCTGATGATTATGTATCGGCATTGAAGCAGCATCCGAGGATTGTGCCCGAGGATATAACGGCGCTTCATGGACTCAAGTTTATCCGTCGTCACAATGTCACGGGTTATCATTACTTCATCACCAGTTTGCAGGATAAGGGTGTCGATGGTTGGGTTGCGCTTGCAACCGAAGCTCACCGTGCGTATATCTTCAATCCTTTGACGGGCAATGTGTATGAGACACCCGTCCGACAGAAGGATGGTCGTTCGGAGGTATATCTTCGTTTGGCCAGCGGGGAGAGTTGTATCCTTCAGACAATCGTTTCCGATCGTCAGATTACGGCATTCCAGGGTCAAAAGATCACAGCTCAATACACAAAAATCTCTGCCACTCCCCGTCAGTATATGGCTGCCATTGACTTGACCAGTAATACATGGACGTTAAAACCAAGGAACTTCGACACTTGGGGAAGTGTCGGCAACCAGACCATCCAAGGTCTTAAGCCATGGACGGCATTGGGCAAAGCTTGGGAGACGGGCAAGGGCACTGTTCGTTATTCGACAACGGTGAATGTTCCAACTGGTGCAATCAGTGGTTCAAAGGATGTGCTCCTTGACCTTGGTGATGTGCGCGAAAGTGCCCATGTCTATATCAACGGCCGTGATGCGGGCATTGCCTTCTGTGCTCCGTTCCAGCTCAGTGTGGGCAAGTATCTGCGTGCCGGCAGCAATACGATTGAGATTGACGTGACAGGTCTTGCAGCCAACTACGTAGCCGAGATGGACCGTCAGGGTTTTGTGTGGCGAATCTTCAAGAATGCCAATATCGCCAATCTCAAGGGTGGCGCAGTGAGCTATTACGGCAACTGGGATGTCATGCCTGGTGGCCTGAATTCCACCGTCAAGCTGATTCCCATCAAGTAAAAAACAACTCCCCTCAAACCCCTCGAACCTTTCGAACCCTTCGAACCCCTTGAACCTTTCAAACCCTCGAACCCCTCGAACCCTCAAATATGAATATCGCAGCCTTATTATCAGGAGGTGTCGATAGCAGTGTCGCTGTCCACCTGCTTTGTGAGCAGGGTTATCATCCCGACCTCTTCTATATCAAGATTGGCATGGATGATGACGGTTATAGCTGTCCGCAGGAGGAGGATCTCGAGATTGTTCAGGCCATGGCGCATCGCTATGGCTTGAAGTATGATGTCGTGGATCTCCAGAAGGACTATTGGGACAATGTTGTAGCCTATACCATCGACAAAGTAAAGCGAGGCTTTACGCCCAATCCCGATGTGATGTGTAATCGTCTCATCAAGTTCGGGGCCTTTGATCAGCGGGTAGGACATCTTTATGACAAGACCGCGACGGGTCATTATGCCACAGTGATTGAGGAGGATGGCTTGTCGTGGCTTGGCACTACGCCCGATCCCGTCAAGGACCAGACTGATTTCCTGGCTCAGCTCACGGGCCTACAGGTGGCACATAGTCTTTTCCCCATTGGCAGAATGGCGAAAGGAGAGGTGCGTCGCATTGCCGAAGAGGCCAAGTTGCCTAGCGCCCATCGCAAGGATTCGCAGGGCATTTGTTTCCTGGGAAAGATTAACTACAATGAGTTCATCGAGCGTTTCCTGGGCAAGAAGGAGGGACCGATTGTCGAGATCGAGACAGGCAAGGTGTTGGGCCATCACCAGGGATTCTGGTTCCACACCATCGGTCAACGTAAGGGCCTTTATTTGAGCGGAGGCCCGTGGTTTGTGGTTAAGAAGGATATCGACGAGAATGTCGTCTATGTGAGTCGAGGTTATCAGCCCGAAGCACAGATGAAGGACGAACTTGTGATGCGCGATATGCATTGGATTACCTTGGATCCTTACGAGACACAGACCCCCATTCTTCCAGTCACGAATGATGAGGCCCCTGTTCTTTTCAAGATTCGTCATGTTGCCGAGCTTCGTTCAGGCCGTCTCACTCGTCGTGCCGACGACAGCTATTATCTCAAGATGGACCAGAAAACCAACGGCGTCGCTCCTGGTCAGTTCTGCGTTATTTACACTCCCGATGGCCGTATCTGCCTTGGCTCGGGCGAGATAGCTTGGGAATAATTGTCCCTCGAAACACTCGATTTTCACTGTCTGGTGCTAAATAATAGAAATATGAAAAGATTCACATTTGTTCTAGTATTGTTGCTCGGCATTTTCGTATCGTCATGCCAGGAGCAAGATGACCCGTTAGTTGTCAAAACGCAAAGTGGCACAATAATTGGCACAATGCAGGAGGGTACGATGGCTTTCCTCGGCATTCCTTACGCGCGTGTAGAACGTTTCATGCCTCCTCTTCCTGTTGAGAAATGGGATACTGTACGCGTGTGCGACCATTTCGGACCGCAAGTGATGCAGCAGACGGGAGGCCGTGAGCTTTCCGAAAGCGAGATGTCGGAACAGAATTCCTGCGTGCTCAATGTGTGGACCACCGATAAGAAAGGGCATCTTCCCGTGATGCTGTGGCTGCATGGAGGTGGTTTCGAATCCGGCACCTCGGCTTGGGATCCCGGCATGTGTCTGGCAAAGAAGGATGTGGTGGTAGTCAGTTTGAACCATCGCCTAAACATCTTGGGTTTTCTTGATCTCTCAGGCGTTTCGGAAAAATACAAGTATTCTGGCAACGTGGGCATGCTTGACATCGTGGCAGGCTTGCAATGGATACGCGACAACATCAGTAAGTTTGGAGGAGATCCGAACAATGTGACTATCTTTGGCGAGTCAGGTGGAGGAGGCAAGGTTGGTACCTTGATGTGCATGCCTTCGGCCAAAGGGCTTTTCCACAAGGCCATTATCATGAGTGGCACAATTTTGAACGTCAATACGAAGGATATGGCGCAGGCTTTGGGCAAGGCCGTACTCAACGAACTGAGCATCGATGAGGCCCATCTCGACCGCATCCGCGAAGTGCCCTATCAGGAACTCTACGAGGCTGGACAACGGGCTATGGCTGCAAGCATTGGCACACGACGTCCGGGAACACCCATGATGTGGGGCTTTGGACCCTCACCCGATGGAGAGGTACTGCTCCAACAACCTTTCCAGCCGGGATTTGCCAGTCTCTCCGACGATGTGCCCCTACTCATGGGAACGACATTCAACGAACTGCAACGGTTGCAATATAATCGTGAACTCACCTTGCTGCAGGCTCGCGAAGAACTGCAACAGACCTTCGACAGCGAGACTGATGCCTATATCGAAGCTTTTGGTAAAGCATGGCCAGATTACTCACCACAGGATCTGCTCAGCATCGACTGGCTTTTCCGCCCAAAGACACTCATCACAACCGATGTTATCGGTGGACATCGTCAGGCTCCTACATACGTCTATCTCTTCACTTGGCGCTCACCCGTGAGCCGCGGTTCGGTGCATGGCAACGAGTTGTGTTTCTGCTTCAATCGTCTGCATCAGGCTCCCAATATTGTGCCTGAACCCACTCCCGAGGATTTGCAGTTGGCCGATACCATGTCCAGCGTGTGGTCCGCTTTCGCCCATACGGGCAATCCTAATGTAGAGGGCCTCCCTGCCTGGCAACCTTACACTAAGGAGAATGGCGAAGTGATGTTGCTCGGCCCAAAGTGCGAATTGCGCCACAACCACGATCGCGAGCTTGAGGAGATTATCGACCGTCATTGCTTCCGTCAGCTCGACGAGTTTCGTGCCAAGAATCATTGAAAGTAGTCGCATTCTATGTTTAGATAAATTGCTGGTTTCATGCACAAAATTGTCATGAAACCAGCTGATTTTTTATCAAAATGAACAATTTGAGGGCTTAACTATCATATTTTCAGGTAAAAAATTGTAGGATTCGTTTTTTTGTCTTATCTTTGTCGCCTATACTGAGGCATTTATGTGTACCTTGTATATAGAATTTATTGAAAAATAAACTAACTATGAAATATAAACTTAATCTCTCTTTGATGGCCCTCATCGGTTCCTTCCTCTGTTGGCTCGTCCCGAGCAGTGCTTGGGCTTTGACCAGCGAAGAAGACCTTACCGTGTTGGCAACAGGTTCTTGTGGCGTATCCCTTACCTATACCATCTATTCAGATTTCTCGATGGTGATCTCGGGTACTGGTGAGATGAAGGATTATGTAGATGACGAACTTCACATAGATGCCGATTATTTCCAGAAAATCACAAGCGTAGTAATTGAGGATGGTGTATCCTCCATTGGCCAGTTTGCTTTCTACGACTTTATTCGTATGGCCTCGTTGAGCATACCGAACAGTGTGACTAAAATCGGTAATGCCGCTTTCTATAATTGCGTCAGGCTTGCTTCGTTGGATCTTCCAAGCAATTTGACAGAAATTGGCAATGGCGCTTTCTATGGATGCGATGCACTGACCTCAATAGAAATACCCAGCGGGGTGAATATCATCAGCCCTGTCCTTTTCTTCAATTGCACAGGTTTGACTTCGGTGACAATACCCGATGGTGTGACAGAGATCGGCAATGCAGCTTTTGAATGCTGCTCCAGTTTGGCGACTATTACGATTCCGAGTACCGTGACCTCTATTGGCGATGCGGCTTTCGAATGGTGCACCAGCCTGACTTCCATCACGGTTGAAATTGACATTCCCCTTGAAATCAGTGCTGCGACGTTCAATAATGTTGATAAGGCCGCTTGTACGCTATATGTTCCAGCAGGCAGCAAGTCGGCTTACGAAAGTGCTGAGGTTTGGAGCGAATTCCAGAATATAGAGGAGATCCCTGGAGACTATGTGATTGGCGATGCCAACGGTGATGGTGAGGTTCTTATCGGCGATGTAATCGCCATATTGAACTATATTGTCGGCGTGACTTCCGACAACTTCAACGAGAAGGCAGCCGACGCAAATGGTGATGGGGAGATTCTTATCGGTGATGTTATTGCTGTGCTGAACATTATCGTTGGTCAGTAATTCAAAATATATAGATAAAATTAATTTAATGCAATTGATATAAACCAATGAAAAGGAAATTGATTTCAAGCCTCGTGCTTTCAAGCATAATCGCCTTCGGAGTACAGGCTGAGGACTTTACGGGCAGTATCTATATCAAGGATGCCACTATTGCCCCCGGTGGGACAGCTACCCTATCTGTCCAGCTGGAGAACAACATAGATGTCGCTGGCTTCCAATTCGACATGAAGTTGCCTGAGGGTATCAGCTACAGCAGCTGGGGACTCAGCGAGGAGCGTCTGCCATCAGGAGCAACAACAAGCGACTGCGCCAAAAGTCAATCCTTCGAGAACCAGATTTTTAAATGTGCTATGGCCTTGAGTTATGGTGCAGGAGCTGCCTACACAGGGACTTCGGGCGAAGTAGCTATCATCACCATTGAGGCTGATGCCGCAGTAGCCGAAGGCACTTATACTGTTGAGTTGGAGAATGTGGTAGTGGGCTTTCCTTCGAATGCAAATGAAAAAATCGCTGGGACTAGCTTCACACTAACTGTCAAGACTCCAACCTTCGAGGAAGGCTATGCCGTTGAAATTCTGCCATTCGCTTTCAAGGAAGATTTGGAGATTCCCTTCGTGATGGACAATGCCTTAGCTATCGCTGATATGGAATTTGATGTGGTAATGCCTTCTGTCCTTGCCGACAATGAGATTTGCTATACTGATAAAGTTTTCGCTAAGACAAAATTTGATTTTGATAGCGAAGTTAATTCTGATGGCATCATACATGTTTCTGTTGTGCATAAAGGATCGAATATGGTTGCAGCAGGAGAAGGAGAAAATATTGCTGTCCTTGGTTTGATTTGGAATAATGCCATCCCTGCAGGTGTCTATCCAGTAACCATCGAGAACATTGTATTGGCTGATTCTGATGGCAACATTCATCTGGCAGCACCCTACACCACGGAGATTTTCGTGGGTGATGCTCCGAAGGCTACAGTTGCCGATGGCGTAACTGCTTTCCACGGCAACTATGGCGGAGCCGATGAATATGCATTGCTGACGGCTGCCTTGCCCGAGGGCGCTATGGTTGACTTGACCGAAGTGAGCGCCATGGCAGAAGACCCCACAACATTGAAGACGAACAACGTGATTGTGACCGCCGAGGCCGTAGCATACGGTCGCACCTTGCCAAATACATGGGGAACGCTCTGCCTGCCTTTCGCCATCGAAACTAATGACAATATCCAGCTCTATGAATTTTCTAGGGCAACCAGCACAGGACTATTTTTCGAAAAGATCACTTCGGCTGCTGCCAACACACCTTTGATATTCAAGGCCACGGGCGATGATTTCTCGGTTAAGATCACCAATGACGGAACGTTTGAGGTGGGATATGCCAATCTATCACCCAACTTGACTCCAAGCGTTGACAATTGGGTCGTTAATGGCTCATATATCAATGAGACGGTCGATGTAAGTAGCATGCAGGCCTACGCTCTCTATGAGGGCGAGTTCCGCAGGGTGACAAGTAGAATCAACGTGAAGGCCTTCCATGCATGGCTTCAGAACAACGGTGATCCGATGGGCGCAGCTATCCGTATCTCTGAAGGAACTGATGGTATCGATATCATTGAGCAGGAAGACGGCAGCATCAAGCTGATCTATGACATGCAGGGCCGACAGCTCAAGAATAGCGAGGGTCAGCAGATATATATCGAGAATGGAAAGAAGGTTATATCAATTAACAATTAACAAATAACAATTATTTATTGGAAGTTAGTTGTATAGTAAAATCGAAAATATGAAAAAGAAATATTTCAACCCTATCATCCGTTTGCACGATGTAAAGGCAAATAATGTGATTGCAACTTCTGAAGAAATACCTATCGGTGATAACGAGGAAGAGATTCCAACCCAAGCTCCTGGCCGAAGCGATAGCGATTGGTCGAACTATAACGGATAACGAAGACAGTTTGTATAAAATACAGACGGGTCGCTTGTAGATTCAAGCGACCCGTTTGTTACGTGATTAGAACCCCTCAATGCCGCGATCAGCGGGCGGGTAGTCGATGGTGTAGTGGCAGCCTCGGCTTTCCTTGCGCTCCATAGCCTGGCGCATGATGATGTAGCCGGTGTTGATCATGTTGCGGAGCTCGCAGATGTCCATGTTGACCTTTGAGCGGAGGAAGAGCTTTTCGGTCTCTTCGTAGAGAATGTCGAGACGTGTCCATGCGCGCTTCAGGCGGAGCTTAGAACGAACGATGCCGACGTAAGTCTGCATGATCTGCTGCACCTCGGTCTTCGAGTCGGTTATGAGGTAGAGTTCCTCCTGACGGACGGTGCCAGTGTCGATCCATTCGGGGATATCTGTGCGATAAGTGAGGTCGTGGATGCGTGGGATGCTGTGCTTGGCAGCCAAGTCGGCATAGACGATGGCTTCGATGAGCGAGTTGGATGCAAGGCGGTTGCCACCATGCAGACCCGTGCAGGAACATTCGCCGGCTGCATAGAGACGGTTGATCGATGACTGTCCGTCATAATCGACCTTGATGCCGCCACACATGTAGTGATGGCAGGGCACGATGGGGATGCACTCCTTGGTGATGTCGATACCGATGGAAAGACATTTCTTGTAGATGTTCGGGAAGTGATGCTTGGTCTCCTCGGGATCCTTGTGTGTCACGTCGAGCAATTCATGGTCCTCGCCGCGCTGCTTCATCTCGTTGAAGATGGCGCGGGCCGTGATGTCGCGTGGTGCAAGTGAAAGACGCGGGTCGTATTTGTGCATAAACTCCTTTCCGTCTAGCGTGCGCAGAATGCCGCCATAGCCGCGCATCGCCTCGGTGATGAGGAAGTTCTGGTGGTCGCCTGGGTGGTAAAGAGCAGTAGGGTGGAATTGTACGAATTCCATGCCTTCCACGGTGCCCTTGGCGCGATAGACCATCGCTGTGCCGTCGCCCGTGGCGATGGGCGGATTAGTGGTATTCAGATATACCTGGCCCACACCGCCTGTCGCCATCATGGTCACCTTTGAGAGATATGTGTCAATCTGGCCGGTCTTTTCGTCGAATACGTATGCTCCGTAACATTCGATATCGGGAGTGCGACGTGTCACCTCCATGCCCAGATGATGCTGGGTGAGTATCTCGATGGCGAAATGACGCTCCAAGACTTCTATGTTGGGATGCTTCTTCACAGCCTCGATGAGCGCACACTGGATGGCATGGCCCGTATTGTCGGCATGGTGGAGGATACGGAATTCGGAATGTCCGCCTTCGCGGTGCAGGTCGAACTCACCATCCTCATTCTTGTCGAATTCCACACCCCACTCTACGAGCTGACGGATCTGCTCAGGAGCCTTGGTCACGACAAGTTCCACGGCCTTCGGATCTGAGAGCCAATCGCCTGCTACCATCGTATCGTGGATGTGCTTCTCGAAATTATCCAACTTGAGGTTGGTTACCGAAGAAACGCCGCCTTGTGCAAGGTCGGTGTTCGATTGCTGTAGGTCACTCTTGCAGATCAGCGCCACCTTGCCGGCATGTGCCACCTTGAGTGCGTAGCTCATGCCTGCAATGCCAGAACCGATGACCAGAAAGTCGTAATATTTTTGCATTTTTTGAGTTGTGAGTTATGGGTTATTCGGTGCAAATATAGAAAAAAAAGAAATAGGATGGTATTTAGAGGGCGCTTTTTGTGTGGATTTTTGGCAAATAAATTCAAAATACTTCGTTTATGTTCAAAAATTTTGGCATTCTCATGACTTTTTTATATCTTTGTGGCCAATAAATAGCACTTGCAAAATGAAAAAATTCGCTCTATCGTTCCTTGCTGTCTTCACGATGGCCATGTTGCTCTGCGGTTGCCACAGCAGGGAGAAGATTGTCTATGTCCAGGGAGCCGACGTGATTGGAACTTTCCAGAATGCCACCCCATACGAGGCACGTATCGCCAAGGACAACCAGCTTTCCATTCTGGTGACATGCAGTGATCTGTTGTTGGCTGTGCCATTTAATCTGCAGCGTCCTCAAGCCTCGATGCAGGAGGGCGGCGGAAGCTATAGTGCCAACATCAACGATAACGACAACCTCTATTATCGCGTGGATTCCAATGGTGACATTCTCTTTCCATCCATCGGCAAGCTGCATGTTGAGGGTATGACACGTGGTGAACTCTCGGATTATCTGACCAATTATCTGAGCTCGAAAGGCTACATTAGTGACCCCATTGTCAATGTCTCTTTCACTGGGGCTCACTATTCTGTGATTGGTGAGGTGAACAGTCCAGGTATCATCAACATGACTCAGGAACGTGTCACCATTTTCGAGGCATTGGCTGCCGCTCATGATATGACCATATTCGGTGAACGTGATAAGGTACAACTGATGCGTGAGGAGAATGGTTCTCAGAAGGTGATCCGTCTGAACCTCAAGGATCCGAATATCATCGCGAGTCCCTACTATTTCGTGAAGAATGGCGATGTGATTTATGTCGAACCCAGCGGTACCCGCGCATCCAATCGTGAGGTCTCGAATTTGTCGTCCTTTGCCATTTCCATCACTTCGATACTCATTACTATCGCCAGTCTGATCATTACGGTAACGAAGTAATTTCCTCATAAATGGTCGGCCTTTGGCCTCAAAATTATTGAAAAATTGAATCAAAAAATTATAAGAATAACTCAATATTACATAGGCGACAATCGACGCGCAGCCTTTTTATAATTTTTGAAATTAATTTTCTTATAATTTTGAGCGAAGCGACCATAGAATAAACAAATATCTTCATAACCCCCTCATAACTCTCCCTTATGGCTTTACAATGTGGTATTGTAGGATTGCCCAACGTTGGCAAATCCACCCTTTTCAACTGTCTGTCGAGTGCCAAGGCACAGGCAGCTAACTTCCCATTCTGTACTATCGATCCTCAGGTCGGCATTATCACTGTGCCTGATGAGCGACTAAATAAGTTGGCCGAACTTGTTCATCCTGGGCGTATCGTGCCGGCTACTGTCGAAATCGTCGATATCGCGGGACTCGTCAAAGGAGCCTCGAAAGGCGAAGGTCTTGGCAACAAGTTCCTCGCCAATATCCGTGAGACGGATGCCATTATTCATGTGTTGCGTTGCTTCGACGATGACAATGTAGTGCATGTCGATGGTTCGGTCGATCCTATTCGCGACAAGGAGATCATCGACACCGAGCTTCAGCTCAAGGACCTCGAAACCATCGAGACACGTCTGCCGAAGGTCGCCAAATTGGCTCAAGTAGGCTCGGACAAGGATGCCAAGGTGCAGTACAACCTGATGACACGCATCAAGGATGCCTTGTCGCAAGGCAAGTCGGCCCGCACGGTGCAGCCCGAGAACCCCGACGAAGAGCGAGCCTATCATGATCTTTTCCTTCTGACCAGCAAGCCGATTCTTTATGTCTGCAACGTTGATGAGGCATCGGCAAAGGATGGTAATGCATACGTCGAAAGGGTGAGGGAAGCCGTCAAGGACGAGGATGCCGAGGTGATGGTCATCTCAGCCAAGATAGAGTCGGAGATTGCAGAGTTCGAATCCTATGAGGAGCGGCAGATGTTCCTCGAAGAGCTCGGATTGGAGGAGTCTGGTGTCAATCGCTTGATTCACGCAGCCTTCAAGCTTCTTGGTCTGGAGACCTACATCACAGCAGGTCCGATGGAGGTAAAGGCATGGACCTATCGTCGGGGTATGAAGGCGCCGCAATGCGCAGGCATCATCCATGGCGACTTCGAAAAGGGATTCATTCGTGCTGAAGTCATCAAGTACGACGATTACATCAAATACGGCAGCGAGGCTGCGGTCAAGGAGGCTGGCAAGATGAGTGTCGAGGGTAAGGACTATGTCGTCCAGGATGGCGACATCATGCACTTCCGCTTTAATGTGTAATGTTTTTTATGAAAAGACTGTTCCTCTTAGATGCATACGCGCTGATCTTCCGCGCCTACTATGGTTTCATCAACAAGCCGCTTGTCAATAGCAAGGGGCAGGTGACTTCGGCCATTTATGGATTCACCAAGACGCTGCAGGATGTGCTCGGAGGACAGAAGATGCCGGAAGCCAATCCCGCTTGGCTCGACGAGTCGGGACTCCTGCGTCCTGATTGTATCGCTGTGTGCTTCGATCCGAAGGGAGGAACCTTCCGCCATGAGCAGTTCCCTTCCTACAAGGCACAACGCGAGGCCACACCCGAGGACATCATTTTCGCCGTGCCTTGGATCAAGAAGATCATCGAGGCTTATCGCATTCCCATCATCGAAGTGCCTAATTACGAGGCCGACGATGTAGTGGGTACGATGTCGCGCTTGGCCGATGAGAGCGGAGAGTTCGAGACCTTCATGATGAGCCCCGACAAGGACTATGCCCAGCTCGTCACCGACCATAGCGTCATTTTCAAACCGAAATCCTTCGGGCCAGGTTACGAGATCCTTGACACCGAAGCCGTACTCAAGAAATATGGGTTGAAACGCACTTCTCAGGTCATCGATATGTTGGGATTACAAGGCGACTCGGCCGACAACATCCCGGGTTGTCCGGGTGTAGGACCGAAGACGGCACAGAAACTCATCGAGGATTTCGATAGTGTGGAGAATCTGATTGCCACGGTCGAAGCTGCCGCCGCTGAAGGCAAGAAGGAACTTCCCAACCTCAAGAAGGGCATGTTTGCCAAGGTGGCCGACAATATCCAGCAGATCAAGGACTCGAAATACCTCGCCACCATCTGTCTCGATGTGCCGGGCACCGTGCTCGATGCCGAGGCTCTCAAGGTCGAGACGCCCGACTATGCCAAGCTCGCAGATATCTTCAACGAGCTCGAATTCCGTAAGATGCGCGATGAAGTGAAGGCAAAGATAATCAATGCGACCCTTTTCGTTGAGCAGTCTGCGCCCGTTGCTACGGCTGCTCCCATTGTCACTCCCGCTTCACCAGCTACTCCCGCAACTCCCGCTTCTCCAACAGCGTCTTCGTCTCAGCCAAGCTTGACTGAGGGCAGAATCGCGGGCATCCGCGACATCCAGACCAACTACATCATCGCAGATACGCCCGACAAGCGTCAGGACCTCGTTTCCGAGCTGTTTTGGACAGCCGAATGGGCTTTCGACACCGAGACGACGAGCCTGAACATCATCGACGCTGAACTTGTCGGCATCTCGTTCGCCGTGGCCGATCACAAGGCATGGTATGTGCCCGTGCCTGCTGACCAACGGGAAGCCCGTGCCATCGTCGAGGAGCTTCGTCCCGTTTTCGAAAATGATGCAGCCCTGAAGATTGCACAGAATGCGAAGTATGACTATTCCATCCTCAAGCGTTATGGCGTCGAGGTAGCCTATCCGCTTTTCGACACGATGATAGCCCATTATCTGCTCGAGCCGGAACAGCCTCACAACATGGATTATCTGTCGGAGATCTATTTGGGTTACAAGCCCATTCCGACCAGTGCGCTCATCGACACTGGAAAGAAGAAAAAGGCAGCCGAAGCCGATCTTGACCTTTTTGCTATGATGGATGCTGCCGAGGACGATGGTATGCCGAAGACCATGCGCGACTGCCCGGTGGAGCAGGTGGCTGAATATTGTTGCGAGGACAGCGATGTAACCTATCAGCTTGCACAGAGGTTCCGTCCGATGTTGAAGAAGGAGAATCTGCTCAAGCTCTTCACCGAGGTTGAGATGCCGCTTGTTCGCGTATTGGCAGATATGGAACTCACTGGTGTGCGCCTTGATGTCGGGGCACTCACCGAGTCGAAAGCCATCCTTGAGGAGGAGCAGAAGCGATTGGAACAGCGTCTGGCAGAAATCGTGGGGCATCCGTTCAATCCGCTTTCACCCAAGGTTGTGGCTCAGGTGATTTTCGACGAATTGCGTCTCGATCCCAAAGCGAAGAACCGCAGCACGGCCGAAGATGTGCTCGTGCAGCTCAAGAGCCGTCTTGAGCAACCCGAGCACCTCGAACTCATCGACGGCATCCTGAATTATCGTGGCAACAAGAAACTGTTGGGCACCTACATCGAGGCATTACCTCTGGAAATCAATCCCCGCACACACCGCATCCATTGCCAATTCAATCAGACCGTCACTGCCACGGGCCGACTCTCAAGCAGCAATCCCAACCTGCAGAACATCCCCATACGTGATGCTACAGGCCGTGAACTTCGCAAGGCCTTCGTGCCCGACGAGGGCGAGGTCTTCTTCAGTGCCGACTATAGTCAGATCGAATTACGACTCATGGCACATTTGAGCCAGGATCCGAATATGGTGGAGGCCTTCCTCGAAGGCGATGATATCCACCGTGCCACGGCTGCCAAGATCTACCATGTGCCCCTCGACCAGGTCACCAAGCTTGAACGCACCAAGGCCAAGACAGCGAACTTCGGCATCATTTATGGGATCTCGACCTTCGGTCTGGCTTCTCGTCTTAACATCCCACGAGGTGAAGCGAAGCAACTCATCGACGGTTATTTCTCGACCTATCCGCGCGTCAAGGAATACATGGACGAAAGTATTCGTGTGGCTCGTGAGAAGGGTTATGTGGAGACTCTGTTCGGTCGTCGCCGTATGCTCAAGGATATCCACTCGGCCAACGCCACCGTGCGCGGTTATGCCGAGCGCAATGCCATCAATGCACCCATCCAGGGAACTGCGGCCGACATCATCAAGATTGCCATGGTACGTATTTGGGAACGTATTCGCCGTGAGAAGCTCCATGCCAAGCTGTTGATTCAGGTACACGACGAATTGAACTTCACCGTGCCTCCCCAGGAACTTGAACGTCTGACGAAGGTGGTGCTTGAAGAGATGTCGGGTGTCGTCAAACTCTCTGTCCCGCTCATCGCCGATTGCGGAAGCGGTCCCAATTGGTTAGCCGCACACTAAAACCATGATTTGCGACAAGATTCTTGAAGACCGCGAATTCGGACACCTGTACATCATCGTGAATGCGCGGGCCGTGCGTTATACGTTTCGCCCGGCAAATGATGGCACTCCTCAGGTGGGTATTCGAGTGACAGTACCAGCACGCTATGACCTGAAGGACTTGCAGCTTTCGGTCGAGAAGATGCGTCCTCAGCTGCTTGCGATGCTGCAACGTAGTCAGGCAGCTAAGAATAAAAAATCAGAACAACCGCGTATCGGCTGGGATTTCCGTATTGAAACCGACTGCATACATATTTCTTTGATGAAGGGAACGGGTCCAAAGTATCTCCTGCATCGTTTGCCCGGTCAAATCAAAATGGACGAACAGGGCGAGGTGCTCATCATGAAACCTGCTGTGTTGGAGATATATTGTCCACCTGATTGCGACTTTGAAAAGAAGATTGTGCAGGAATTCATCGAACGTGCGATAGTCGAGGGCATCAGAAATCATGCCAAGGTTCAGTTGTTGCCTCGATTACTGGCCTATGCCAACCGTTATGGTATTCAGTTGAACGAGGTCAAGATCAATAGCAGCAAGGGTCGATGGGGGAGTTGCTCGCTTCATAAGCAGCGAACCCTCCTTAATAGCAAGAAAAGCTATAACATCAATCTTTCGCTCTTCACACTGCTTTTGCCGCTGCATCTGCAGAAGCTGATTCTACTTCACGAACTCACTCACACGCTGTATATGGATCACAGTCCCGCTTTTCATGCCAAACTCGATGCTTGGCTCGGAGGGAAGGAGGCTGAGCTTGATAAAGAGCTAAAGAAGTACAAAACCACGATATTCTCGTTTGTTAATGAGGAGAATCCAACATAAAAAATACACCCCAAATCAGGGTGTATTTATTTTATTTTGGGTCGGTCCAATTCCCGATCGTAAATTGGACGTTTCCAATCGTGCGCGTCCAATTCGCGATCGTAAATTGGACATTTCCAATCGCGTGCGTCCAATTCACTATCGTAAAATGGACGTTTCCAACCGCGTGTGTCCAATTCACTATCGTAAAATGGACGTTTCCAACCGTGTGTGTCCAATTCGCGATCGTAAATTGGACGTTTCCAACCGTGCGCGTCCAATTCTCAATCGTAAATTGGACGTTTCCAACCGTGTGTGTCCAATTCTAAATCGTAAAATGGACGTTTCCGATCGCGTGTGTCCAATTCACAATCGTAAATTGGACGCTTCCAATCGAAGGATAACCAATCTGTGCACAGATTGGTCATGCTGCTATTTGAAAATCCTTAGCTATATCATGATATAACGAAGTTATAACTGCGAAAATTGCTAAAGTAATAAAGGTTTTCGGATGGAATGGACTTTTTAGTGTTAAATAAATGTTAAATTCTGAAATGATACATGTAAAGAGTATAAAAATATGTATCTTTGCCATCATTTTGTCTGGGGTATGATATTCCTTTTTATTTGTTTAACATGAAAAAGTTTACAAAAATCTTTTTTTCTTCCTTGCTGCTCTTCTTTGTGGCAGGAGTCATTCCTGCCTTGGCATCCGCTGCTTGGGTGGGCAATAGTGCCATTTATGTGAAAAATACCTGGTATTATGCTGGCACTCCATTTGATTGGTGTAAAGGCGGCGCCTTCCATGGGGCAGATCTCGGATCGTTTTATGGCAGTTTACCTTTATCTGGCCAATCTCATGTGCGCGATGAAAACAATGTCCAATGGGCTGAAGGTGCCACCATGAAGATGTGCTACACATTTGATGGCAACGAGAACTATACCACCATTAATCTGACTATGGATCCAAATGGGTGGCAATATCCAGATATGGAATTTAAATATGGTGGAGCAAATTTTATGTCTCTCGCTGTTGATATTTCGGAGCTTTCTGTAGGACAACATACCATTTCTGTATGGTTCTATAGTGATGGAGTTTACGATAGCAATGGAAGTTCCAATTACGTAGCTACATTTACGAAGGTTTTTGAGGGCAGTGGCCATGAGAGTAGTCCCTTCATCCTAAATACAACAGATGATTTTGACCTACTTGCAACATTGGTGAACAATGGGACATTCCGCAGTACTGAGATGTTTTTTGAGCTTGGTGCTGACCTCGACTATACGGGCAAGACATTCACTCCTATTGGAACGGAAAGTTATCCTTTCAATGGTCATTTCAATGGTAAGGGTAAAACTCTTTCGGGCATTACGCTTAATGGAGAAAGCAATGTAGGCATCTTCGGGTACGTCAACCAAGGTTCTGTTGAAAACCTTATTTTGGATGATGACTGCTCAATCACTGGAGATGAGTATGTCGGCGGTATCGTGGGTTACAATTATTGGGGAAGCATCCTGGGATGCACGAACCGTGCTGCGGTCAATGGAAAGATGTATGCTGGTGGCATCGCTGGTCACTCGGAAGGATATATATCTGATTGCGCTAACATGGGAAATATTGAAGGCGATGAATCTTCCGGATATATGGGTGGTATCGTAGGAGAGAATTTTGGCACAGTCGAAGGTTGTGTTTGCAATTCCAATATATCAGGCGGATATTGTGTCGGTGGCATTTTGGGCTTTATCGATACTTCGGGGGCTACCATGGAAGCTTGCATCTATTCGGGTAACTCTGTCACAGCAGAAGAAAGTAGCGTCGGAGCCATCATCGGTCTCATCATGTCGTCAGAAGCTGATGCACCAAGACGAAACAATGCGGTAGCACGCGACAGGGAATTTGTTGCAGTACACAATAATTATTATGTGAATGATTTCGACTTCGGTGGTGCACATGGAGAAGATGTTATCGAAAACGATGGCGCTGTTCGCGGATACATCCTGGGAACAAGTTTAGTAACCTCTGGTGTCATCGGACAGGAGATAAGTGATTCTTTCACATTAAATGGCATAGTCTGCTGCGAGAATGGTCTTAAGTATGGCGAAGATTCCTTTATTCTGAGTTTCCTGCCTCTTTACAATACTGGTGGTAATGATGAAGTCCTGAGTCAATACGACGGGAATACAGTCTCCGTGAAGCTCATTAATAGGACTCTCTTCACTGATGGTGATTGGAACACCTTGTGCCTGCCATTTGACGTTGAGGATGGCAATGAGGAGGATGACATTAGTTTCACCGGAACTATTCTTGAAGGAGCCACGGTAATGACACTTGCATCAGCTGATTTCAGCGAAGGCTCATTGTCGTTGGAATTCGATCTGGCAGAGAGCATCAGCGCTGGTGTGCCCTATATCGTGAAGTGGGAGGATGTAAACAATGAGTTGGACGATATCATTGAACCAAATTTCAACAATGTCTATATTATGAATGTGCCGGATTTGGAAAACACAAAAGTAGAGACGGACTATGTTGATTTCATTGGTTGCTTCGAACCCTTGACTATTGAAGAAGCTAATCCGAATTTACTGTATCTGGGAGCACAAAATACCCTTTATTACCCCAATGCTGCGATGACGATTAATGCATTCCGTGCCTATTTTAAACTGAATCTTGAAGGTGGTGCTAACGCAATCAAGGCGTTCAATCTTAGCTTTGGCGATGAAGAGATGGGCATCAAAGAGATTTGCAATTACTCTAACTCTTCGAACACTTGGTACACCCTTGACGGTCGTTACTTGAACGAGAAACCCTCAGCTGGTGGTATTTACATCCACAATGGCCGTAAGGTCGTATTTTGAAGATAATATGTATATTTGCACTGCTAGATTAGAAAAAAATTCAAAATAAATTATCTTACTATGAATAAGAAATTTTATGCGAAACCCACCCTTGATGTGGTGGAGTATGACATGACACAAGTCATCTGCACAAGTTTGAAGGTTGGAGGCGGCACTTTTAACGAGGAAGTTAAACCAGGTGACGGAACAGGCAGTAGTGCACCTCGCTCCAAAGAACGTGGCATCTGGGATGAGGACTAATATGTCAAGTGTTCAGGTGGTTTCTGTGTAATTCTATACGCCCAACCTATAATAAGGCTGTGTCAAAATAACTTTGACACAGCCTTACTATTATCATGAAGTGCCAGGCGCCCGTTTTTGTTTAAATTGCTATCATCTGCCTTATCGGAGGATGACCTTCTTGCCGTTCACGATGTTGATGCCTTTCTGGAAGCTGTTGAGGCGACGACCATACATGTCGTAGATGCCGTCGGTGGCTGTACGTGCCGACTCATCAATCTGGATCTCCTCAATGCCGAGGCTCTCGCCGTTGGGACCTTCAGGTCCGATCCAGGCTGCTTCGGTGACGAAGAAAAGCACAATTTGTGCGGGGCGTGCGCTGATTGTTTTCTTGTAGGAGTAGTTATAAACTTTTCCAGTCTTGGTAGTGATGGTCGATTTCATCTCGAATGCCCCATTGCTGCCGAGACTGCACGTCATATCGACGAGAGAGCCATCCATGTCAGTCTTGAAGGTGTTCCAGTCGTAGTTGCTTGTGCAACCCGTATTCGAGCCGGTGGTGTTGTCCCAGTTGTCGGCACGGACACCAAAGTACTCGTTGGTGATGTTTCCGTTACTAAATGCTTTACACCCGTAGAGTACCCAGTTCTGCCAGTTCTGCTCACCCTTGGTGTAGTTGTAGAACTTGAAGTTGCACTGTGCACCTGCCTTGAGTGTGTAGGTAGAGGAGAAGGTCTGCCACCAACCGTTGCTGAAGTCCTTTGCACCACACTCGGGGAAATAGGTTGGAGTAGCCTCGCCATCGACAGTGACAGCGAAGTTTTTGGTATAGACGTAGCCATCCTTACGAATAGTGGCCGTCATCGTTGCCTGACCATTGTTCACAATCTTGCCTTCGTTGGTGATGACGCTTGGATTGCTCGAGGTCCATTCGATGGAAGCACCGAGCTTTCCGGCGGGTAGGGTAAGGTCGGTGTTGACGGTAGAACTGAGACTCACCTTGTCGATGGTGTATTTGATGGCAGCCTTGGCATCGGCTTTGCTGCCCCAAACCTGCAGACCACGTGTTTGGTTAGAAGCCGAAACGTAGCCGTTGCTTGAGCTAAGCGCGGTGAAGCAGATGGCTGAGATGTCGGTATAGTCAATGGTCTGGCGTGTCAGCACACCCTTGAATTCAATCTGGTTGGCACCCGTGCGGACACCCTTGAGCGAAATATTGATATAGCTTGTGCCACTTACGAGTTCCCAAGTGCCTGTATATTGTCCGCTCACGGTGCCATCGCTGTTCAGATGGATGAGTGCGGGTGTCTCGTATGCCTTGTTGTCGGTGTCTTGGTTGTAAGGATGTGCAATCAGCTGGTAGTCACCAACCACTTCGTCGGCGCTATAGAGCTGCGAAGCAGCGATGTCGGCTGTCGAAACGGTTTCGCCGCTGAATTCGTAGGGAGCTGTGACGAGCCATCCGTCCTCGTTGACAAACAATTGGTGGACACGTACCTGATGACCTTCGGTGCCGTTATTGAAACGGGTGTGATAGACCAAAAGCGCACGGCCTTCATGATCGACGATAGCCGAGTTGTGGCCTTGGGCAAGTTCGGCAGTTGACATGGTATCCCACTGGTAGTTGGACAGAATCTTCACACCGATGCACCGTCCAATGTTACGACCATAATTGAGGATGTAGCTGTTGTAGATGGCTGATTGTCCGGCAGCGGTACAGCAGTCCTTGTAAGGGCCGTCGGGTTTTTCGCTGCGGAAGACGCGAATCTGGTAGCCGCCATTGGCCACGAGACCACCGTAGCTCATGAAGAGGTAGTACCAGTTGCCGATATGCTCGATGTAGGATGCTTCGCCCGAGACGTAGTATCCGCCTGCAATCTTGCGGCCAAAATATGGGTCGCAGGTCATGTTGCGATCGGCCGTAGTGGAGGAGGAGTTGGAACCGTTGATCTGCAGTGGATAGGTGATGGTATAGTCACGCAGGCCGGTGTTTCGGTCGAGCTGGAAGATGAAGATGCCTCCTGACCACGAGCCATAGCTCATCCAAAGTTTGCCCTCTTCGTCGTAGAAGACGCAGGGGTCGATGCAGTTGGGGTAATATTGTCCCCAGTTGCCTCCTACGTTGTAGCGCTGCGGGAGTGACGATTGTTCGCCGATGGCTATCTCGAGGTCGGTGTGCTTGTAGTCATTGGTGTGAGTATAGCCATTGTGGTCGTAAGATCCTTGGAAGCCTGAGAAGACAACGGGCCCCTGGTAGATCCACGGACCTTGAGGCGAATCGGAGGTCAGGCAGACAATGACCGAAGCCCAGTGGTCGCCGTTGATGCTCATGTACATCAGCCACTTCTTCATCGTGGGGTTGTAGATCACGTCGGGAGCCCATTGGTTGCCCTGGATGTTGTAGCCCTTGTATTGCCAATCATGGGCATTGAAGTTGCCGAAATCGACTTCGTTGCCCTGATAGTTCTTCACCTTTTTTACGGCGTGTGTATTGTAGGCACTCGAGTAGTTGACGCGATTGCCGTTGAGGTCGGCAAAGAGGGAGCAGTTGCTGGTTTCCCCATTGCCGAAGGCGGTCCAGTTCTGGTAATTGCTGGTAGGGGAGGTGTAGCCTGCGCCGAGGTGAGAGCCGTAGATGTAATAACGTGGAGAGGTCTTCTCGAAGTTAATGGTGTCCATGAAGACCGATGGATCGTGGCATACGATGCGCTGGCTATAGCTCTTGGTATGATAAGCACCCACGAGGTCGGCATCGTTGAGTACGGTGTCGGCCAAGGTCGGTAGGGCGAGAGCTGAGAATGCAATGAAAAGGAGAGGTTTCATTGATTAGGAAAAAAGATCTTACTTCTTGACAATATAAACTGCGAAGGTCTTTGCCTTGAGTGTCACATTAAGGATATTGCCCTTGGCTGTGAGGCCACTTTCCACGGGAATAATCTTTTCAGGCTCGTCGAGAGTATTGTCGGCGTCGAGGTCATCACTGTGGAGCAGAATCTGTCGGGCAGAACTGATGCCGTCGAGGCCATTGAAGCGGACAGCGATAGCTTGGTCGGTATCGCTGGTGTTGGCCACCTTGACAATGTATTCGCCAGATCCGTTATCAACAACTGCCGAAGCAAAGAGTCCATTTTGGTCTGGATCACCGGCTGCAACCTTGCCGTCGAGGGTGATGGGCAGGACATTGGTACCCTTGTAGTGACAGTAGAGTTGCTGCACATAGTAAGAGACGGACTTCATCGAACGGAGGTTGTCGAACCATATCATGTCGGGACGCCATTGCCAGCCCTTGATATGAGCGAAGAGGGGAGCGTAGGTGGCCATGTGGACAATGTCGGCGTTGCGCTCGATACCGGTCATGTGTGCAGCCTCGTAGAGCGAGGTCTCGAAGTGGTTCCATTTCTTGCCCTTGCCGTGGCATGCATATTCGCCAGCGAAGACAGCAGGACCCTCACGGTCGTAGTTGTCATAACGATGTCCGTGACTGAGGAACCACTCCTCGTTGCGGTAGTAGTGCTCGTCGTACAGATCGACCTTGAGTTCTTTCATGCGTGGCTGCAGGAGATCGAAGTCCCAACCTTCGGAGTTGGGGCCAGTGGTGCCAATGAGCTTCAGGTCGGGATAGGCGGCGCGAAGGACATCACTGAAAAGCTTCAGGCGGGAGGTGAAAGCTGGATTGTTGCCTCCATGCGCTTCATCGTAGTCCCATTGTTCGTTGCCTACGGCGAGGTAATGGAGGTTGAAGGGCTCGGGGTGACCCATTTCGGCACGAACTTTACCCCACTTGGTGTTGATATCGCCATTGGCAAACTCTACGAGGTCGAGTGCGTCTTGGATATAAGGTTTGAGGTCCTTAAGGGCAACGTGTACCTTGGCTTCATCCCTGATTTCGTTCTGGAATTGGCAAGCCAGGCCGCAGCTGATGACTGGGAGTGGTTCACAGCCGAAGTCCTCGCAAAGCTGGAAGAACTCGAAGAATCCGAGGCCGTAACTTTGGTGATAGTCGGGATAGAGGCGATAGGGGAAGGTGTTCTCCCAACGATTCTCGTTGATGGGGCGGTTCTCGACAGGTCCTACCGAATTCTTCCACTGGTAACGTTGTTCGAGGTTGGTGCCCTCGACGATACAGCCGCCGGGGAAACGGAATACGCCAGGCTTGAGGTCGCAAAGTGCTTGTGCCAGGTCGGCACGCATACCGTTCTCGCGACCTTTCCAGGTATCCTTTGGGAACATCGAGATATGCTCGAGGTCGGTGGCCACGATGGGCTCCTTCTCGTCAAATCCACGAAGGAAAATACGGAAGGCAAGGTCGTCGGCAGTAACCTTGGCAGTGATCTCGGTGGTATATTTCTTCCACTCCTTGCCTTCGACATCTATACGGGCAGAGGCAGTCTCTTGGGTTTCGCCCATTGAGTCGTTATCGGTGAGCCAAAGGAGCAGAGTGCTCTTCCCTCCGTTGGGACAACGAGCCCATAGACTGATGCGATAGACGGCATCGGCCTTCGTTGCGATGCCAAAGAAGCCTTCGTTCTCTATACCTGTGCGCTTGTGAGGATGGCCCGGGTCGGAGAGACGAACGTAATGAGGATTCCTTTTGAATGGACCATCATTGCGGACCTCCACCTTGCCGAAAGCCTGCCAGCCCATCAAAGCCTGCGGGAACTCGAACGAGCGGTTCTTGATCATCTCAGCATAGAGTCCGCCATCGGCAGCGTAATTGATGTCCTCGAAGAAGATGCCATACATGGTGTTCTTGATTTCAGCACCTGGCTGAGTAGCCTCGACGAGCAATTCGTTGGTGGGGGTGACGGGCTGATTGCCACACGAGGCGAGGGTTAATGTCCCTAAGGCCAGGAGGGCAAAAGATACAGAATTTGTTCTCATTGTAATAATATTTTAATGTGCGTTTTAATATGTGTCTGAAACATGAGTAATAATTGAAATAACGATGCAAAGATAGAAAAATTAATCGAAATATCATATTTTTACGAAAAGAAAATGCTTATTTCGGGACAAAACTGTCGCTTTTCACCTCTTTTTCGGCATAATAACTCATTTTTTTGTTAAAAAATTGTAGGATTTGAAAAAATATCCCTATCTTTGCGCTTAGTTTTTAACGATTTATTTTGGCCATTTCATTGACCACAATATTACACATATTTTTCACACAGCTATGACATAATGACATTATCGGATCCTGTTGTCTCACTTTAGTGGGGCATGAGGTCGCTTGTGCTTATCGTTTCCTGATGAATAAACAACTCACTACACATTTATATAATTAACACAAAATTAAAGTTACAATGCAAAAGCAACTATTCTTATTGATGCTTGGTCTGAGTACCATGGGCGGCGTAGCGATTCATCCTACACCAGCTATGGCCTCAGAGGCACCGGCTCCTAACATTACAGTTAAGGGCCAAGTTGTTGACGACACTGGTGAACCACTCGCCGGTGCGACCATCAAGGTGAAGGGTACTGCCAATGGTACGATTACCGACCTTGACGGTAACTTCGAGTTGAGCGTTGACCCCAATGCAACCCTCGAAGTGAGCTATGTGGGATTCCAGGACATGGATGTTCCAGTGAATGGCCGCACGACGATCCCCACTATTCAGCTGGTTTCCGACAGTGAGATCCTCGAGCAGGTTGTCGTTGTCGGTTACGGTACACAGAAGAAGGCCGACCTGACCGGTTCGGTCGCCATTGTGAATGCGGAGGAGATGAAGAGAACCTCCAACTCGAATATCTCCACCATGCTGGAGGGTAAGGTTCCCGGCGTACAGATCACCAGCGATGGCCAGCCAGGTGCCGACCCATCGGTGCGTATCCGTGGTATCGGTTCGTTTGGCAGCACGGCTCCACTTTATGTGGTCGATGGTGTGCCCGTGGGTACGACAATCCGCGACTTCTCACCTAACGACATCGAGAGTATCCAGGTGCTCAAGGACGCAGCTGCAGGTGCCATCTACGGTTCGCGTGCAGCCAATGGCGTGGTGATTATCACGACCAAGGGTGGCAAGAAGGACCAGCCGCTGAAGGTCGATTACAAGGGCTACTTTGGTGTCGATCTTATCAGCAAGGGTGTTTATGACGTGATGGATGCCGACCAGTACAGCAACTATCTTGGCCAGGCTGCAGCCAACTCGGGCACTCCACTGCCAGGTGGCTACAGCATGCAGGGTGATGGCAGCTACAAGTTCCGCGATGCCACCAATACCGATTGGTTCGAGGAGGTATTCAAGACTGGTATCCGTCAGAACCACAACGTAAACCTCAGTGGTGGCGGCGCAACCAATACCTATAATGTGGCTCTCGACTACTTCAACCAGAAGGGAACCCTCGAAGGCGCTGGCCCCAACTACGAGCGTTATACTGCCCGTGTGAACAATGTGATGAGCACGAAATTCATCAAGTTCCAAACAAGTATCACCTATTCGCACTCAAGCCAGGATGGCATGGGCCTGTCGAATGCTTCTGAATATGTGCAGGGCCTCTATGGCGATGTAACCAACGTATTGCGTGGTACCTTGCTGATGCAACCCACCATCAAAGCCTACGACGAATCGACCTGGGTACTTGACGATAAGGTGGGTTCGGCCAGCAGCTTCAACTACGATGCCTACGGCTACGGTGTTTACTACGACACCGTGCATGGCGATATCTCCGCTTCGAACCCCTTGCTGGTCAACAACCTTCTGACCCGCAATACGATTGTCGATCGAATTGTTGGCACTGGCTCGGCTGACGTTGACCTCCTTGAGATGTTCAGCATAAAGAGCAAGAACCACAAGTTAAACTATAAGATCAATCTCTCGTACAGCAAGACACATGCTCAGGACAAGACATGGGTTTCAGCCTGGATTCAGAGCAACCGCGTTTATCTCGACAAGAGCAACGAGAAGCTGACGAAGGGCAGCCGCACCTATTCGGACGCGCTGATAGAGAATACCCTGACCTACGACGGTACCATTGGTCTTAATCACATCAACCTCCTGTTGGGTCAATCTTACGAGGAGGAGAACACCAACACACTGACTGCTTGGGGCGTTAATCTGGCAGAGCCTTACTTCCTGCAGATTCAGAATGCCAGCACCCGTGACGCAGAGTCATACGAGTACAAGCATGCCCTTGCATCCTACATTGCCCGTTTGAACTACGACTTCGACGGTCGTTACCTGATTTCGGCCATCGTTCGTCGTGACGGCAGCTCCCGTCTTACAAAGGACATCCGCTGGGGTACCTTCCCCTCGGTATCTGCCGGTTGGCGTATCGACCGAGAGCCATGGTTCAAGGTGAGCAAGAGCGTCATCAATCTCCTGAAGTTGCGTGGCAGCTACGGCGTGCTCGGTAATGAGAATATCGGTGAGTACCAGTTCCAGGCAACCATGCGTCGCAAGAACATGACCTACAGCTTCGGCAACAATCCTGTGCTGGGTTCAGCTCTTTCGACCTTCGTGAACGAGAATATCGCTTGGGAGAAAAAGAAGACTTCGAATGCCGGTATCGACATCGCAATGTTCAACAACCGCATTGAATTCACTGCTGAGTGGTACAAGAACGTCAGTGAAGACCTTCTCTATTCCGTTCCTGTTCCTGCCAGTGGAGGTTTTGCCAACACAAGCGTGACGATGAATGCTGCATCGATGGAGAACAGCGGTCTCGAGTTCTCGCTGACCTATCGCAACCACGACCATCCTTTGAAGTATGATATCAGCGCTAACTTGAGTACCCTGAAGAACAAGGTGACTTCGCTTGGCTTCGGTACCGATTCCTACATCACCGGTTCTTACGCCACCTATGTGGGTGAGGAGATTGGCCAGTTCTATGGCTGGGTTTATGAGGGCATTGCCCGCACCCAGGAGGAACTTAATGCTCACAACGCCGTGGCCCGTCAGGATGGCGCCAATGTGGGTGACTGCCTCTACAAGGACATGAATGGCGACGGCATCATCAATGGTGACGACCAGACAGTGCTGGGCAGCGGTCTGCCAAAGATCAACTTCGGCTTGAGCGCTCATCTTGAGTACAAGCGTTTCGACCTTAGCATCTCAACTTTCGGAGCCCTCGACTATCATGTAAGCGACAACATCTACAACAGCTTGAATTCCTGCTATGGATATTGGAACAAGGAAGTGGGTATGCTTGATGCCAACCGCTGGGAAGGCTCAACCTATGTTTCGGATGTGCCTCGCACCTACCTTTCGAACAGCGCTTCATTGGCTTGGAACGACCTCTTCAGCGATCGTAAGATCCAGAATGCAGCCTATTGGAAGATTGCCAATGTTGAACTTGGTGTCAACCTGCCCGACAAGTGGTTCGGTGGATATGTCACCGGCGTTCGCGTCTATGGTTCGGCACAGAACCTCTATACCTTCACAGGCTATCATGGTTATAACGTGGACTATGCTGGCGGCACCTTTACCCCAGGCTACAACTTCTGTTCGTTCCCAACGCCACGTACCTTCATGGCCGGTGTCCTCTTCTCATTCTAAAGCGTGAACATGACGAAACTTTGAAACAATGAAGAATATGAAACTATATAGAATATCCTTTGCACTCTTGTTGGGTCTCGGCATGATGACCTCATGCGACGACAAGCTGGATCTGGTCAATCCCAACCAGCAGACTACCGCTACCTGGGGCAACACTGCCGCCGATCTGGAGGAAGCCGTGATAGCTGCCTACAACCACATCCGTATGGAAGGCACTTATGCCCGTGTAGGTTACACCATTGACGTTTGCCGTGGTGATGAGGTATGGAACTCTTCGCAGGTATGGTACCTGCCTTTCGACGACCTCAACGAACCAATTACCGATGAGATCGGTCAATGGTCGTGGCGCGACTGGTACTATACCATCACCGTTACTAACTATGTCCTTTCGCGTTGTGGCGAAGACGACAATGCGCTCTCTGACCAATATAAGCATATCAAGGGCCAGGTGCTCTTCCTCCGTGGCCTTGCCTACTTCAATCTGGCGAATTATTATCAGAACCCTGCTCTGATCACCGACTTCGAAGCCTATTCTACGCTGGATGGCCTCTATGCAGCCAACAGAGCTGAGGGCGATGCCGACAACTTTGCCCAGTACGACCGTGTGCTCGATCAGGTGGAAGCCGACTTGACACAGGCCATGAGCCTCCTGCCATCGCGTGATGCAGGCGGCGAATGGGCCAAGGGACGTGCCACTTGTGGTGCCGCTGCCGGCTATTATGCACGTGTGCTGATGCAGCGTCATAAGTACAGCGAGGCCCTTGCCGTGCTCAAGGACATCATCAACAAGCGCTACGGCAGCTACAAGCTGGTTGCCAATTATGGTGACAATTTCCGCGAAGGTGCTGCTTTCGAGAATAACGAGGAGAGCCTCTTCGAGGTACAGTTCCTCGACTATGGCACACAGGGCACCGACGACGAGTGGACTCCTGTCAACACCAGTGCCAACGCTACCCAGGGCTCTGCCATCGAGAGTAACTATGGCCCCGGCGACTTCGGCGGATGGGCTGACCTTTCGGCTACTCCTTGGCTCTACAACCTCTTCAAGTCAGAGCGCACCACCAGCGGTAGCCTCGACCCGCGTCTCTACTGGACCATCGGTACCTATGAGAGCGACTGGGAGGGCTTCGAATATGGTAATGTATGCTATACTCTGCCCATGAGCGCTGATGCATGGGTTGTAACCAACAACAACTTCGGAGGTCTTCCGATTGCCAAGTGGACCAACATGCGCACAGGACTCTACGACAAGGTGGTGACTGGCCTGCACGATGGTATCAATCTCCGCATGATGCGTTACGCCGATGTGCTGCTCCGTGCTGCCGAATGTGAGAACGAAGTCAATGGCCCTACTCAGCAGGCCATCGATTGGATCAACGAGGTGCGTAACCGTGCCGGCCTGGCAGGACTCAGCCTTGCCGACTTCGGTTCGAAGGACAAGCTCTTCGAGCAGATTGCCAACGTGGAGCGCCCGAAGGAGTTCGGTTGTGAGTATGGACGTGGTCTTGACCTGATCCGTTGGGGCTTCTTCTACGATGCCGGACGTCTGGCTCAGCTCAAGCAGCATGCCGCTGTCAATTTCTGGACCAAGGCTAATTTTGAGGGAGGTGCCTACAACTATACTCCCAAGGATGCCGTCAGCTATGATGGATGCTCCAAGAGCTCGTACGATACATTCGTTGATGGTCACGAGTACCTGCCCATCTATCAGGGCACGCTCAATGACAATCCGAACCTTGTGGGTAACTCGGCCAATAGCAGCACTTCGAACGCTTCTTACTTCTCAAGCAAGGGTTGGACGATTCATCCGGTTGTTGATCTGTAAACAAATTTGATAATTCACTCACACTTAATTCAATTAAGAATATGAGACATCTAAATATATTTGCATCCCTCTTCGGCGCAGCAGCCCTCGGTCTGACACTGACAGGCTGTGAAGGTGGTGACCTCTATAACCTGGAATCCCCCGACTGGATTGCCGAGAAGGTTGACTCGATAGCCAACTCCAAGTCCAACGAACCCGAGGAAGAACTCGAAGGCATGGAGGAAGATGTTTATACCATCGGAGCCCCCGACTTCTCGACAGGCTGGTGGGCAGTGTTCTCGAAGTATTATCAGATTCCCGATGGCGCGACATGGAATGCTGTGTTCAACCTGAACATCAACCCCAACGCCTCCAACACCTACAAGAACTATGCACTCATCCTCACCAATGATGAGCCACGTGGTGCTGGCAACTATAAGGAGTATGGAGCCATCCGTTATGACAACCAACCCAGTGGTAACTCAGAGTGGGGCGACTACATCGATCGCAGTTGCGTTGAGAGTAACCTCACCTTCAACACCGACACCGATGCCGGCGTTGACAAACTCGGCGGACGCGTCACCCTCACCATTGATCGTTCGAACCCCAACTCGTTCTTGGTAAAGATGACCAACGGTACAGTTACCAAGACCTATACCGCCAAGTCGGCGCTGCCTAACCTGAACGCCGACGAGTCGAATACCACTATCCGTGCGTTCCTCGTTCCCGAAGGTTCCTACATCAACTGGCTGCAGTCGAACATCGAACCCATCGGAGGCTTCACCTCGGCAGAGGACAAGCAGCCATTGTCGATGACCTTGAATGGTCTGCCTCGCAAGGTGCTCCAGGGTACCGAACTTGCCGACATCGTAGCCAATGTCACCGCTACCGTCGAGTTTGAGCAGGCTGTTTCAAAGATTGTGCCTTCCGAGGATCTGCAGTTTGAGGCTATCCCCGATGTCGAGACGTTGGGCACCAAGACACTTATCGCTGTCTATAACAAGACGTATAAGGGCGAGAACTGTGCTCAGCCAATCATCGCACATGCCAACTTTGAGGTTGTAGATAAGATGTACACCAGCATTGGTGCCACCGACAACTCGACCGGTTGGTGGGGCGCTCACTCCGAGTACGTCAAGGTCGCTCCATACGAGACCTTCGTAACGAATTTCACCAACTTCTCGAACGGCGTCAGCAACTGGAACAACTTCGTCGTTGTTCTCACCAAGGCCGATGCCACCGAGTATGCCGTGGTGCGTGCCGACAACTATGGATGGGGTGATGGCTATGGAAGCTGCACAACCAGCGGCGGACAGGCCGACTGGGGTGCATGGCTCGCTGCTATGGATGGAGCCAAGGTGACCACGTATGTGACCAATAATGGTGATGGCACTGCCGATGTGAAGGCTGTCATGCTGGGTACCGATGGCAACACCTATTATCAGGATTACATCGGTATTGGAGGTGTTGATCCACAGGACTTCTACTTCCACTTCACCGTCGATGGCAGCCACATCGAATTCGATAACGTACTGGGCGCAGAAGACAACTCGACCGGCTGGTGGGGCGCTCATTCCGAATACATCAACGTGCCTGCAGGTCGCACCTATTCGACACGCATCAGGAACTTCACCAGTGGCGCTAACAACTGGAACAACTTCGTCGTTGTTCTCACTAGGCTCGATGCTACCGAGTATGCCGTTGTACGTGCCGACAACTACGGTTGGGGCGACAGCTATGGTGCTTGTATCCCAAGTGGCGGTCAGGCCGATTGGGGCGCTTGGCTCGCTGCCATGGACGAGGCTTTGGTGACCGTTTCGGTAACCAATGTGGGCGATGGCACTGCCGACGTCAAATGTGTCATGGAGGGCAACGATGGCAATACCTACTACCAGGATTACATCGGCATCAGTCCTATTGATGTGGGGGACTTCTACTTCCACTTCACTGTCGATGGTTGCCACATGATATTCGAGTAAATCATTGAGTCTCTTTGCCATTTGAGGCAAGAGATAGTCTCTAAAATGGAAGACCGAAGTGACAAACGAGCCACTTCGGCCTTCTTTTTTGATATAATTGTTAATTGTTATTTGTTAATTGTTATTTGTTTTACAAATATTTTGTACCTTTGCGCCGCTTTTGCCCACTAAAGGGCAAGCCTAACGTAATTTTTTATATGTCTAACAATTTAAAGAACACCGCTATCGAAGACTTCGATTGGGAAGCTTACGAGAACGGCGAGACCCTTACCTCGGCAAGTAAGGAAGAGCAGGCCGCTGAGTATGACAAGACGCTCAGCAGCATCAATGCTAACGAAGTAGTCAAAGGTACTGTAACCGCTATCAACAAGCGTGAGGTTATCGTAAACGTTGGCTACAAGAGCGAGGGCGTAATCCCAGCATCTGAGTTCCGCTACAATCCCGACCTGAAGGAAGGTGACGAAGTGGAGGTTTACATCGATTCTCCCGAGAATCGTGCTGGTCAGCTCGTGCTCTCACACAAGAAGGCTCGCGCCACCACATCTTGGGCCCGTGTCAATGAGGCTCTTGAGAAGCAGGAAGTTGTCACTGGCTTCGTGAAGTGCCGCACCAAGGGCGGTATGATCGTCGATGTCTTTGGCATCGAGGCCTTCCTCCCAGGTTCACAGATTGACGTTAAGCCAATCCGTGACTATGACGTATTCGTCAACAAGACAATGGAATTCAAGGTTGTCAAGATCAACCAGGAGTACCGCAACGTTGTTGTCAGCCACAAGGTGCTTATCGAGGCTGAGCTCGAAGAGAAGCGCAAGGAACTCATCTCGCAGCTTCAGAAGGGCCAGATCATCGAGGGTACTGTCAAGAACATCACCTCTTACGGTGTATTCGTTGACCTCGGTGGCGTGGACGGTCTCATCCACATCACAGACCTCAGCTGGGGCCGCGTCAGCGATCCTAAGGAGGTTGTTCAGCTCGACCAGAAGATCAAGGTTGTTATCCTCGACTACGATGAGGAGAAGAAGCGTATTGCCCTCGGTCTGAAGCAGCTTACCGCACATCCTTGGGATGCTCTTGATCCCGACCTCAAGGTTGGTGATAAGGTACAGGGTAAGGTTGTCGTTATGGCCGACTATGGTGCATTTGTTGAGATCGCTCCTGGCGTTGAAGGTCTGATCCACGTTTCTGAGATGAGCTGGAGCCAGCACGTTCGTTCGGCCAACGACCTGCTTAAGGTCGGTGACGAAGTGGAAGCTGTCATCCTGACACTCAGCCGCGAGGAGCGCAAGATGTCGCTCGGTCTGAAGCAGCTGAAGGAGGATCCATGGGCTAGCATCGAGGTTAGGTATCCTATTGGTTCTGACCACGAGGCCAAGGTTCGCAACTTCACCAACTTCGGCGTATTCGTTGAATTGGAGGATGGCGTTGAGGGTCTGATCCATATCAGCGATCTCTCTTGGACCAAGAAGGTGAAGCATCCTTCGGAGTTCACTCAGATTGGCGCTCCTATCTCAGTACGCGTGCTCGAGATCGACAAGGAGAACCGTCGTCTCAGCCTCGGTCACAAGCAGCTTGAGGAGAATCCTTGGGATGCTATCGAGGAGAAGTACACCGTTGGTTCGATCCACAATGGAACCATCGCTGAACTCATCGACAAGGGTGCCGTGATCAGCCTCGAAGAGGGTGTTGAGGGCTTTGCTACTCCCAAGCACCTCCAGAAGCAGGATGGCTCGCAGCCTAAGCTTGGCGAGACCCTTGACTTCAAGGTGATCGAGTTTAAGAAGGACAACCGTCGTATCATCCTCTCTCACTCTCGCATCTACGAGGATGAGCAGAAGGCTGAGCAGCGCAAGGCCAATGCCGAAAAGCGTGCTGCTGCCAAGGCCGCTGCCGCTGAGAAGGCTGCTACCCCGATACCAACTATCGAGAAGACTACTCTCGGTGATATCGATGCTCTGGCTGCCCTCCGCGACAAGCTCGCTGGCAAGTAATCTGCATTGCTGCAAAAACGAAAGACGCTATCTCAATCGAGGTAGCGTCTGTTTTTGTTTTTCAAAGATTAGGGAATTTGAGAATCATCGATTTCTCCAAGCAAGGTAGCTGATGAGGCATCGGTGATACGGACCCTCACCAAGTCGCCAGGTTTGGCATTACCTTTGGGGAATACGATCATCTTGTTCTGTTGCGAACGGCCACACATCTGTTCGCGGCTGCGTTTCGAATAACCCTCGACAAGCACTTCGAAGGTCTTGCCGATGTCACGTCGGTTACTTTCGAGGCTGAGCTGGTTCTGCAGGGCGATGATCTCGTTGAGGCGACGAATCTTCTCTTCCTCGGGAACATCGTCGGCATAGTGGCGAGCAGCATAAGTGCCGGGACGCTCGCTGTACTTGAACATGAACGCCGAGTCGTAGCCCACTTCGCGCATCAGACTGAGCGTCTCGGCATGGTCGTCAAGTGTCTCGCCGCAGAAGCCGCAGAACACATCGGTCGAGAGTCCGCAGTCGGGGATGATGCGCTTGGCAGCAGCAATGCGGTCGAGGTACCATTGGCGATCATACTTGCGGTTCATCCTCTTTAGTACTGCTGACGAACCCGATTGGACAGGCAAGTGCAGGTGATGGCAGATATTCTTGTGGGCGGCCATCGTCTCAAGGATCTTGTCACTCATGTCTTCGGGATTACTTGTCGAGAAACGGATGCGCATGTCAGGTGCAGCATCTGCCACAATGCCAAGCAGGTCGGCGAAGTCGATACCCTGCTGCTTTTCGGCGTCACAATAACGATAGCTGTTGACGTTCTGGCCGAGTAGGGTCACTTCCTTGAAGCCCTTTTGCTGCAGGTCGCGTAGCTCGTTGAGGATAGAGGCCACTTCGCGCGAACGCTCTCGACCGCGGGTATAGGGAACGATGCAATAGGAGCAGAAGTTATTACAGCCGCGCATGATCGAGATGAATCCACTGATGCGGCTATTGCCCACACGTCGTGGAATGATATCCTTATACGTTTCGGTGGTCGAAAGTTCCACATTGACAGCTTTTTCGCCAGCTTCGGCAGCAGCGACGAGATTAGGTAGATCCAGATATGAATCGGGACCAGCAACGAGATCGGCACCATGTTCGAAAAGTCTGTCACGTACACGTTCAGCCATACATCCCAGCACTCCCACGATGAGCTTTTGGCTCTTGACTCTTGGCTCTGGGCTCTTGGCGCGCTTCGTCTTCACGCTTTGGAAGAATTGCAGTCGGCCATAGATTTTCTGTTCGGCGTTGTCGCGCACTGAACACGTGTTCATGAAGACGGCGTCAGCATCATCGATGTCCTCGCACAACTCATAGCCGATAGTCTGCATGATGCTGGCCACAACCTCGCTGTCGGCTACATTCATCTGGCATCCATAGGTCTCTATGAATAGTTTCTTCATACTATTTGTTAAATATTGTTTATAAATATCACTTTGTTGTCAAAAAATTTGGCGATTGGACGAAAAGACATTATCTTTGCAGCGAAAATTTATCATAGTTAAGGTTTAGGTTAATACAACAAGCGAGCCTGTGAAGGTTAGCTTGTTTTTTTATATCATTCGCTTTATAGGTTGACCAAAATGGAACAAAAAAGCTTGGATAAGATGAATTTCCAACAAAATATTTGTCTGTTTCGCCAAAATTCCGTAAATTTGCGCCGCAAAGATAGAAAATATTTTTCAAAGACGCAAGAAAATTGATATGAATTATACTATAATGACCCCTGAAGAGGCTGCTACGCTCATTCAAGATGGCGATACACTCAGTTTTAGCGGCTTCTCTTCGACTGGTACACCCCGTGTTGTCACTGAGGCGTTGGCCAAGAGAGCCGAGGCTGAACATGCCGCAGGTCGCCCCTTCAAGGTAAGCCTATTTACGGGAGCTATCACGAGCGATAAGCTCGACGATGCCTTGGCCAATGCTCATGCCGTCAATCGTCGAATGCCCTTCAATGGTTCTCCTGTAATGCGCAGGGCAATCAACAACGGAGAAGTAAACTATCTCGACATGCATCTCTCTGTGGTCGGACAATATGTTCGCTATGGCTTCTTGGGCAAGGTCGATTGGTGCATTATCGAAGCCGTCGAGGTTTCTGATCTGGGCGAGATAACCCTGGCAGGTGGTGTTGGATGTGTCGATACATACGCTCGTGCGGCCGACAAGATCATCATCGAACTCAATTCTGCCTACGACCATCGCATCCGAGGGATGCACGACATCTATACGGTAGCTGATCCTCCCCGACGTGACGTCATCCCCATCTATAAGCCGTCCGACCGCATTGGAAGTCCTATCCTGAAGGTCGATCCCAAGAAGATTGTTGCCATTGTGCCTTGTCACTATCACTACAATGTGCCGCCATTTACTCCTCTTGACGAGATTACCACTCAGCTTGGTCAGAATGTTGTTGACTTCTTGTCTAAAGAAGTTCATGCAGGCCATCTTCACTCAGGTATCCTCCCCATCCAGTCGGGCGTAGGCAATGTGTCGAATGCGGTGCTTGAGGCTTTGAAATATGCCCTCGACATTCCGCCATTCACGCTTTATACCGAAGTGTTGCAAGACAAGGGCGTTGAACTGATTGACATGGGACGCTGCACCTTTGCCTCGACGGGTTCGCTTTACTTGAGTGATGCATATTATGAGAAGGTGATGGATAACATCGACTTCTACAAGGAACACATTATCCTGCGACCCTACGAGTTGTCGAATCATCCTGAGATTGTGCGACGACTTGGAGTCATCACCATCAACACTGCATTGGAAGTGGATATCTTGGGTAACGTCAATTCTACCCATGTCCTGGGCACAAAGATGATGAACGGCATTGGCGGTTCGGCCGACTTTGCACGCAATGCCTACACGTCAATCTTCATCTGTCCCTCCATCGCCAAAAAGGGCACCATTTCGGCTGTCGTGCCATACGCCACACATGTCGATAGTTCCGAACATTCTGTGATGGTGGTCATCACAGAGCAAGGCGTGGCCGACCTGCGTGGCAAGTCACCCCGCCAGCGAGCCGAGGCCATCATTGAGAATTGTGCACATCCGACCTATCGCCCTCTCCTTCGCGAGTATCTTAAGATTGCTCTCAGGGATGGAGGACACACTCCCATGTCACTCGACCACTGCTTCGATTTCCACAAGGAATTCCGTAAGTCGGGTAATATGCACAACGTGACTTTCGATTGATAATCAATCGAAAGGGTTCTGAAAGGTTAAGAAAAGTTCGAATGGTTCAAAAGGTTGTTTGTCCCTCAAACCTTTCGAACCCCTCATAACCCTTCGAACCCCTCTTAACCCCTCATAACCCTTCGAACCCCTCAAACCCCTTAACAATATGTATCGTAAACAAACCTGTGGCGAGCTTCGTCTTGCCAACGTTGGCCAGGAGGTTACCCTGGCAGGATGGGTGCAGCGCGTCCGTAAGATGGGCGGCCTCACATTCGTTGATATACGTGATCGTTATGGCATCACTCAGCTCGTTTTCGACGAGAGTGAGGCCGATGCTGCTCTTTGCGACAAAGCCACACACCTGGGACGTGAGTATGTCATCCAGGTGATCGGCATCGTACGCGAACGTGAAAGCAAGAATAAGAATATACCGACTGGAGATGTCGAGATCGTGGCCAAGGAGTTGAACGTGATTTCGGCTTCCGAGGTTCCTCCATTCACCATCGAAGATAAGACCGATGGTGGTGATGACCTCCGTATGCAATATCGTTATCTCGACCTGCGTCGTCCCATGGTTCGCAAGAACCTGGAGCTTCGTCACAAGCTGGCATTCGAGGTGCGTCGTTATCTCGATGCCCAGAACTTTTTGGAAGTGGAGACCCCGATGCTCATCAAATCGACGCCCGAGGGTGCACGCGACTTCGTGGTTCCCTCTCGCATGAACCCCGGACAGTTCTACGCTTTGCCACAGTCTCCTCAGCAGTTCAAGCAGCTTCTCATGGTGGCTGGTTTCGACCGTTATTTCCAGATCGTCAAGTGTTTCCGCGACGAGGATCTTCGTGCCGACCGTCAGCCCGAGTTCACACAGATCGACTGCGAGATGTCATTCGTTGAGCAGGACGATGTCATTGAGATGTTCGAAGGCATGATGAAGCATCTCTTCAAGGAGCTCAAAGGCATCGAGTTCGACAAGTTCCCACGCATGACTTGGGAGGATGCCATGAAGTATTATGGTTCCGACAAGCCTGACCTTCGTTTCGGCATGAAGTTTGTCGAACTCAAGAACATGTCTCCTCTCCGTGCCTATGTGCAGGGGGCTGATACCAGTGGAGTTGGGCAGAGCGTCTTCCCCGAGGGTCAGTTCTCGGTATTCGATTCCGTTCCATACGTGGCAGGCATCAATGCGAAGGGTTGTGCCGGTTATACACGCAAGCAGATCGACGGGCTCACCGACTTCGTGAAGCGTTCGCAGATTGGTGCCAAGGGTCTCATCTGGGTACGCAAGAACGACGATGGCACTATTAAGTCGAGCATCGACAAGTTCTACGCTCCTGAAGTCATCGAAACCATCTGTCAGAAGTTCGAGGCCGAGCCGGGCGATCTGATGCTCATCCTTTGCGGCGAGATGCGCCGTACGCAGAAGCAGCTCTGTGCCCTTCGTCTTGAGATGGGCCAGCGTCTTGGCTTCCGCAATCCTTCGGTCTATGTTCCCCTTTGGGTTATCGACTTCCCCCTCTTCGAGTGGGATGAGGAGACTCAGCGTTACTATGCTACGCATCACCCGTTCACCAGTCCCAATCCCGACGACATCCCGCTCCTCGACACCGATCAGGGCAAGGTTCGTTCCTGGGCTTACGACTGCGTCATGAACGGTGTAGAGCTTGGTGGCGGTTCGGTGCGTATCCACGACTCGCAGCTCCAGGCCAAGATGTTCGAGCTCCTGGGCTTTACCGAGGAGAAGGCCATGGAGCAGTTCGGCTGCTTGATCAATGCGTTCAAGTATGGCGCACCTCCTCACGCTGGTCTCGCTTTCGGTTTGGATCGTGTCGTTTCGATGTTCGCCGAGATTGATTCCATCCGCGACACCATCGCATTCCCCAAGAACAACCAGGGTCGCGACGTGATGATCGATGCACCTTGTGCCATCGACCAGGCGCAGCTCGATGAACTTCAGATCGCCTTGAACCTTAAGGAGGAATAAGCAATTCTTCATATGGAAAGGAATGGATACTGCTTTACAGTTTTCCATCCCTTTCTTTGTTCATAATATCCTTTCTAATCATCACACATTATCGTACATATAATCCCACACATGAAACGTATCCTGTTGTTTATCCTCGTTGCCCTGACCATTGTCAGCGCTGCTGATGCCAAGAAGAAGGTCAAAGGCCCCAAGGACCTCGTCGGCACCCCCAGGGATATGGCTATTCAGTTTGCCAAGAGCGAACTCAAGCGATTTCCACACCTTTACCTCTACGATTATGGCCGTGTGCCCTTCTTCGGCTACACCCAGGGTGTAGGTGGCACGTCGTATCTTTATTTATACCGAAAGACGGGCGATCGTCGCTATTTCCAATATGCCGAAGAGTGGTGCGATACACTCTGCATGGACGATGGAACGATCCAGAAACGTGCCATGGAGACCTATAATCTCGACCTGATACGAGGCGGTTGGGTGGTTTGTGAAGTCTATAACCTCATCAAGGAGAATCCCGGTCTCGTGGGTGGCAAGGAGATTGCCGAAAGGAAGATGGCAAAGTACAGGAAATGTATGGAGATGCAGCTCATCAAGCAGCTTCAGAACCATCCGAAGACCTGCGATGGAGGCTTTTGGCACAAACTCGTCTATCCGCATCAGATGTGGCTCGATGGCATTTACATGGCTTCCCCCTTTATGGCTATCTATGGCCAGACATTCAATCATCCCGAGTGGCAGGCTGAGGCTTTGCAGCAGGTCATCACCTGCTGGCACCATACCTACGATGCTCGTACGGGTCTTCTTCATCACGCTTGGGACGAAAGTGCCTCGCAGCGTTGGAGCGATGCTGATGGACATTCTCCCAACTTCTGGGGGCGTTCTGTTGGCTGGTACCTGATGGCAATGGTCGATATCCTCGACTACATCCCCGAAGGCTTCACCTCGCGATTCAACTGCGGACACAAGGATACGATACAGATCTCGGGACGCGACACGCTCATCGCTTATATCAACCAGCTCGTCGATGCGCTGCCGCAATACCAACGCGGAGGACTCTGGTACCAGGTGCTCGATTGTCCCGAGAAGGAGGGCAACTGGCCCGAGGCCACCGTCACCGTGCAGTTCATGTACGCCATCGCCAAGGCGGTTAACAAGGGCTATCTCCCTGCCGACCGCATCAAGATAGCCAGGGATGCCTACCATGGTCTGCAGCAGACAGTCTTTACCGATTGTCGAAAAGTCAATGCCGAGGGCCATGTGATCGGTGACGAACGTGACCCGATGACCTACGAATATGGTCCTCAACATACGATGGTGGTTCGTTTGGCCGATGGCACCTTCTCCCTCACGCAATGCTGTGCCGTAGGAGGTTTGGGAGGCAACAAGTATCGCGACGGTTCCTTCGAGTACTATATCGGCGAACGTGTTCGCGACAACGACGGCAAGGGTACGGGCATCTTTATTATGGGATGCTGGGAGGTCGATGACTCCATTCCTTGGGAATGCGGTATTCAGCCTATAGAAGAGTTATCATTCAAATAATCCATACCCTATAGGGTAAAACGTCAATCCAATTGGTCAAAATTGCTCATTTATTAAGCAAAAGACCAATTGGATTGTTTTTTTGTGCCTTCAAATTTGGTGGTTTGAGCAAAATGCTATATTTTTGTACGCTAATAATGTCTGAAGGAATGAATATACAAAGATTGCGACTCGGAATCGACGTGGGCTCCACTACTACCAAGGTAGTGGCCTTGGATGGTGATGGTCATGTCGTTTTCGATAAGTATATCCGTCATTTGGCCAGGGCTGTCGAGAGTGTTGTTGAAGTACTCTCCGACATGAAGTCCAAGATGGGCGAGGCTTACGAGGTTTCGCTTCGTATCACCGGTTCCATCGGCATGGGTATTGCAGAAAGAGTCGGTCTGCCGTTTGTGCAGGAGGTTGTCGCAGCCTCCAAATGCATACAGATGAAATATCACGATGTCAAATCAATGATCGACATTGGTGGTGAGGATGCCAAGGTGGTCTTCTTCCGCAATGGCGAGGCCCGCGACCTTCGCATGAATGGCCAATGTGCCGGCGGTACTGGTGCATTTATCGACCAGATGGCCATCATCCTGGGTTGTTCGGTCGATGAGCTCAATCAGCTTGCCCTTCAGGCCAAACAGGTTTATCCCATTGCATCTCGTTGCGGTGTGTTCTGCAAGACCGATATCCAGAACCTCATCGCCAAAAATGTTTCGCGCGAAGACATTTCCGCTTCCATTTTCCGTGCTGTTGCTGTCCAGACAGTCATGACGCTGGCTCATGGCTGCGAGATTGAGCGTCCCTTGCTCTTCTGCGGCGGTCCGTTGACCTATATTCCCGCACTTCGCAAGGCCTTCGTCGATTATATGCACCTCAACGAGCAGGATGTGATCTTGCCCGAGCATGGCACGTTGCTTCCCGCCGAGGGAGCTGCTTTGGCTGTCGTTCCCGACGAGGAATATATGAGCATCGATGCCTTGATACAGAAGATCCGCGATGCCTACAACGTCAAGGGAATCACTTCGGCAGGAGCCATGGCTCCAATCTTCAAGAGTGCCGACGATTATCAGGCTTGGCAAGAAAGGATGTCCCATAGCAAGCTACCCACCGACGACCTCGACAAACTGATAGCTCAGGCCCGTCCATTGGAGCAGAACTTGGGCGAGGCCGAAGTCGAATCGGGCAAGGACGTTACCATCCTCGATGCCTATTTGGGCATCGACTCAGGTTCCACAACCACCAAGATTGTGGTGCTCAGCACCAAAGGCAGCATCATCTACGATTACTATGTTCCCAATGGCGGCAATCCGATTCATGCGGTGGAGGAGGGGTTGAAGCGCCTCAATGCCCGTCTGTCGTCGGCCAATGCGCGTCTTCGCATCCTCGGTTCGGGCAGTACGGGTTACGGCGAGGACCTCATCAAGGCAGCCTTCCAGCTCGACCATGGCATCATCGAGACCATCGCGCATTTCCTGGCTGCCCATCATATCGACAAGGATGTCAGTTTCATCCTCGACATAGGTGGTCAGGACATGAAGGCCATCTTTGTGCAGAATGGCGTCATCAACCGCATGGAGATCAACGAGGCTTGTTCTTCGGGCTGCGGTTCGTTCCTCTCGACCTTTGCTACCAGTCTGGGCTACAACGTCGCCGATTTTGCCGACGAGGCCCGTCTGAGCTTGGCTCCCTGCGACCTCGGCACACGTTGCACCGTGTTCATGAACTCGAAGGTGAAGCAGGTGCTTCGCGAGGGCGCATCGGTGGCTGACCTTTCTGCCGGATTGGCTTATTCGGTGGTGCGCAACTGCCTCTACAAGGTGTTGAAACTAAAGAACACCCAGGAGCTGGGTAGTCATATCGTCGTGCAAGGTGGCACCATGCGCAACGATGCTGTGGTACGTGCTCTCGAACTGCTTTCGGGTGCTCAGGTAAGCCGTTGCGACAAACCCGAGCTGATGGGTGCCTTCGGTTGCGCGCTTTATGCGATGCGAAATGCCGAAAACGATGCCGATAAGGCACCATTCCTTGAGGACCTGCTTCAAAAGTCTTCCTACACGCAGAAGAACGTCTATTGCAAGGGCTGCGAGAACCAGTGCCTTGTCTCGACCTACAAGTTCGCAGGTGGCAAGACCTATTTCAGCGGCAATCGGTGTGAAAAGATCTTCGTCAATGGCGGCGAAGCCAAGCGCAAAGGCCTCAATGTCTATGCCCAGAAGCTCAAAGAGCTCTTCGACCGCACCGAAGGAAGCAACCTCTCAAACCCCTCAAACCCGAGCGCAGCTCGCCCCACTCTCGGCATCCCCCGCGCCCTAAACCAGTTCGAGGAATACCCGTTCTGGCACGCTCTCTTCACCCACGCCGGTATCGACGTCGTCCTTTCGTCGCCCTCCAACTATCGCAAGTATGAGCGTGACGCAGGCATGGTGATGAGCGACAACATCTGTTTCCCCGCCAAGTTGATGCACAGCCATATCCGCGACCTCGTGGAGCGCGGCGTGAAGAAGATCTTCCTGCCCTTTGTCATCTACGAACGTCCCAACGGTGGCCAGAACAGTTTCAACTGTCCCATTGTCAGCGGTTACAGCGAGGTGGTCAAGTCGGTGCAGGGCTCCATGGCCGAATATATTTCCCCGACCATCTCGTTCAAGGACGAGAAGTTGTTGCGCAAGCAATGCCGCGAACTGCTGAAGAGCCTTGGCATAAAGAGCCGCAAGACGATCAGCCAGGCCATCGATCAGGCCATCTATGCTCAGAACATGTTCGAGCAAAAGCTGACTTATTTCTGCGAGGATGTGCTTCGTGAAGCGCGCAACAACCATCGGTTGGTCATCATGCTCGTGGGCCGTCCCTATCATAGCGACCCGCTCATCCAGCACCAGGTGGCCGACCTGATTTCGGGCATGGGCATCGACGTCATCACTGACGATTATGTGCGCGACAAGGACATCGACCTCCACGATGTGCATCATGTGGCTCAGTGGGCTTATCCCACGCGTATCCTGAAGGCCGCGAAGTGGTGTGCCGAGCAGGGCAACGATGTGCATCTGGTGCAGTTCACTTCGTTCGGCTGCGGTCCCGATGCCTTCCTCGTCGATGAGGTTCGCGACCTGATGGTTCGTCATCACAAGAGTCTGACGCTCCTCAAGCTGGACGATATCAACAACGTGGGTTCGATGAAGCTCCGTATCCGTTCGCTTGTCGAATCGCTGAAGCTGGCTTCAGGTCTTGTCGAGAAACGGAAGGCCGAGAAGTTCGTCACCACACCCATCTTCGACGAGACGATGCGCGGTCGCAAGATCCTGGCACCCTATTTCACCCAGTTCATCTCGCCGCTCCTCCCGTCCATTGTGAAGCTCGTGGGCCTGGATCTGGAGTGTCTGCCTTTGAGCGACAAGATCTCGGGCGATATGGGTCTGCGTTATGCCAACAACGAGGTCTGCTATCCTGCCACCCTCGTCGTGGGCGACTTCGTCAAGGCCTTCCGCGAAGGTCGCTACGATCCCGACAAGACTGCTGTAGTCATGTCGCAGACGGGTGGCCAGTGTCGTGCCTCCAACTATATCTCGCTCATCAAGAAGGCGCTCGTCGATTCCGGATTCCCGCAGGTTCCCGTCATCAGTCTTACCTTTGGCGAAGACATGGGCAACGTGCAGCCGGGCTTCGATGTGCCGTGGCGCAAGATCATCGTCATTGCATTCTATGCCGTCCTCTACAGCGACTTCATCGCCAAGCTCTATTATCCCACTGCTGTGCGCGAACGTGAACCCGGCATTGCCCTGCGGCTCAAGGAGAAGTACCTGCAGCTGGGATGCGAGGCCATCGAGCGTCGCAGTTCCAAGCAGTTGACGCACCTTGCTGAACAGGCGGCAGCCGAGTTCGATGCGGCCTGCATCGATCGCGAGACGGCCAAAGTGGGTGTCGTGGGCGAGATCTTCCTCAAGTTCCATCCGTTTGCCCAACTGCATGTCGTCGATTGGCTGATGCAGCGGGGCATCGAGGTGGCTCCTCCCGTCCTGCTCGATTTCTTTGCACAGAGTTTCGTCAACCGCAAGGTGAACCTGGCCACCAAGGTGGAGCGTTCCAACGTGCCCGACTTCATCGTCGATACGGTCTATCTGCTCATCCGTCGTCAGCTGGGCAAATACAACCGCATCGGCCGTCGTTTCCGCTACTACCTGCCGTTCCACGACATCATGGAGGAGGCCCGTGTCAGCCAGGAGATTGTCACGCTCTCGGCCCAGTTCGGCGAGGGTTGGCTCCTGCCTGCCGAGGTGGCCGAATATGCACGCCAGGGCATCAACCACGTCGTTTCACTCCAGCCCTTCGGCTGCATCGCCAACCACATCGTCGCCCGTGGCGTGGAACGTCGCATCAAGCAGGTCTATCCCGACATGAACCTCCTTTCCCTCGACTTCGACTCCGGCGTTTCGGAAGTGAATATCACCAACCGCCTCCTTCTTTTCATCGATAATCTCAAGAAATGATATGAAGTCCACACTCCTTGCCTTCCTTTCGATGTTGCTCTCTGTCGTGACCCTTTCGGCTCAAATTGCACCCATCGAAAGGTTTCTTTATGCAGGTCCTGTAGTGATGCAGGCTCCAGTGATGCTCGACACCATCGATGCCCAGCTGAAGGGCTTCGACCCCAAGTCGCTGCTCGAAACCCACTTCTCGCCCGATGCCCTAAGGAATGGTACGCCCTGGCGAGGGAAGGAGCTCCCTGGTGCTCCCGAGGGTGCCGACTATGCCCTTCATCAACTGGGCTTCACGCTCACGCCTTCTTCTTTTGTCAAAGGAACGCTCAAGTTCGACAAGGCTCCCGCCAGCTATCAGCTTTTTCTCGATGGACAGAAAGCTGCTGCCGGCGAACTGTCGCTCGAACCTGGCGATCACGATTTTGTCATCAAATACCTAAGCGATGCACATGCCGAGAAACCCGATAGCCTTCAGTTGACTTTCGAGTCCTCTGCGCAGGTCCTTATCGGCTTGCCAAACAACTCCGGTCGTCTCTATACCATTACGCGAATGATGGAGTCCCATCTATGCTACGGCCTCTCCCTTTCACCCAAAGGCGACTATCTGCTCATCACCGAAGGCCAGCGTGCTCCAGGTCAGAATCGCCGATGGTATTACCTTCAGAACCAGCTTACCGGCCAACGTATGCAGCTCGGCCAGGACGTGACTTGGATGCCGCGCTCCAACCGCTACTATTTCACGCGTACTAGTAATAAGGGCCGCGAGCTTGTTGTCGTTGATCCGGCAACTGGCGTTGAGGAGGTCCTTTGCTGCCATCTGCCCGAAGGCAACTTCAGCTTTGCTCCCAACGAGCAGTTCCTCGTCTTCTTTGTCAGCAAGGAGGGACCCAAGGAGGTCAACAAGAATGTGTTCGAGGTGCTCAACCCCGAGGATCGTCAGCCCGGCTGGCGCGACCGCTATGCGATGGGCATCTACGACATCCAGTCGGGCGTGCTCCGTCCGCTCACCTTCGGCTACAGTAACTGCTATGTCACCGACATCAGTCAGGATGGCCGCTATTCTTTGCTCACCAAGTACGAACACATCTTCCGTCCGTTGGGCGAAGAGGTCGAGGAGGAACGTCCTATCCGTCCCCATGAGTTCAATTCCCTCTATCGGCTCGATCTTGAGACCATGGCAATCGACACGCTCATCAATAAGGATGGCTTCTTCTATGGAGGCACGTTCTCTCCCGATGGTCGTCAGGTGCTCGTCCAGGGTTCGCCCGAGGCTTTCGGCCGTGTGGGTTGCACCCTGCCCGACGAAGTTATTCCTTCGATGTACGACTACCAGGCCTACATCATCGATGTCGATGATCATGAGGTGCATCCCATGACTCGCGACTTCGACCCAAGTATTTCGGGCATGGAATGGAGCCTCTACGATGGTCATATCTATCTCACTTGCGAAAACCGCGACTCCGTGAGTCTCTATCGCCTCGATCCCGCGACGGGCGACATCCGCATGATGCCCCTCCCCGAAGAGTGTGTCAAGGGTGTCACGCTTGCTTCGCAGGCTCCGGTGATGGCATGGTACGGGCAATCGGCCATGAACAGCGACCGACTCTATACACTCGACCTATCGCGCATCAAGCTGAACAAGAAGACGGGTCAGCTCACTTGCCCTACCACATGCTTTGAGGACCTTTCGGCCGAGACGCTCCGCGAGGTACAGGTTGCCGAGTGCCACCCCTGGCATTTCACTAACAGCAATGGCGACGACGTGCTTTGCCGTTACTATCTGCCCGTCGGCTTCGAAGACGATGCTCCCGATGCCGTGGCACGTTACCCGATGATCACCTACTATTACGGAGGATGCAGCCCCGTGGCACGTTCTTTCGAGTCGAGTTATCCCTGGCAGTGTTGGGCCGCCTTGGGCTATGTGGTCCTTGTTGTCCAACCCAGTGGGGCAGCTGGCTTCGGACAGGAATGGGCTTCGCGTCACGTCAATACTGCGGGTGTTGATCCAGCTCGCGACATCACCGAGGCGGTGCGTGAGTTCTGTCGCACGCACGTGTATATTAATAAGGAGAAGGTGGGTTGCTGCGGTGCATCGTATGGAGGCTTCATGACACAGTATCTGCTGACCTTGCCCGACTGCCCCTTCGCCTGTGCCATCAGCCATGCAGGTATCTCCGACCATACCACCTATTGGGGGTACGGCTATTGGGGCTACAGCTATAGCGAGGTGTCGATGGCCAACAGCTATCCCTGGAGCGAGACCGACCTCTATGTCAAGAACTCGCCCATCTACAACGTCGATAAGATCCATACCCCTATCCTCTTCCTCCATGGCACCAGGGATGTGAACGTCCCCATCAACAATTCCATCCAGATGTTTACCGCACTGAAGCTTCTCGGTCGCGAGACGGCCCTCGTCTGTGTCGAAGGCGAAGACCACGGCGTGGTTGATTACGACAAGCGCATTCTTTGGCTCAAGACCTCCCTCGCATGGTTCCAGCGTTACCTCAAGGATGACTCCTCCTGGTGGGATGCCATGTATCCGAAGAAGGCGCTGTAACCCAATACTGTTACAGATTACCCCTTAAATCGAGTGTTTTTTCTCAAAACACTTGCATTTTTCATAAATATTCTCTTACTTTGCGGTGGTTATTTAATTTTATTGTCAACTATGCGTAAACTACATCTCCTTTGCTGCCTGCTGTGCAGCCTCCTCGTGCTTGGTTTGGTATCCTGCAAGAAGCAGCCCGAACCACAGAAGCTCCTCTTCCTCGCCATTGGTCAGTCCAACATGGTGGGCATTGGTGACATCTCTTCCCCCGAAGACACCGTCGTGTCGCCACGTTTTCTGAATCTCGCTTCCACCGACAATCCCGACCGCAAGGTAGGAGAGTGGCGTGTGGCCAAACCCGGTAACTGCCGTGTGACCTACGAGCGCCCCAACTTCCTGTCGCCCACCGATTACTTCGGACGCACCGTCCTCGAGCATCTCGCTCCCATCGACTCGGTGGCTGTCATTCAGGTGGCTGTCGATGGCTGTCCCATGCGTCTCTTCGACAAGGATCTCTACAAGGGCTTCGTCGATAGTTGTCAGATGGAATGGATGAAGGCCGAAATCGCCTCCTACGATGGCAATCCCTACGGCCGTCTCATCACACTGGCCCAGCAGGCACAGGCACAGGGCTGGACCATCCGTGGCCTTCTCATCCATCAGGGCGAGACCGATGCCTATGGTCCTCATTGGCCCGCCCAGGTCAACAGGGTTTATCAGAACATCCTTGCCGACCTTGGTCTCAATGCCGCCGATGTGCCCGTCTTGTGTGGCGAAGCTGTCGGCATCGACCAGAATGGTGTGTGCTCCCATGCCAACCCCACCATCGACCGCATCCATGAATATATCCCGAATGCCTACACCATCTCCTCATACGGCTGCAAGGTGAGCCGCGACAACCTCCACTTTGCTGGCGTAGGTTATCGTCGTCTCGGCACACGCTATGCCATCAAGTGGCTCCAGCTCAATGGTTACGATGTTCCCGATGATGAAGACTCGAAGCTCCAGAGCGAGATGGGCAACCCCGAAGACGCTTTCCGTGTCGATGCCTACATCCGTGAGGACGGTAAGCTCCATATTGCTTCGCTTGAGCCGCTCACGTCTATCGATATCGTCAGCTACTCGGGCGCCAAATTGGGCACCGTAGAGGTGGCCAATAACTGGAAGTTCACCGATATCGATATCACCCCATACGCTGGTGAAGATCGCCTCGTTCTCAACATCCATGCTGTCAATGGCGCTGTCGTCAACAAACAGGTAAACAAATAAATGAGACTCCTCCTAACCTCAACGTTCCTTCTGGTTGCTACGCTCTCGTTTGCGCAAAGCCAGAAGGACGAGCGTACACCTTTCATTGCCCCCGAAGCGGCTCCCAAGCTCGAACGGGTACTTCCGCCTCCCCCGGGACTCATTGATCCGCGTTTCTACGACGATTGGACGCAGTATCAGTGGGGTTTGTCGGTGCGTGATTCGGAGCGAGGCCAGCAGGCCCGTTCCGATGCCTTTCTCAATACGTTCTATTTCATGGAGCGCTTCTCCCCGGTCATGGATCATCCCGTCACGCAGGAAGCCAATCCCAAGCTCTATCTCCTCCTCCAGCGTGCCCATGCCACCGAATGGACATCGAATGCCAGCGTCAAGGCATATTATCACCGTGTGCGTCCCTACCAGCAGTTCAAGGAACCCACGTTAGTGCCCGAGCATGAGAGTCCCACCGACTACAGCAGTTATCCGTCAGGTCATACCATGGTGTCATGGCTCGTGGGCATGATACTCACGGCCATCGACCCGCAGCATACCGAAGGCATCATGAAGGTCGCCTACGAGATGGGGCAGAGCCGTGTCATCGCGGGCTATCATTATCAGAGCGATATCGAGGCCGGGCGTTATTCGGCCAGCATCCTCTTCGCCCGTCTTTGTGCCGAACCCGAATTCATGACCTTGCTCGAACAGGCACGTCTGGAATTCAATGGCATTCAAAGTCCCAGGCCCAAGATCATGAAAAGGAGAAGATAGAAAAGAAATTCATGAACATTCGCGATAATTCGTGTTAAAAAAACATGCCCGAACCCATCCTCAACGACCATAACAAGCGGGAGTATGAGCCCGCGCATACTGCCGAGCACATCCTCAATCAGACCATGGTGCGCATGTTCGGCTGTGAACGTTCGCGCAATACCCACGTCGAGCGCAAGAAGAGCAAGCTCAACTACGACCTGCCCGTCTGTCCTACTGCCGAGCAGATTGCCGAGGTGGAGCGTCGTGTCAACGAGGTCATCGAGGCCGATCTGCCTGTGACGATGGAGTATGTGACGCGCGACCAGATTCCGCCCGAAGTATCCCTCGCCAAGTTGCCCGACGATGCCTCCGAGACCTTACGCCTCGTCCGCGTCGGCGACTACGATGTCTGCGCCTGTCTGGGCTCTCACGTCGAGCACACCCGCGAATGCGGGCATTTCCGCATCTCCTCCACCTCCTGGACCTCGAACCCCTCGAACCCCTCAAACCTTTCGAACCCCTCAAACCCTCCCTCTGGCTCCTTCCGCATCGTCTTCCGTCTCGATGGTCCCTCCGACAAGTATTAGGCACAAAATCATTCCCATTTTTATATGTAAATACTCGCGTTTATTTCGCTACAAGTGGCAATTATTAGTACTCGTAGCGAAATAAACGCTTTTTTAACGCAATTTTAACATTTTTTCTTGCGTATTTCAAATTATTGATGTATATTTGCCACATTCAATCAATATTTTGAGAGTATGTGTACAATCATTGGAAGAAAACAAGAGATAGCGGAGTTGAATCGACGTTATGAAAGCGGTAGGCCAGAGTTCATCGCTGTGTATGGACGTCGTCGTGTAGGTAAGACGTTTCTGATTAATGAGGTACTGGGCGATGGTATGGTATTTCATCATACTGGATTGTCCCCCTACGATCGTAGGAGTAAGGTGACACTCAAAGCTCAACTCCAGAATTTCTACTTCTCGCTCATTCGCCATGGTATGGAGAACATTGAACAGCCAAAGTCGTGGATGGAAGCGTTCTTCTTGTTGGAGACGTTGCTCGAGAGACTCGACAATGGTTCACGCCAGGTTGTATTTATCGATGAACTGCCTTGGATGGATACGCCGCGTTCTGCGTTCCTAACAGCTCTCGAAGCTTTCTGGAACGGTTGGGGATGCAGTCGTCACAATCTTTGTTTCGTGGTATGTGGCTCAGCAACGTCGTGGATGCTCGATAACCTTATCAACAATAAGGGTGGACTTTATGGACGACTGACCTGTGAGTTGAAGCTTTCACCTTTCTCTCTGTTGGAGTGTGAACAGTTCTTCAAGAGCAGAAAGATCAATATGTCACGTTATAATATTATTCAGACATATATGATACTTGGTGGCATACCGTTCTATCTTGACTGTTTTAATCCCACTCTCAGTCTTGCCCAAAATATTGATGCCTTGTTTTTTAATCCTAAAGCAAAATTGGGTGACGAGTTTGAACGACTGTTCAATTCAATTTTTGATAATGCTTCCGAATGTATGAAAATCATTCGTTTTTTAGGGATACGACATGCTGGTTTTTGTCGTGAAGATATAGCCCGTCAGACAGGTATCAATCCCAATGGCGATTTTACCAAGATGCTAAAAGCTCTTGCTACAAGCGATTTCATCATGAAATATAAGCCTTGGGGCAGTTCGAACCGTGAAGAGTATTATAAGCTTTCGGATTGCTTCTGTTGGTTTTGGCTACATTTCAAAGAGGGACTTCATATTGCTGAACGCGATTATTGGCAGCAGCATTTGAAGGAGAGTGAGATAGTGGCTTGGCGTGGCATTGCTTTCGAAGAAGTTTGCATGCAGCATATTTGGCAGATTAAGATGGCATTGCAAATAGCAGGAGTTGCATCACAGGAGTCATCGCTTATTGTCCCTGCGGGCGAAGACACCAAAGGTATGCAAATAGATCTTATTATTGACAGAGCTGATGATGTTGTCAATGTTTGCGAAATGAAGTATTCAAAGTCAAATTATAGTATTACAAAGTTATATGCCGAAAAACTGCAGCGACGTATTGCCTCTTTGGAGAGTTTGCAGCCAACCAAATCCTTTCATCTGACATTTGTGACCGTTACTCCTATTGAGAGAAATGCCTACTCCGATCTTGTCACTTCTGAAGTGACAGCTGAAGATTTGTTCCATTAATGACAAAATAAAACCGCTGCAACTGGGTTTAGTTGCAGCGGTGTTTTTTAATTCTCCCCCTTCTCAGGGGGAATAAAGGGGGTCTTTAGTAAGTGATCAGTGGTTCGAGCTCCTTGGCCTGGGCAATCATACGCTCTACCTCGCTGAGCGAAGGAACGCGGTTGCAGAGGTTCTTCTCCTCGTTGATGGCAACGAGCTTGGGCTGGAGGTTGGCGGGAACACGATGACGGAACTCCTTCACGGTGTCAACGCCAGCAGCTTCGAGCAGCTCCGAGAACTGTCCTGCGATGCCATTGATGCGCATGAGGTCAGCGTGGTTGGTCCACTTCAGGATGAGCTTGCGGCTGATGCCACTCTCCTCAGCTACCTTGATGCGGCCCTTTGCCGAAGCGCATTTTTCCAAAAGATCGTCGGTGGTGTTAATACCAACAGCAGCAAGCTTCTCGGCGTAAACCTCGCCGATGCCCTCGATTTGTTCAATCTTGTAAGCCATGATGTTTGTGTTTAAAAGGTTATTAATAATTGTGTTTGGGTAATGATGTTTCTCACTTTCGTTTGACGCTGCAAAAGTAACAAATCTTATTCAATAAAACAACTTTTTCGAAGAAAAAATGAAGTGCAAATGCCAATTTTTAGCGAAAACACGCAATTTTGCCCTAAAATTCATAAAAATACGCATGAATTATTTTGTTGAATGAAGAAAAATGTCTATCTTTGCGCGCTGATTCCGATGTAGGCACGATAAGTAATGACCGTCGGGGCAAGGTGGCAGTGATGCCAGCCCTCCACGATGAGCGCCATTCGCCTTGCGGAGAAATATTTTAAAAAATATTTTTTGTACAATGTACGCTATTGTTGAAATTCAGGGCCAGCAGTTCAATGTGCAGCCCGATCAGAAGATTTGCGTCCTCAACATCGCAGGCGCAAAGGTTGGCGATGAGGTAGTCTGTGACAAGGTGCTCCTCGTTAACAATGACGGTGTCATCACCGTAGGCACTCCCACTGTAGAGGGTGCAAAGGTTGTCTTCGAAGTCTCTCAGGTAGAACTTCGCGGTAAGAAGATCAAAGTGTTCCACAAGATCCGTCGCAAGGGCTTCGACAAGCTCATCGGTTCGCGTCAGCACTTTACCGAAGTGTTAGTTAAGTCTATTGTTGCATAAGCGAATCCGCTATTAAAGAGAAAGGAAAAAAGCACTATGGCACACAAAAAAGGTGTAGGTAGTTCCAAGAACGGCCGCGAGTCACATAGCAAGCGACTCGGCGTAAAGAAGTTTGGTGGCGAAATCGTGAAGGCTGGCAACATCCTCGTTCGTCAGCGTGGCACCAAGCACAACCCAGGCCTCAATGTAGGCATTGGCAAGGACGATACCCTCTATGCACTCGTCGATGGCAAGGTAGTATTTGCCAAGAAGCGCGAGAACAAGAGCTACGTCTCAGTTGAGCCATTGGCTTAAGCCCTTGGCCAACAGCTTAAAAGAATTACAGGGCATCTGACAACCGCAAGGTTGCCGTATGCTCTGTTCTGTTTTTTTAAGACCGACTCATTTTAAGTTTTCTCCCTTTATAATAATTCATGATCATTTGTGGTCATTCGTGTTAAAGAAAAAATTTTCCCTCATGTTAACGCTGAAACTCATCACCGAGCAATACGACCGCGTCATTGCCGGACTCAATAAGAAGCATTTCGAAGGCGCCAAGGAAGCCATCGATGCCGTCATCGCCAAGGACCAGGAGCGTCGCCAGACACAGAAGACACTCGACGACAACCTCGCCGAGGCCAACCGTCTCTCCAAGAGCATCGGTATGCTCATGAAGAACGGCCAACGCGCCGAAGCTGATGCCGCCAAGGCGCGTGTTGCCGAACTCAAGACCATCAACAAGGAGCTCGACGACAAGAAGGCCGCCTGCGAGGCCGAGATGGTCGATATGCTCTGCCAGATACCCAACATCCCTTACGACGAAGTGCCCGAAGGCACCAGCGCCGAGGACAACTGGGTGGTGAAGTCCAACCTCAAGGAGTGCGTGCTCGGCCAGGATACTGTCGGCAACTGGGACTGCAATCCCGAAGTGCCCACCGCCAAGCTGCCGCATTGGGAGCTTGCCAAGAGTCTTAACCTCATCGACTTCGACCTCGGTGTGAAGATCACCGGAGCTGGCTTCCCCGTTTATCGTGGCCTCGGAGCCCGCTTGCAGCGCGCCCTCATCAACTTCTTCCTCGTCGAAGCCGCCAAGGCTGGCTATGAGGAGATCATGCCGCCCACCGTTGTCAACAAGGAGTCGGGCTACGGCACAGGACAGCTGCCCGACAAGGAGGGACAGATGTACCACTGCGAGATCGACGACTTCTATCTCATCCCCACCGCCGAGGTGCCCGTTACGAATATCTACCGCGATGTCATCATCGACGAGAAGGACCTCCCCATCAAGAACTGCGCCTACACCCAGTGCTTCCGTCGCGAAGCCGGCTCATACGGCAAGGACGTGCGTGGCCTGAACCGTCTGCACGAGTTCTCGAAGATCGAGATCGTTCGCATCGACACCCCCGAACACTCCGCCGAGTCGCATCGCGAGATGCTCGAGCATGTCGAAGGTCTGCTCAAGAAGCTCGAACTGCCTTACCGCATCCTGCGTCTCTGTGGTGGTGACCAGAGTTTCACCAGCGCCATCTGCTACGACTTCGAGGTATATTCCGAGGCCCAGAAGCGTTGGCTCGAAGTGTCGTCAGTCTCCAACTTCGACACCTACCAGGCCAACCGTCTCAAGTGCCGCTATCGTCGCGCCGACAACAAGAAGGTCGAGCTCTGCCACACCCTCAACGGTTCCGCCCTCGCCCTCCCGCGCATCGTCGCCGCCATCATCGAGAACTACCAGCAGCCCGACGGCACAATAAAAGTTCCCGAAGTCCTTAAACCTTGGATGCAAGTTGATGTCATAAGGTAAAAAAGACATCAACTTGCATCCCAAGCACATCTCGATGTGCCGCCCTTAGGCGTAAATATTGAATGTGTAGATGTCATAAGTTAAAGGTTAAGAGGTTAAGAAGGGTTCAGAAAAGTTCTGAAAGGCAAAGGTAACGTCCCGTTAACTCCCTTTTACTCCTGTTTACTCCCGTTAACTCCCATATAAACGAAATAAAAACCCTTAAACAAAACAAACAACTATGAAGAATTATGCAAAGTACGTGCTCCTCGCTGCTTTCATCGCAGCTCCAGCACTTTCGTTCGCTCAGGTTGATGCCAAGAAGAGCAACGAGCAACTCAGCTCGCAGTACAAGTTGGAGATCGATGCCCTCCAGGCAGAGCTCAAGGCCAACAAGAAGCATCAGAAGGCCAACCCGACAGATGTTACCCTCAAGTCGATAGAGCAGGAGAAGAAAGCTCAGCTCGCTACCCTCAAGGAGAAGAAAAAGGCAGTCGATAAGTCCCTTTCAGCCGACAAGAAGAACGTAAAGGCTCAGAAGGCTTCACAGAAGGCTCAGGAAGATGCCGAGAAGGCCATTGCCAAGGCAAAGTCCGCCAACGAAGCTGCCAAGAAGGCTGTAGGCGAATTCAACCCCGAGAACAAGTCGTGGGATCAGCTCAGCGATCAGTACAAGCATGAGATCGACGCCCTCGAGGCAGAGCTCAAGGCCAACAAGAGCCGTCAGAAGGCCGACCCATCCAACGCTAACCTGAAGACCGAGGAGCAGAACAAGAAAGCCGAGCTCGCTTCTCTCAAGGAGCGCAAGAAGGCTGTCGATGCTGCCATTTCTGCCGAGAAGGCCAGCCAGAGTGCACAGAAGAAGGCCGACAACCGTCAGGAGGATGCCGAGGACGCTCTCCAGAAGGCTAAGAATCAGGCCAAGGCTGCCGATCGCGCCGTAGGCCGTTGATCTTTCACGTCATTATTCCTTATACAAATCACCGCTGCAGCTCCTTCCGGTCTCAGCGGTGTTTTTTTTAGTGATTTTTGCGTTGAATATTTGGATGTTTGAAAAAAGTTCCATATCTTTGCAGCGCACTTAAACAAGAAGCTTATGAGTTATTCAGAAATAGCACAGTTGGAACTGATGAATGCAGCTGCCAACATCTCTTCGCAGGACGATCTTGATGCCTTGCGGTTGACGCTTTCACTTTTCTTTGCAGAGCGGGCGCAAAAGGCCATTGACAAAATGTGGGACGAAGGCAAACTCGATCAACGCAAACTCGATGAATTGCGTGGCCAGCATTTGCGTACACCTTACAAGTCGCTCTAAGAAGCAATGCGTCTTATAGTCCTCGATACCAATTGCCTCACGATTGTTAACTGATATAGATAAAGATGACGATAAGTTTGTTGATTGTGCTATCACTGCAGGAGCAGATTTCATTGTCACAGAAGACACCCATTTTAACCATTTGAAACAAATTCCCTTTCCAAAGATTACCGTGTTAACTCTCGATGAGTTCTATGGTACTTTATAATCAATGAAATTACCGCTGCAACATTCCGTTGCAGCGGTTTTTTTTGAGACATAAATTGTAGTGCCTTTTTAATGGTTTATTAATTTATGACTTTTATGATATGCATGAAGATGTTGTTGCCACCGGCCCCCTTGTTAAGGTCGTAGGGTGTGGTGCTTGAATCCTTGCAGATGGCACCTTGGCTGGTGGCATCGAATCTCACATCGAAAATAGTCCGACCATCTTCGAAAGCATCCTTGGTGTAGTAGATGTGGATATCATCACCGCCGCAGTTGCTGTTGAGGTCGCCCTTCACGCTCTTGAAATGGCTGCCACCTTCGTAGGGGCAGAGGGTATAGGTGCGGCCGTTCACCTTGATGGTATTGGAAACAGGATTGCTGCCCGAACTGAGGTAAAGGGCGGAGATGTATTCGTCAGCAGACTTCTTGCTGGTCTTGTAGCAAAGGTAGATGTAGTCTCCTCTTGTGCCTTCGTTAAGGTTGCTCTCCACCACGGTCCATCCTTGTTTCTTGTACGTGGCTTTCAGGGCATTCACTTCGTCGTAGCTGCCGCCGATCAGTTTCACATCGGT
>JAFZBE010000043.1 GCA_017561935.1 Bacteroidales bacterium | reverse complement strand
CGCGACATAGTGCTCTATCAGATAGCGGAAGCACTATGTCGCGCGACATAGTGCTCTATCAAATTACGGAAGCATTCTGTCGCGCGACATAGTGCTCTATCAGATTGCGGAAGCATTCTGTCGCGCGACATAGTGCTCTATCAGATCGCGAAAGCATTCTGTCGCGCGTCATAGTGCTCTATCCATTTGCGTTATGGTTTTCAGTTTTTTGAAAGGTCATTTGTGAATAATGCCGCTACCTTTTCGAGATACAAACGGTCGGTTTCGTCAAAGGTGTTCAATTCGGCACTGTCGATGTCGAGAACTCCGATGACATGACCATCCTTGTCGTGGAGGGGAACAACAATCTCACTTTTTGAAGCCGAGCTGCATGCGATATGGCCAGGGAAGAGTTCTACATCGGGCACCACCTGTGTCTGATCCTGTTGCCATGCTGTTCCGCATACGCCTCGGCCTTTTTTTATTCGTGTACATGCCATCGGGCCTTGGAAAGGACCAAGGACAAGCACGTTATCGATGACGCGATAGAATCCGGTCCACCAGAATCCAAAGGTCTCGTGGAGCATCGATGTCACATTAGCCATGTTGGCGATGCTGTCGCTCTCTGCTGCAACGACCGCCTCAATTTGTCGAAGCAGTGCTTCATACTTCTCGCGTTTGCTTCCCAAAGATATTTCGAGATGTTCTGCCATAAATAATTCCTTATTGATTGTGCAAATATAGAGCTTTATTCTCATTTCTGCAACTTTTTTGCACATTTTTTATCTTCAACGTTTTTTATACTGATAGTGGGAATCATTTTTTCACACTTTCATTCTATATTTGCATCGTACTAAAATAATAATGTATGATGAATGAAGAAAAAAAGAAACAAATCATAACCAAGGAGGATCTATTCTCGGTCATTAATGCCAAACTAACAATGTCGGAGAAAAGGGCGCTAATGAAAGCAGACCCCATAGATTTGCACTTTGGTTTTGGCACGTGGATACGTAACGAGTTCATCTATTCTGGTAATTACCCGATAGATGAACTATATGGCTCAAAAGAAGGCGACGATATCTTGATTTCGTCGCCAGATGAGATTTCAGGAATGATTATCGATGATTTTATCAATCATCTCAAATACACCAAGTTCAGCCGATAGGCCTCTTCCTCAACTTCTTCGCGTAGCTCCTGAGGCTCCAGCACCTCCACTCTTGCTCCATAATACAGGATCTGCATCGTCAACTCGATGGTTAGAGCCACGTATAACTCGAAGATGCTGTAATCCTCATGCGTCTCCACCTCACGCTGCGAAGCGTGGAGCGGCAAGGTGCGAAGGTAGTCGCGCTGGCAATCGACCACCTTCAGCCTTACACGTTGTGGCGGATTGTTGCGTTCCACACGAGTGCCGAAGGCATATCTGAAATATTCCCGGGCATCGAAACTCTCGTCCTTCTCAAACCTCTCGTCAGTAACATTCATCGACAGGATGCGGTCGAGCGAATAGACGTGCATCTCCTCCTTCAGATCATGACTCACAAGCAGCGTGCGCCACTCCTTCACCAGCACATACCAGCGCTGATGATACAGCTTCACGCAAAAAGGAGCGCCCTTCACCTTCTGGGCCTGACAATCTGTGAACCGCTTGTACTCGAAACTGATCTTGAAGCCCGTGCGCATGGCACCGAGGATTTCCAGCAGGTACTCTTGTCCTGCTGGAATGTCCTCCAACAGAATGCGGCTGCGCATGTCCGCGTTGTTCGAAAGGATTTCATTCACGGTGAACGACTTCACCAGCCACTTGCTGAGTTCGTCATCGTCACGCGCCACAATCTTGTAGCGGTTCTCGTCGCGCTGATCACACTCAATCACGATCTTCAGCAGGTCGGCGATAGCATTCTTGTAGTTGTAGAACGTACGCCGTTCGATGGGCATGCCATCGCTCAGGTCCTCGTCTGCACACCAGTATTCGTTGATCTCCTTCAGTGTTAACGCTCCATGTGTCTCTAACAGTCTAACTATCCACAGCAGTGCTCGCAGCCTGTGGTTTTCTTTTGTCTCTCTCATTGCTCTAATAGTTTTTTTTCTTTTGATGTTGCAAAGATAAAGAAATAGCGGGAAATATTGTTTCCCACCCTGTATATTTTTATTTTTTTTTCTTATTTTTTAGTTGTGGGAATCATTTTTTCACAATGTAAGGCTATCTTTGCAGCGTAAAACATAAAAAACTCATCAACTATGAACTTCAAAGAACAAGTCGAAGCCTATGTGTCATCTGGTAAGAAAGTCCTAACCCTTATCATCAAGAATCAGTATTTCGACGATATCATGGCAGGCACCAAGAAGCAGGAGTCTCGTGAAATCAAACCGAGTACCGAGCGCAAGTACATCCTGTTCGACCAAGACGGTTATCCTATCGAAGACGAGAACGGCAACACCGTGCCCATCCAATACGATGCGCTGCTTCTCTATGCGGGGTACCAGTCCAATCGCCAAGCAGCGTTGGTTGGAGTAGAGAGTGCCGAAACGGCATTATACATCGATGACAACAATGAACCTATTTTCTACTTCATCGACAAGTACACCCGCAAGGAAGTCTTCCCGCATTACTATGACGAGGACACTCTCGAAGCCCTCGACGAGAACAATAACGTCATTGAGAACTACGAGGCATATTTCCGCGAGGAGATCACTTATCATCTTGGCAAGGTCATCGCAGCAAAGCTGAATCGCTAAGACAATCAAAAATATAGGTTACAACGGATTGATGGTCGCATCGGTAGCGGGGCTTCCCGAAAGGGCAGCATATTGCCAAGGTTCAACTCCTGAGCCAATCCGCGCAAGGACAGAGTAGCTCCGTAATTTCGGGTAAGCAAATCCTTGCGGCCCCGTCATTCTTATGGCGGGGTTTTTCCATCATTATATAAAACAAAAGATTGATATGAAACAGAAGACCATTAGAAAGAACATGAGAAGGACTGCCTTCAAGTATTGGGATTATGACAATTTCGTAGTCTTAAAGTGCGTTGTTGATGGCTATGGCGACCCAAGGGATATTATCTATCGCAAGTTAAGCGGGGGTAAAGAGATTCCTTTGAGCGATATAGATCCAAAATTCGCAATGATGGCGTGGTATCAAGGCAAAGAGGTGTCAGAAGATTTCTATAACAACTACAAATAAAACGAGCATCACATTCCGTGGTTCTTGTATATATTTAATAACCGCCAATCAAGGAAGATAATCTTTCCTTCTCTATCGAGGTGAAAGACCTTTCTCTATTTGCCGACCTTGATACCGAACTCTATCTTCAGGGTTGTCCCATCAAAGACAAGAATGGATATTTCATTTGCAAAGAAGAGAAGCTGAAGGAATTTAGGCTCGATTTGGTAAGGACATTGATGTCCCGATCAAAGCGACTTTCCTTTTTCTGTAGCCGGTGTTCAATTAAACTGAAAGATTTGGATTCCCAGCTCTTGCACTTTTTTCTTCCGTTTTTGGGGTGAAAGAAGCAGGAAATGAGAAAAATGCGCATATAGCTGCATTTTTTATGGGGGAATAATTGGAGTTGTTTAGAAAAAGTGTTATATTTGCAGCAAAAATTTGTGTCATGACACAGAAAAATTAAGTAAAATATGGTATTTGGACGTAAATCTTACCTCGAGCAACTTCATAGAGCAGATGGCAATGGCATGATTAAAGTCATTACCGGAATTCGTCGTTGTGGCAAATCATTCCTTTTGTTCAATCTTTTTCACAAGGAACTATTGACACGAGGTATCAACGAGGATCACATCATAAAAGTGAATCTCGAAGATCGTAGGAATAAGAAACTACGCGACCCAGATGCACTTCTTCGGCATATAGATGGTTTGATGAAAGATGCTGGCAAGTATTATATCCTGATCGATGAGATTCAATTGGTCAAAGAGTTTGAAGACGTTTTGAACTCTTACCTTGGTATATCTAATGCCGAAGTATATGTCACTGGATCAAATGCGAAGTTCCTGTCTAAAGATGTGATTACTGAATTCCGAGGACGAGGATGGGAAATAAGAATTCACCCATTGAGTTTCTCTGAATACTATGATGCCGTAGGCAGAGAAAAGGCAGAAGCCCTTGACATGTATTACAGGTATGGCGGGTTACCAGCTGTCGCACAGTTTGAAAGGGCAGATGACAAACAGAACTATCTAAGGGAAATATTCGAAACTGTTTATTTGAAAGATGTTCTGGAGCGTAATCATTTGAAGAATGCAGAAGGTTTGAGGGAATTGGTACGAATCCTTGCCTCTGGTATCGGCGCAAGTACCAATGCTCGACGTATATCAAATACTTTCAAGTCGGCAGCAGGTCTTGATATCACGCCAGCAACTATAGCTAAATATATTGAATGTCTTCAGGATGCCTTCATCATCGGTGAGGCTTTACGTTACGACATTAAGGGGAGGAAATACATTGGGTCTGAGACCAAGTATTATTTCGAAGATATGGGCATAAGAAATGCTATTCTCGATTTCCGGCAAATAGAAGCCACTCACGCCATGGAGAACGTGATTTACAACGAACTATGTCAAAATGGATTCTCTGTCGATGTCGGGCTGGTCGAAAGTTATCGACGCGATCATAATAACGTAATTCAGCGGAGGAATCTGGAAATAGACTTTGTTGTAAATCGTCATGATGAACGTCTCTATATCCAATCGGCATACGCCCTGCCATCAAAAGAAAAGGTCGATCAGGAGCAGGATTCGTTACTTCATGTCGCTGATGGTTTTCGAAAAATAATCATTGCAGGAGATCGGTTCTCCACTGCATATAACGACGCCGGCATATTGGTGGTCGGTCTTTACGATTTCCTTTTAGGGAAAATCGATTTGTGGAAATAATTGCGTTTTTTTATGAATAATTGGAGTTGTTTGGAAAAAGTGCTATATTTCTGCACGAGCAAACTTAACCCAATAATATCAACGATGAACAAGTAAGAGGAGATAAGAATGATCAACCAGTTATAAAGGTTGATGGAGTACTGAAATTCCAGAAATTGGTTGACTATTTCGGGTCGTATGCATTCGTGGAGATTGCGCTTTTTCTGTTGGTCATTATACCAACATTGGGAGTCTATATATTCATAAAAGGATAAGATAATTGAAATACTGCGTCGATATGGGATTGCACTACTTTGTACCAAGTGGCACATGCTCGTCGTGGGATTGCACTACTTTGTACCAAGTGATGCACGCTCGTCGCGAGATTGCACTACTTTGAACCAAGTAATGCAAGTTCGTTGTGAGATTGCTCTATTTGGTAACTTGTGGAGCAGCGTAAAGAATTTTTTCCATGACAGAGAGTTGGCAAGGGGATTCAAAAAAAATACTATACTATCAAAAAAAGTTATCGTTCTGCTTAGTTTTTCGGTTCGCTGAACCGTCTTTGAAGTAAAAAAGTCTTGATATGACACAAAAAGAAGTAGAGACCCTATTCCGTCGGCATTATGCTGCTATGTATCGTCTGGCCAGGACGATACTATATGATGCTGACGAAAGCAAAGACGTGGTAAGCGATGTGTTTGTGCGCTTGCTTCGAGGCGATGTTGTTGTGCAAGCCGACAAGATGGAAGGCTACCTGATGATGGCTGTTCGCAACCGTTGTCTGGATGTCCTCAACCACAAGTCGGTGCGCGAACAGGTGGAGAAACTGTTTTCGCAAGAGTTGAAGCAACATCGCATCGCCGCCCGCAACGAGGATGAGCGATTGGATCGGCTGATGCTGTACATCGAACGAGAATTGCCGCCACTGAGCCAGCAGATTCTGCGTCTGCGTTTCCTTCGGGAGATGACCTACGAGGAGGTGGCGCAAGAAGTGGGCGTGAGCAAGGTCACGGTGTATAATCATCTTTCCCAGTCGCTGCAACGCATCAAGGAGTATTTCAGTAAAGAACAAGTAAAACGATAACCATTATGAAACAGGACAAATTGAATCTTCTGCTATCAATGCAGGAGCATCCGGAACAATACACCGACGAGCAGCTGGAGAAAATGCTCGCCGAAGACCCGGAGTTGGCTGAGCTTATGGAGCAGCTGGCGCTGACGAAGCGCGCTTTCGTGAAACGCGAGGTGGACGAGGAAGATGTCGCCGTCGATGAGGAATGGAAGAAGTTTGTAGGAGAACATGCTGCCGAAATGGATCGTCCCCAGCGGGGATGGTTCTTCAAGGTGGCTGCCAGCATCGTCGGAATCCTCCTGATGGCTGGTGTGACCTTCGCGGCCATTCATGTAGTGAGGATGATCGGTGGCAAGATTGATGAGACGGTGATCGAGCAATCGGAGGCCACTACCACGACACCTGCGTCGGTAGAATCTGACGGATTGGAAGCCGATGCAGACGATGAACTGGTCGTGTTCGACAACATTCCATTGGAGAAGATGCTTCAGCAGATTGCCGCCTATTATGGCAAGGAAGTGGTGTTCGAGAATGGCGAAGTTCGTCAGCTTCGTTTCTATTTCGTATGGAAACAGCATGAGTCGCTGGATGCCACCTTGCGTCGGCTCAACCTTTTTGAGAGCATTACTGTGGAACTGAAGGATAACCAGCTAATCGTGAAATAAACTATGAGACGACTATTTTGCATGATGGCCTGTTTCGTTGTTTGTTTCACAATCCAGGCCCAGCGCATTACGCGCGAATTTAATAATGTGCCCCTCGACCAGGCTTTGCGTCAACTGAATGACGAGCAGTCGAACTATACGATCAACTTCCTGTATAATGATCTGGAGGACTTTCGCGTCACAACCAGTATCGAGGGCAAGACCTTGCCCGAAGCCATCCGTCAGATGATTGGATTCTATCCCATCCGAATGACCGTAAACCGGGAGGATCGAGAGATCTATGTGGAATGTGTGCAGAAATCCAATCGGCATCTCACGGGCATCATCACCGACGAGAACAACGAGCCCTTAGCTTTGGCCAACATCGCCGTGCTCAATCCACAGGATTCCACTTTGCTCAACGGCGGCGTTTCGAACGAGAGCGGTATCTTCGTCATCCCTATTGACCAGAAGGATGTCATCGTCCGCATCACATACATAGGTTACAAGACGGTGTGGAAGCCTTGCACAGAGGAGGATATGGGCACCATACGCCTGCAACCAGAACCCCACACGATTGGCAATGTGTCGGTGAAGGGCACGATGCCGCAATACAAGATGACGACGGGCGGCGTGACAGTGGAGGTGGAACACTCCATCTTGCATGACGTGGGGACGGCCGATGACCTGCTTTCGATGCTTCCATTAGTGCAGGGACGCGATGGCGAATTCACCGTTCTGGCGAAAGGCGAGCCGGAGATCTACATCAACAACAAGAAGGTGAACGACACCAAAGAGCTGAAACAGCTCAAGTCGATCGACATCAAGAACGTCGATGTCATCACCGCACCCGGTGCGCAATACAATGCGGAGGTGAATGCCGTGATTCGCATCAAGACGCTCAAGACACAGGGCGACGGCTTCAGCGTGCAGGCATATAGCGAGACTTCGCGCAACAACAAATGGAGCAACTACGACGACTTGACATTGAAGTACCGTACGGGTGGGTTGGAAGCCTTTGCCAACGTGGCATTCGACTACGGCCACTACAGCAATGACGAGGATGTCGATCAAGAGCTGCACATCAAAAAGGATGTGTTCGATGTCAATGCCTTTATTCCCGTGAGGAGTGCCTGGACGGAGCTGCAGTATAAGGCAGGCTTGAGCTACGATTTCAATGCTGACCATTCCATCGGATTGAGTTTTTCGTCGAAAAAGAATCTTTCGAACCACTTCAAGACCGATATGACGCAACACTATCTGAAAAACGGCGCATTCTATGGCGACGTCAACCTGTTGACGGATATCGAGGAACTCGACAAACCCGTGTGGGAACTGAACACCTATTATGTCGGAAAGGCGGGAAAACTGGGCATAGACCTGAATGCTACTTTGCTGCGACGCGAATCGGAAAATAACCTCGACCAGACAGAGTATAGTGCAGAACTGGGTAATCGCACCATCACCACTGTTAATCAGGAGAAAAATACGATGGCGGCAGGCAAGCTGGTGCTGACTTATCCCATCTGGAAGGGCGTGTTGAGTGTGGGTTCGGAGGCTACATCGACACAGAGCCACGGCAACAATTTCAACAAGGAGAACATCATCCCTGAGGCCGACAACGAGATGAAGGAAAAGAACATTGCTGGCTTTGCCGGATATGAGATGCAGTTGGGGCAGTGGTACCTGAATGCAGGACTGCGCTATGAGCACGTGGCTGCCGACTACAGTTCGTTCGGCGAATGGCAGGCGGAGCCCAGTCGCACCTACAACGACTGGTTCCCGAACCTCTCGGCCTTGTGGCATAAGGACAAATGGGGCGCACAGCTGAGCTATAGCAAGCGCATCACCCGTCCGCCGTACGGCCTGTTGAGCTCCGTGATTGTCTATGACAGCCGAATGTTTTATGAGGGAGGCAACCCGCTGCTGCGTCCTTCGGTACGTCAGAGCATCGACTTCAACCTGACCTATTCGTGGCTGAACTTTGTAACAGGCTTCACACGCGAAAAGGACTTCTTCACCCACATCGTCAAGGTGTATGACGAGGAGAAGGAGATAGGCATCTTCCAGACGGTGAATTTCGATCATCAGGACCGTGTCTATGCTACCCTCGTGGCATCGCCCAAGTTCGGGTTCTGGCAACCCACTGCCACATTGCACTATTATCAGCAGATGTTTGATGCTGAAGCCTACGGTGCACCGAAGAAGCTGAACAAGCCCGAGTTCTCAGCTGGTCTGCAAAGCTGGTTCATCATGGGTGCAACGGCCAAGGTCTTGATTGACATCGGCTATTCGGGCAGCAATCACTGGGGGATGATGTATCGCGGCAGCAACTTCATGGTGAATGCCCGTCTGCAGAAGAGTTTTTGGCAGGAACGTTTGTCGTGCACGCTCTACGCCAACGATATCTTCCGCACCGTCAGGACCAAGGCGACCACCTACTATGACATCGGTAAAACGGTGCAGGATGTCTATCAATACACGCAAAAAGTGGGCATCACCCTATCGTACAATTTCAACGTCACGCGATCGAAGTATAGAGGTACGGGTGCAGGAAACGAGGAAAAGAGCCGACTTCAATGATAAAAATCAGCGGAATGTAGACTATTCCGCTGATTTTTTTGGTCATTCAGTTTTTTATTCATATATTTGCAGCGGACATTTCGACAAGTCGAAAACAGAAACTGGTGCCCTGAAAGGGCTATAAGAATACAGACGGGTGGTGTAACCCCCGGAAATGAGTAATAAATGATTAATTAGCCCTGAATGGGCGAAAGAACAGTAAAGAATGGCAAGTTCATTGGTGAAAATCGATATCCATCTCATTTTCCACGTGAAAACAACGGGTGTAAATATGCAAAAAGAAGACCTTCCACAAATATTCCAATATCTCGGTGGGACCATCAAAGGTTTGAACGGTATTCCGTTTGAAATCGGTGGCGTTGAAGACCATGTTCATATCCTAACATCGCTTCCAAAATCCATATCATTGGTAGATTTTGTGAGAGAAATAAAAGCAAGCAGCAGCAAATGGATAAAGCAGTTAAACGTTCGTTACAAATTATTTGCATGGCAAGATGGATATGGGGCTTTTTCTGTTAGTCCGTCGCTGATGGATAAGACAATCGAATACATACGTAAGCAGGAAGAACATCATCGGAAACGTAGCTTCCAAGAAGAGTATAAATTGTTTTTGGAGGCGTATGGTATCAAATACGATGATAGATATGTGTTCAGCGATTAAGTTAGTAGTCTGTCGCCGCTTCAGGGCTTTGGCTTATGGGGCATCTGATCCGGGGGTTGGCACCCTCGCCTGTGGTCTTGACACCCCTTCGGGGCTTTTACTAGAAGAAACGTTAATATATTTGAGAATATGGAAAGCATTTATGTAGTGATGTCAATGTTTTCGGTGGGTATGCTTGCTACGGCGCAGGAAGTGAGCGTGGCACGTTACCAAGGGGATCGGCAGTGTGCGGTGAGTTTGACTTTCGACGATGGCGTGCAGGAAGATTATACCCTCATTGCGCCACATCTGGACCGATATGCGTTGAAGGCGACTTTTGCAATCAACGCAAGTGTGCTGGGTGACTTGGATGACCATTATTCCCCGCGTATGACGTGGGAGGAATGTCGCTCACTGGTGCGTTCGGGCCATGAGTTGAGCAATCACTCGTGGTCGCATCCCCATCTGACGGGGTTGGATGACGATTCGTTGCACATGGAGATTGCCCGAAACGATTCGGCCATAGAAAAGGAGACGGGGAAGCGTCCTGTCACCTTCATCTATCCGTATAATGCGGTGGATGATCGTGTAAGAGCAGCCACCTTGAAGGGCAGGATCTGCAATCGGGAGTATCAGTTCGGATTGGGACAGGCCAACTCGCACCAGACGCGTGAGAGCGTCGGACGATGGCTCAGGGAACAGATTGACAATGGCACCTGGGGCGTGACGATGAGTCATGGCATCTATACGGCCTGGGACCGTTGGGAAGAGCCTTGGATCCTTTGGGACTTGTTCCGTGAACTGGCATACAAGAGCGATACGATCTGGACCGAGACCTTTGCGAAGGTGGGTGCCTACGTGGTGGAACGCGAAGCCGTCCGACTTGATGTGGCCAAGAAGAAGGGAATCATTACGGTGACACCCTCGTTGGACTTGGATCCTGTACTCTTTGCGGAGAAACTGACCTTGAAGGTGAGTGGTATGCCCAAGCCTGGGACTAAGGCTGCGAAGAAGGTTTTCGGATATCGTGCGGTGCAGGACGGCAAGAATCTGCCCTTGATCCTGAAGGGCGATGATCTGTTGTGCGATTTCAATCCCTATGGTGGTCCCATCACCATCGAGCCACTCAAGACTGACCCATTGGCAGGAAAGACCATCAACATCATTGGCGACAGCTATGTGCAGAACCATGTCCAGTCGTATGAGAATGCCTGGCACTACAAGGTGGCTGCCAAGCACGGAATGACCTATAACAACTATGGTCGCAATGGTGGCGCCATCGCTTTCGACCGCACAAACCGCAACTTCGGCAAGGCGCTCTATGTGCGCTATGCCGATATGGTCGATGATGCCGACTACGTGCTTGTGGTGGCAGGTCATAACGATGCCAGCTTCGTCCTCATGGGTCCAGATTCACTGGCTACCTTCCTCCAGCATCTGGACGATTTCTATGTGGGATTGCGCCAGAAGTACCCGAATGCCAAGATTGCCGTCGTTTCACCGTGGAACCTGTCGCACGAAGGTTTCCCCTTGGTGATACGTGCCATTCAGGATGCCTGTGAGCGTCATGGCTTCCCCTTCCTCAATGCAGCCACCACGAGCGGTATTGAGGTGGAGAATGAGGAATTCCGTCGGCAGTACTTCCAGCATCCCCGCGATCGTGCCCACCTTAATCCCCAAGGCCATGACCTTCTGGTGCCGTGGGGCGAGCAGTTCCTGATTAGTTTGTAATATCTTTTCCCCTTTCTACAAAAAAAGTATCGTTCCGAAGGACGATACTTTTTTGTGTGTGTTATTTGCGCAAAGCCAGATTGTAGTTGTAATAGTCGAAGTCGCCGGTGATGTCCTTGACGATGCGGAGGAATGGGGGCAGACGGAGATCGGCGTGTGACGCGATGCCTTTGGTTTCGAGGATCATCAGGCCTTCGTGCGGAGCCTCGTAGGCATCGAGCTCGAAAAACTGTCCACCTGCAATGAAGCTCTTGCGCCGCTTGCTGATGGTGTGACGATAAGGATCGGCCTGTAGTAGGAGTGTCTCGTAAAGCGCATTGGATACTTGGCGCTCGGTAACAATTTCCTCGTTGGTGGAAATGCGGCGGCGTGTGGTGTGGATATTGACGGTGTGGTTGCCCGTGACGCGGCGACGGATGCGCACTTCGGAGCCAGGTTCGGAAGAGAGGTAGGTTTGTTGAATATAGCTCTCGATGCAGTCGCCGGGCAGTTCGCCGATGAGTTCGACGATGTACTTGCGCTCCTCGACGATGGCTTGCGGTAAGCCGAGGACAGAATTGATTTCGTAGAGCACACGATTGAGTTTCTGTTCGAAGTCCTTGCGGTTGTCGATGACGCGCAGGTGCTGATGCCCAGTCCATGCCTGAATCACCTTCTTGTCGAGTTCGCGGGCGAGACGGAGTCCGGCTTCGTCGGCTTTCTCGTAGCGTGAGGCGTTGTTTGCCGTCGTATAGAAACTTTCGGCACCGTCGGCTGCCGACACGAGGTGCAATACTGCATCATAACGGTTGCCATGACGCAGTTCCTCGACGTTGGTGTGGCAGGCTGCACAGAGTTCGTCGAACATCTCGGGCGAGATGTAGGCTGAGATATCAAGTGCGCCTCGATCGCAGACGATGACGCAAGGTTCGGTACACGTTTCGGCTAGGCGACGCATCTTGTCCTCCATCTCTAGCTGGAGTTCGAGAATGATCTTCTCGCCTTCGTAGTAGAAATCGTGGTTGTTGGTGAGATAGCTCCATCCCGACGCTGTGACCATAGTCGGTATTTCGGGCACAATGAATACCTTGTACCCGAGGTTGGATAAATACTCGTTGATGCGTACCAGGGCGGTAGTCTTTCCGGCACAGGGACCGCCTGTGAGGACAATTTGCTTGATATCTTTTTTCATAGTAAGGATAAGCCCTGCCAAACGAATTGGCAGGGCATGGTTATGGTGTTAATTATTTCTTGTCGTCGGAGCCGATAAGTGCCCAGATGAAAGCAGCGAGTGCGCCACCTACGAATGGACCAACGATGAATACCCAGAGCTGGCTGAGCGCCTTGCCACCCTCGAAGAGAGCTGGGCCGATGGAGCGAGCGGGGTTCACAGAGGTTCCAGTGTAGTGAATACCTACGAGGTGGATGAGCACGAGCGAGAGACCGATGGCGAGACCTGCGAAGTTGCCAGCACCCTTCTTGGCATCGGTGGTGCCGAGGACTACGAGCACGAAGAGGCAGGTGAGCACGATTTCGGCAATGAGACCGTTGGTGACAGTGCCTGCGCAAGCGTTAGCGCCAGTCTTGGTGCCGAGTGCAAGTTCGGGAGAAGTGGAAACCAAAAGGTAGAGAACACATGACGCGAGGATGGCACCGATGACTTGGAAAATCATGTACATGCCGGCATCCTTGCCTGAGATACGGCCGGAAAGAAGGCAGCCCAGAGTGATAGCAGGGTTGATGTGGCAACCGGAGATGCCGCCGATGGTGTAGGCCATAGCAACAACAGCAAGACCAAAGGCAAGGGCAGTGCCGACTACAGATGCAGTGTCGATGCCACAGTTGAGGCTAACGGCGGTGCCGCAGCCAAGAAGGGTAAGCACAAAGGTGCCGACCAATTCTGCAAAGTACTTTTTCATAGAGCAGATTGTTGATTAAGGGTTAATAATGATGTTTAATAATATGAATTAAATCACCGGATGTGATTAAGTGTTTCAATCAAAGAAACTGCTTTCGACTTCGGGCGTCTCTTCGACATGCTCGAAGGCTCCTTCGACATGGCAGGGGTTATATCCCGAGGGATAGTAGAACGTGTCGGAGGAGCTGTAGGGCAGTGTGGGATCGGCAAGCACCCTCTTGATGAACTGTGCCCAGATGGGCAATGCCATGGCAGCACCCTGACCTTCGGCAGTGCGGTCGAAGTGGATGGTGCGTTCCTCGCCACCTACCCAGGTGCCACCGACGAGACCGGGCGTGAATGCCATGAACCATCCGTCGGAGTTGTCGTTGGTCGTACCCGTCTTGCCACCCATGGGCGCAGTGATGCCGTAGCGTGAGCGGATGCGAGCACCTGTGCCATAATCTACAACATCGCGGAGGATGGGCAGCATCTTATAATAAGCTTCGGCCGAGAAGACTTCCTTGCGGACAGGGGTGAAGTGGGCAAGTTCCATGCCCGAGTTGTCGCAGATGGACACGACATAGAGTGGCTGGCTGCGCATGCCTCGTCCAGGGAAGCCCGAGTAGGCGGTGACCATCTCTTCAACGGAGATGTCGCAAGAACCCAGGCAGAGCGAGAGCACGGGGTCGAGACGATTGCGGACACCCGCCGAGTGGAGGAAATCGACGAAGTGTTCGGGCGTCATACGACTCATCACACGCGCGGAGATCCAGTTGTTGGATCGCATGAGGCCCCATCGCAGGGTGACCATCTCGCCAATACGCTGTCTGCCACCATCGCGTGGCGTCCAGGGACGTCCGATGGCATCGTAGAGCACAGGCTGGGTGTTGAGTTCCTCGTCGCAGGGTGTGCGTCCTTCTTCCATGGCCAGGGTGTATAGCAGGGGCTTGATGGTAGAACCCACCTGACGACGGCCAGCTGTCACCATATCGTACTGGAAGAAGGCGAAATCGGGTCCGCCGACGTAAGCCTTGACATAGCCCAGGGTATCCATGCACATGAAACCGGCACGCAGGAACTGTTTCTGCCAACGCAGCGAATCCCATGGGCTCATGATGGTGTCGATCTCACCGGCCCAGGAGAAAATCTTCATAGCGATGGGCTTCTGGAATGCCTTTTCGATCTCTTCGGTTGAGTAGCCGTTGGCCTTCATGAGCGTGTAGCGCTCGGACTGACGCATGGCGCGACGCAGGGAGTTCTTCACATCGTCGTCGGTGAGCTTGCGGCTATAGGGAGCATTGGGCTGATCCTGCTTCTCCTTATTGAAGGCAGGCTGCAGGTTGTCGCGCAGATGTTCGACAAGCGACTCCTCGGCATACTGCTGCATGTGGGAATTGATGCTTGTGTAGATGCGAAGACCATCGGTGGTGAGGTCGTAGTGCGTGCCATCGGGTTTCTTGTTCTTGTTGCACCAGCCATAAAGGGGATTGGTCTCCCAAGCGAGGGAATCGTCGTAGAACTGCTGGTCCTGCCAAGAAGCGTAACGTGAACGGTTGGGCTTGTTGGCACGCATGATTTTGCGCAGGTATTCACGCAAGTAAGGAGCCATGCCCTCCTTGTGATCGGCCGAATGCGCCAGCTTGTAGTTGCCGTCGCGGTCAACCTGTGGCAGCAGCGGACGTTCCTTATAGTCGTTGTACTCGGCTTGGGTAAGATAGCCGGTCTTGAGCATTTGGTTGAGTACGACGGCTCGACGATTCTTCGTCTTCTCGGGACGACGGATAGGATTGTAGAGCGAGGGATTCTGGAGCATGCCTACGAGCATGGCCGACTGATCGACATCGAGCTCGGAGGGGAGCTTGTCGAAGTAGATGCGTGCAGCTGAACGGATACCGACGGCATTGTAGCAGAAGTCGAAATGGTTGAGATACATGTTGATGATCTCCTCCTTTGTGTAGAGCCTCTCGAGCTTGACAGCGATTACCCATTCGATGGGTTTCTGCATGGCACGTTCCCAGATGTTCGAAGCCACCTCCTTGGTATAAACCTGCTTGGCTAGCTGCTGGGTGATGGTGGAACCACCACCGGCCGAACGCTGGTGAAGCAAAACGGTCTTGAAGATTGCACGGAAGAGGGCCTTCATGTCGATGCCGGAGTGATCGAGGAATCGTGCATCCTCAGTAGCTACGAGTGCATTGATCAGATTGGGCGACAACTCGTTGTAGTTGATGAAGACACGGTTTTCCTTGGCACGGCTGAAACGACCCAGTTCGACGGAATCGGCCGAATAGACGATGGTAGCGTACTTGCTCTGCGGGTTCTCAAGTTCCTCGATGGATGGCATCTCGCCAATGAACCCACTGGAGATGGCCCACAGGACACCTCCTCCGATCAGAAGACCGAGGATGAAGATTCCCCAAAGAGCTAGGCAAACGTATTTGGTTAATTTTAGCATTTATGAAAGTATTACAGATTGTATGATGTTCAGTTCACACGTGCTGATTGTTCAGCTGAGTTTCAAAACTGCCTCTCGAACGCGTTGCATGGCCTCGGCAATCTTGGCCTGCGACGTGGCATAGCTGAAACGGATGCATGAGGGGTCGCCAAAGGCTTCTCCACTCACGCCAGCCACGTGACCTACTTCGAGCAGGTACATGGCTACGTCGTCGGCATTGGCAATCAACTTGCCCTCGGGCGTACGTTTGCCATAGAGGGCGCTGACGTCGGGGAAGACATAGAAGGCACCGCTGGGCTTCTTGTCGAGACGGAACCCCGGGATATCCTGCACAGCCGAGCAGATGAGGTCGCGACGACGTTCAAACTCCTGACGCATCATTTCGACGCAATCCTGTGGGCCATTGTAGGCAGCTTCGGCGGCCTTCTGTGCGATGCTGGAACAACCAGAGGTGTATTGGCTCTGTAGCTTGTTGACGGCCTTGGCGATATAGGCGGGAGCGGCACAGAAGCCGATGCGCCAGCCTGTCATGGCGTAGGCCTTTGAAACGCCATTGATGATGACCACACGATCTCGCATGGCGGGGAATGCGGCGATGGAGGTGGGTTGCCCGCAGTAGGTGATATGTTCGTAGATCTCGTCAGCGATGACGATGATCTGCGGATACTTGGCCAGCACCTCAACGATGGCTGCCAGTTCCTCCTTGCTATAGATGGCACCCGTGGGGTTGGAGGGTGAACAGAAGAGGAATGCCTTGGTGCGCGGGGTGATGAGGCTCTCGAGCTGCTGAGGCAAGATCTTGAAGTCCTGTTCCTGCCCACAATGGAAAGGTACGTTGACTCCTTCGGCTAGTTTGACCATCTCGAAGTAGCTTACCCATGCCGGGGTGGGAATGATCACTTCATCGCCCTTGTCAACGATGGATAGTATGACATTGCAGATCTCCTGCTTGGCTCCATTGCCTACGACAATCTGGGCCGGCGAGAATTCTACATTGTTTTCTCTCTTGAGTTTGCGGCTGATAGCCTCACGAAGAGACAGATAGCCGGGGACTGGGGTGTAGAACGAGAAATTGTCATCTACAGCCTTCTTTGCAGCTTCCTTGATGTGGTCAGGAGTAAAGAAGTCAGGCTCGCCGACCGACAGGTTGATGATGTCGAGGCCTTGACCCTTGAGCTCTTGACTCTTCTGTGACATGGCCAACGTAGCTGATGGTGACAATGCACAGAGGCGTGCTGATAAATTTTCCATACAAATACCTTAAGTTTCTTTGTGAATAATATGTTCTATCTATGAGAATGGATTGGCGGTGTTATTTCGTTTGCGGAACCTGCGGCCAAAGAATGCGCTGTGGTTGCTTCGCTGCTCGCGATGTCGCTTGGCAAACTCGAGGATGGGACGACTGCGACGCATCAGCTTGCGCATCAGGTGGGTGAAGCGAATCTTGTAGGTGTCCCAGTCGAAGAGCGGTGAGTCGTTAACGGCACGCCATGTCAACCAGAGACCAATGGGTGCAAGAACCATCGATGAGAGCCAAGTGCCGAACCACGGTTGCATCGAGCCGTTCTTGGCGGCCTTGTAGCCCGTATTGTCGATGATGTAGTAGAAGATGAAGAAGAGTACACCTGTGATGATTGGAATGCCCATGCCTCCTTTGCGGATGATGGCACCGAGAGGTGCTCCAATGAAGAAGAACAACAGACAAGCTACGGAGAGTGTGAACTTGCGGTGCATCTCGATGGCATGATAGTTCACGTTCTTCTGCTCGAAGGCCTGCATTTCACGCTGGATGGCGAAGGTCTGGATGACGTTTTTCGCACGTGATGTCGCCTTCTCGGTCAGTTTCTCCATCTGTTCCGGAGTCAGTGACGCATAGATGCTGTCGAGGTCGATCACCATCTTCTGGGGCTTTTCGGTTTTTTCGGCGAAGTATGCCGAATCGTCCTTTACCGATTCGCGTACACTCGTGTAGTAAACACTTTTTACCAGTTTCTTCCCATACCCGTAATTGATGGAATCAATTCGCTGGTTGAGGGAGTCCACTGAATGTGACAACTGAGCCAGATTCTTGCCGACATGGCGGTCGGAGATAGACTCTTCGTCGGTGTCGAATCCATTGTCGTATGGAATATACACTTCCTTCTCGGAAAAGGATTCGCGACGATACTTGGGGTGTTTCTGCTGTTGCTGGTAGCTGTTGCCGGTGCCTTGACGGAAAGTGCCTACCTGCTGACCGCTCCATAGGGTGAGCTTGAGGTGCTTGCCGGTTTCGGCCATGGCAATCTTGGCGCTGTCGGCCACGGTGACGGTCGCATCCTCGATGTTGGAGCCATCGAAGATATAGATGGTCACTCCATGCAGCATACCCGTATCGTAGTCCTTGTGATCGACATAGATGTTATAGTTGTTGATCTCCTTGTAGAAGATGCCTTCGGGGATTTCGAGTTCGGGCGAGGTGTGCTTGATGCCAATGAGGATGGAGTACATCTTTGTATTGGCCAAAGGCAGGATGCGGTCCTGGAAGAAGAACGTGGCAATGGCCAGCACTACCATGAAAGCTGTAAGTGGCTTCATGATCTTGAGCAAAGAGATGCCTGAGGCCTTCATCGCCAGGAGTTCGAGACTCTCGCCCAGGTTGCCGAACGTCATCAATGAAGCCAAAAGGATGCCCAGCGGCAATGCCATCGGCACAAAGGTGAGCGAGGCATAGAAAAAGAGTTGCGCAAGGATGTCGATGCCCAGTCCCTTGCCTACCAAATCTCCCACATAACGCCACAGGAACTGCATCAACACGATGAAGAGGCAGATAAAGAACGTCATGAGGAAGAGCGGCAGAAAAGTCTGCAGCATGAACGTATAAATGCGCTTGATTCTCATTTATTATTCAATGAGGAGGAGGTCGGCAGCCTCAAGGACATTGTCCCCCTTCTGGACATAAATAGCCTTTACTACGCCATCGCGTCCGCAGTTGATGTTGTTCTCCATCTTCATGGCTTCGAGGACGATGGCTACATCGCTAGCCTTGACCGACTGGCCAACAGTGACATTGATGCTAAGCACAGTGCCTGGCAGCGGCGACTTGGTGGCGCCGACGGCGTGGGAATCCTCCTGCGGAGAAGAGACAACTGTAGGGGTGACGGCAGCAGAGGCAGGCGCAGCAGGGCGAGTGATGACAGGCGTAGGACGTTCAGCACGAGCACTATCAGCGAGTTCAACGGTGTAAGTCTTGCCGTTGACATCGACTTCAATGTTCTGCCCGTTGGCGTCCTTGATGGCAACTTCATATTCGTTGCCATTGATCTTCATTTTATAGGTCTTCATCAAAAAAAAGCTCTATGGGTTTAGAAACGACGGATGGGAGAGCGTTTCTGGTTGTTGCCGGCACCCGTCCAGGAACTGTTGTTGGGTGCCAAGGTGAGAACATTTGACTCTTTGTCATGCATGCCATCTTCATGCAGGAAGAGCGCCACGCCAATCGCGGCCGCGAGTGAAACATCATCGACCTTCTTACCCGACGACTTCTCGACCACCTTCATGTTGCGATGCATCTGCGCACGCCGATCGGTGATCTGTTCGAACTGCTTCTTGCGATGCGCCGACTTCATCATCTTCAAACCAAATAGGGCGAAAAGAGGATAGATGTACTTGAAGCACAGGAAAAGGACGAGCAGAGCGGTAAAGACCACCGACATGGAGATGATGGCCATCATCCAGCCGATGGGATCGTTCTGGGCGAAATTGTCGGCATTGCTTGCTAGTGCAACAGGAGCTGTACCAGCCAGCATCGAGGCAATGATTGTAGTTTTCTTCATCATGTTCTTATGGGATTCCCGCCTATTGGCGAGAGTTCTTTACGCCTTAGAGCGGCAGATTGTCATGCTTCTTGGCGGGGTTTTCGACACGCTTGTTGTGAAGCTTCTCAAGGGCACGGATGACGCGGAAACGGGTGTTGCGCGGTTCGATGACATCATCGATGTAGCCCTTATGGGCGGCATCATAGGGGTTGCAGAAGAGCTTTTCGTACTCGGCCTTCTTCTCCTGAATGATCTCAGCCTTGGCCTCCGGAGTCTCGGCTGCCTTGATTTCCTTGCCATAGAGCACCTCAACGGCACCTCCAGAACCCATGACCGCAATCTCAGCTGAGGGCCAGGCATAGTTGACGTCGCCGCGAAGCTGCTTGCAGCTCATCACGATATGCGAGCCTCCGTAGCTCTTGCGAAGGGTCACAGTGACCTTGGGAACGGTGGATTCGCCGTAGGCATAGAGCAACTTAGCTCCATGATCGATGACGCCATTGTACTCCTGTCCCGTACCAGGAAGGAAGCCCGGTACATCAACGAGAGTGACAAGAGGAATATTGAAGGCATCACAGAATCGCACGAAACGTGCGGCCTTACGTGAAGCATTAGAGTCGAGACATCCTGCCATCACCCTGGGCTGATTGGCAACGATGCCGACGCTTTGTCCGTTCATGCGAGCAAAACCTACGATGATGTTCTTGGCCCAGCCGGCATGTACTTCGAACATTTCGCCATGGTCAACGATGGAGGCGATGACCTGGTACATGTCGTAAGCCTGGTTGGCCGACTCGGGGATGATTTCGTTGAGGGAATCCTCCATGCGGTCCACGGGGTCGGTGCATTTGATGCGTGGTGCCTCCTCCATGTTGTTCTGGGGGATATAGCTGAGCAGCTGACGGATCATCCCGATGGCTTCCTCCTCGTTTTCGGCAGCAAAATGGGCGACGCCCGACTTGGTGGCATGAACCGATGCGCCACCAAGCTGCTCCTGATCGACAACTTCGCCCAGTACCTCCTTGACGACCTTGGGTCCGGTGAGGAACATGTAGGACGTGTTCTTGACCATCAGCACAAAGTCGGTGAGGGCGGGGGAATAGACCGAACCGCCTGCGCACGGCCCCATGATGCAGGAGATCTGCGGGATGACACCCGAAGCAAGGATGTTGCGTTCGAAAATCTCGCCGAAACCGGCCATCGACGCGATACCCTCTTGAATGCGGGCGCCACCCGAGTCATTCAGCCCAATGAATGGAGCGCCTACACGCATGGCCATGTCCATGATCTTGCAAATCTTCTCGGCCATGGTGACGCTGAGCGATCCTCCGCTGACGGTGAAGTCCTGGGCATAGAGGAAGACAAGGCGTCCGCCGATGGTGGCCGAACCTGTGACAACACCGTCGCCAAACGGGTGTGACTTGTCGGTGCCGAAGTTTGTGCAACGATGGACAAGGAACATGTCGGTCTCTTCGAACGAACCTGGATCGACCAGCGCATCAATACGCTCGCGAGCGGTCTGCTTGCCTTTGGCGTGCTGGGCAGCAATGCGCTTCTCGCCACCGCCAAGGCGTGCAGTCTCGCGATTCTTGATTAGTTCCTGTATCTTTTGTAGTTGAATTGACATATATTAAGATGTACGCGCGAAAAATTTGCCAATAATGAATTAAGAAAGGTGAGCGGGAGGGGATTATTACTCCTCCTCGTCCTCCTCCTTGATGTTGGTGAAGACGTTGGTGACATCCTCGTCTTCATCAAACTTGGCAAGCAGCTTGTCGAGGGTCTCGCGCTGCTCTGGCGTCACTTCCTTGGTGTCGTTGGGAATGCGTACGAATTCGGCACTGACGATCTCGAAACCATTCTCTTCGAAATACTGCTGCATCTGGGCGTACGACTCATATTCGCCGTATGCGGTAATGGTGTTCTCTTCCTCGTCGAAGTACAACTCATCTACACCGTAGTCGATCAGTTCGAGTTCGAGCTCGTCCATGTCAACACCTTCCTTGGCCTTCACGGTGAATACCGACTTGTGAGCGAAGAGGAAGCTCAGCGAACCAGAGGTGCCGAGGGTACCGCCGTACTTGGTGAAGTAGGAACGTACGTTGGCAACGGTACGGGTATTGTTGTCAGTAGCTGCCTCCACGACGATAGCGATGCCGAATGGGCCGTATCCTTCGTAAGTGAGTTCCTTATAGTTGCCGGCATCGGTGTCGCTGCCCTTCTTGATGGCACGGTCGATGGTATCCTTGGGCATACTTGCCGACTTGGCAGTTGCAATGAGGGTACGCAGACGGCTGTTGTTGTCGGGATCAGGACCAGAAGCCTTCACGCACATGGTGATTTCCTTGCTGAGTTTTGAGAACATCTTGCTGTTCTTGCTGTTGCGCGCCATAATGCGTGCTTTGCGATATTCAAACGCTCTTCCCATAGTTTTGTCTTTTTATTCTTAGGGTTTTATTATTTTTAATTTATGTTTCTTAAAGAATTAACGGAGAGATGCACCGAGTTTCGTCTCAAACATCTTGATGAACTTCTGCATGGTGGCATCGATGGCCTTGTCGTTGAGTGTCTTCTCGGTATCCTGGAGGATGAGTGAGATGGCATACGACTTCTTGCCGGCGGGGAGGTTCTTGCCTTCATAAACGTCGAAGAGGGTGACGCTCTTGAGGAGACGCTTCTCTGTGTCGTAGGCTATGCGCTCGATGTCGGCGAACTGTACGCTCTGGTCAACGAGAAGGGCCAGGTCACGCTTCACTGGCGGGAACTTGGCAATCTCCTGCTGCTCGACCTTCACCTTGGCAGCATCCTTCATGAGGGCTTTCCAATTGAGATCAGCATAGCAAACCTCCTGATCAATGTCGAAGCGGGTCAGTATCTTGTTCGAAACGATACCGAGGGTTGCCAACACCTTGCCTTTTGGATTAGTGATGTCAAGACCAACGGCGAAGATGTCGGAGTTGAACTGCTTCTGGCGCAGTGCGATGTCGAGACCAAGACGCCTCAGGATGTTGAGCACGGCTGCCTTGAGTTCGAATACGGTGGCCTTTGTATCGGCAACAGCCCACGAACCCTGATGGCGATTGCCTGTCAGCCAGAGTCCCAGATGACTTTCCTCGGAATAACCGGCGAGGGCACGGCCCTCTTGTTGTACTTCGAGTGCCGTCTTCTCACCACTGGCCACCTGGTTGTTGATCACTGCCTGCTTCTCGGCATTGTAGAAGGAGGTGTTGCCGAACTCGTAGAAGCGACAGTTGGGCGACTTGTGGTTGATGTTGCGGCTGATGGACTGCAGACCACCGAAGAGGAGTGTCTGTCGCATCACGTTGAGGTCGCTCGAAAGCGGGTTCATCACATGGACAAGCTTGCTCTGTGGGAAGGTCTCCAGACCCTCATAGAATGCCTCGGCCGTAAGCGAATTGCACAAGATCTCGTTGAAGCCGGCACCAGTGAGCTGTTCGCTGATGATCTGTTGGAGGCTGTTCGAAACGTCTGTTGCAGTTCTTCCGACAGCACTGGTGCGTACGGTGCCGGGGAGTTCCACACGGTCGTAGCCATAGATACGGAGGATGTCTTCGATAACATCGCAGTCGCGGGTGACATCCACACGGTAAGCGGGAATCTGTATCGTCAAGCCCTCATTATTCTCCGAGAGAATCTCCATCTCGAGGAGTCCGAGAATCTGCTTCACCCTTTCAGGAGCAATCTTGATGCCCGAGAGCGTATTTACGCGCTTGTAGGTGAGATCTACGACAACCGGAACATTCTTGACAGGATAAACATCTTGAATGTCGCTTACGATGGTGCCTCCTGCCAACTCCTTGACAAGGAGGGCAGCGCGACGAAGTGCGTATGGGATGTTGTTGATGTCAACACCACGCTCATAACGGAAAGATGCATCTGTCGAAAGTTGCTGACGGCGTGCCGTCTTGCGAACCCAGGTGGGATGGAAGCAGGCGCACTCGAGGAAGACATTGGTGGTTTGCTCCGTTGTGCCTGATTCGAGACCACCGAATACACCAGCGATGCACATGGGGTCTTCGGCATTGCAGATCATCAGGTCGCTCTCCGAAAGCTTGTGTTCCTGTCCGTCAAGGGTAATGAAGGGAGTGCCGTTGGCGCAGGTTCTAACGACTATCTGACCACCTTTGATCTTATCGGCATCAAAGGTGTGCATGGGCACGGCAGTCTCAAAAAGAATGTAGTTGGTGATATCGACGATGTTGTTGATGGGACGCAGCCCGATGGCCTTCAGACGGTTTTGCAGCCACTCGGGCGACTCCTTCACGGTCACACCAGCGATGGTGAGACCGGAATATCGTGGACAAGCCTCGGTATTTTCGACTTTGATGGAGATGGGCTTGTAATTCACATGGATGGCTTTGTCTGACTCAAGAACCTTCTCGAATTCTGCGACGGATGGTTTGGTGAGTTCGTGTGGAAGGTCATGCGCACCAAGGTACGCATTGAGGTCGCGGGCGATTCCGTAGTGTGAAGCTGCGTCCACGCGGTTAGGAGTGATATCAACAGCGATGCAATAGTCGCTCTCCAGATGATAATATTCGGAAGCTGGCATACCAACGGGAGTGTCCTCGGGGAGAACGATGATTCCGCTGTGGTCGGTGCCTACACCAATCTCGTCCTCGGCGCAAATCATGCCGTTCGATTCTATACCACGCAACTTGGCTTTCTTGATGTTGAAGGTCTGGTCACCATCATAAAGGGTGGTACCGAGTGTGGCAACGACAACCTTCTGACCAGCGGCCACATTGGGAGCTCCACAAACGATTTGTGCGATGGTGTTGCCTGCCTCGTCCTTCGTGCAGAGTGTGCCGTAGGCATCAGCTACCCACTGCGAATTGCCTAAGTTAACGGTGGTGACGTGCATGTGGTCGGAGTTGGGGTGTACGTCACATGTCAGCACCTGTCCGATGACAAGGCCCTTGAGACCACCGCGGATGGATTCGATCTCTTCAACGCCTTCTGTTTCGAGACCGATGGAAGTAAGGGCTGCCGAAGTCTCCTCGGGTGTGAGGTCGAACTTCAGATAATCCTTCAGCCACTTGTAGGAAATGTTCATAGAATGTATCTTGTTTTATTGCTTATTACGCGTTAAAAATCGCGCGCAAATATACTCATTATTTATAATGTAACAAAAAAATCGGACATATTTTTTGGCGAAACATGTCCGATTTGTAAGTTTAGAGTCGTTTGTGCCCCCCTTATTTTGCATTTTAGCGGGTGAGTTGAAGGGTCAATGTCATGCCGAAATCGCTGTTGACCGTAGGATAAGATGTCGAGATGAGCGGTGTGTTGACCTGCCTATCATAGTAGAGTTTCATCTGCAGCATCTTCGAGAACTGGTAATCGGCCGAGAACTTGAATGACCATGCGGAGTTGCCGGAAGTGGCTTGTGTATATTCGTCGTTGATTTTGCGAAGCAGTGACATCTGGTTCTTGTAAGTCATGTCAAACTTCAGGTTGAGGTCGTGGCTTACGCCCTTCTGATTGCCATCGGGCATGCCAATCTTCTGGTTGAAGTTGAGAATCTTATAGCCAAGTCCGAGGGTCATGTCCTTCGAGACGTTTTCGGTGATCTGTGCACTCGACATCGCCAGCGAAACCGAACGTGTATGTTTGTATTCGCCTCTCACGGTGAGACCGTTGACAAGTGTTGCATTCACGCCACCGAGGGGTGCCCAGCTCTCGGTCAATGTCACTGTGCCGATATCAAACTCCGACGAGGGTAGTGGGCAGTTATTGGTCACATCGAGCGTATAGCCAAGACCTTCTTCCAGTTCAACATAGTTGGTGTAGGTCTGGTAGTTGCCGATGGCGTACGTACAGTTATATGCATGGCTGAACTGAATGGTCTTGAACCACTTCGAGAGTTTCGGGAACAGCTGAAGCAGGCCATCGTAGGTGACCTTCCAGTTGGGCAATGCCTTCCACATCTTAGGAATCGGGTTGAGGCTGACGGTGTGTGCGTCACCGCCCAGATAGGCAGCGACAAAGGCAGGGACCAGGATATCGCTCGAATTGATTCGGGAGGCTCCAAAAGGCTGTTCGTACAACCCTGTCTCGGGGTTGTAGCTGACAACATTCTTTCCTGCAAAATCCTTGTTGTCCATGTTGCTGATGAATCCACCCTCGGATGGGAAGACAGTTTCAGCATATCTTGCGAGAAGACGCTGGTAGATGATTTCTCGATTGAGGATGAACTGGTGGAAGACCTCGCTCGAATAGTTGTCGCCTGCATCATTGCCACCGAAGCTGGAGCCGATGGCGATGGTGGTCATTTGGAACGAGCCCGAACGGGTGATGGGAAGGTCGGGATACATGAACTGGTTAGACTTGCGTTCATTGTTTTTCCATGTTCCGTTGATGTTGATCTTCAGACCGGTCCAGGGTTCAAGGACGGCCGAGTAGGTGAGGTCCTTCGTGAAGTTATAGACGGCAGGAGAGGTGAGCGAATCGTTGACGATCAGCCAACCGTTGCGTGCAGCTTTCTCGGTAAAGGATTCGCCATTCTCGAGGCCGAAGGCAAAGCCCAGTCCTGGCACGAGGCCGGCATCGCTCGGTCCTTGTCCGTAGAAGTCTCCCACGTTCGACTGGAAGTAAGGTAGATAAGTGTCTTGCGTCTGCTTATAGCCTACTTGGATGCTGCGCACTGCCATGAGGATTCGTGAACCTACCTGCATAGTCTTGTACCAGATCTCGTCGTCAAAGGGCTTGCCTGCCTTGATTACCACCTCGATAGTCGCACTGTCCGAGGTGCTGATCCGGATGTTGTTATTGTCCACCCTCTTGTAATTGAGCGGATAGGTAAGACCGGTCTCGTTGTCCTTCGCCGAGACGATGATGCGACGCGTGTCGAGTGAATGCTTGAGGACGATGGTAGTGTCGTTCCCGACCAGTTTGATCTGTTGTTTGTAGTCCTTCTTCGCCTTGGTCTTTGTGTCGTTCTGCGTCTTTTTGTTGTTGTTCTTGGGCTGATTGCGGTTGTTTCGGCTGTTGTTCGACTGTTGGGCCTTGAATTTGTCGTTCACCTTTTTCAGGAACTTGGACTTGTTGTATAGCGTCTCGAAGTTGAACTTGCCGTCGATCTGCCACTGTGCATTGTTCTGGATTGTGTTGCCGGTCGATGTCTCTTCGTCGATTTGTGTGCCACGGTTCCATTGGTAGGTGGACTTGTACTTGGCCGACATGTTGATCCAGTCGGTCCAGGTGATCTTGTTGATGGGGATGTTCCATGTGACGTCGAACGACTGGTTGTAGTCCACTGGAGTGCCCAGTTTCCATATCTGTGTCCAGATGGTGTCCTTCCAGCGTTCGTATTCGTCGGGATAGAGATAACGGTTCACTGGGGTGTCCGGTTCGTCGATCCTGGCATTTGAAGCTGACTGGAAGTTGACCTTCAGGCTCTTGGTGATATCCCAGGAGATGCTGGTCTGACGCAGCATAGTGAAGGTCTTGGTGTAGGAGACAGGAATAGTGAAATCGGACTCGTACGTCTCGACGTTCCTCAACTGCTCCTCGTGGTAGGTGCGGTTGACCTGTGCCGAGAGGGAGATGTTGTTGGGCAGCCAGTTGAATTGGAAGTCATCCTTCAGTTTCTTGAAGGGTGCCTTGCTGTTTGACGCATTTGTTCGACTGTTGGTAGCATTGGATCTTCTTTGTTCCTGGCTATCTCTGCCTGTTCGAGCGTTGGCATTTCCCTTGGCGTTGTTGCCTTGTTTCGTCGCAAATGGCTTCCAAGGCTTGAAGTAGGGCGACCAGTTGTAGTTGATGTTGCCCTTGTACGTGTTGTTGTACTCGTACTCTGTGGTGGGATCGTGGGAGGTTTGTTTGTTCTGCGAATATCCCATCGTCACATTGGCAGGATCCCATGGCATCGCATGCTTCGACTTGACGTCAAACTTCACACCTGTCAGCGACAATGACTTTGTCTCAGCAGTGGTCTGGACAAGGGCTTTGATGGAATCCTTCTGACGATCGGTGGGGTAGGTGTCGAGTGTCTCATCGACGGTGAGGTCTTCGTTGTACGGGTCATACTTGGGCGTGCTCACCGACTTGGAGTAGCTGTAGTAGAAAGGAGCATTCAGCTTGATTTGTGAGGGCAGCCACTTGCCGATATCTGTCTGACCTGAGATGTTGTATTCGTAGTCTTTCGACAGCGAACGCACGGCGGTGGATTGCTCCACAGTGCCCCATCCGGCACTTGTGTACGAGCCCGAACCATTGATGGTTGCAAGGTCGGAGATGCGCAACGTTGCGTTGCCGCGTGCTGCCCAGCCACCGCTCTCGTCCATGCCATCGGTGCGCAGCTCATTGACCCAAACGACAGCCGAACGTGTAGCGCGTCCCACGTTACGCACACCAATCATGAAGACAGTACATTCGCCGAGTGACGGGTTACCCTTGACCGAGATTCGGTTCGACTTGTTGTCCTCGTCATAGGCCGAGTATTCGAGCGTGTAGCTCACGCCTTCGTAGCCCTGCTCCTTCTTGGCATTGCGTTCACGCTTCAACGCGGTGAACTTCGATAGCTCCACGTTGATCATGTTGTCTTCTGGCCAAACGAGGAGTCGGTCGCTCGTCGAGTTGTTGTTGTAGTTGCCGGCGAAGGTCTTGTGGAGCGGTACCTCGTATTCGTAATAGTTGTCCTTGTAGTCGGAACCCACGCGAAGGAAGACGGCCAGGTCGCCATCCTGCAGTTGGTCTTCCTCGCCTGCATTGGCATGCATGTGGGCGAAAAGTTGCAGGTTGTCGTATTGGCGAAGGTCGAGACCGGAGCTCTTGTACACGGCCTTGGCATCGTGCGGATCGAGGTTTGAGATCTTCAGGGCCAGAGCCTGTTCGTTCTGCTGAACAGCATTGGTGCCTGGAGTAACGATACGCGAGATGCCGGGAGGCAGAACGTAGTTGACTGGTAGGGAGCCCGAGTGTTCCTCGATATTGACGGTGCTTGACGAAAGCAATGCATCGCTGCTTTGCGGGTATCCTGGGTCGGAGAGATCGTTGGAATAGGTGCGCCAATCGCTTCGCACGAGGTCAAGGGTGGCCAATCGTAGTACCTGTGCCTCCTGCCAACCGGTCATGAGCATTCGCATGAAGCGGATGGACTTGAAATTGCTGATGTTCCCTTCTCTTCGGTCGGGTGAACGTAGGGGCACACGGAACAGGTACCACTTTACTTCGTGGGTCAGACCATCGCGCAGACGTACTTGTCGGGTGCTGATGTCGGCGAGATATTTGTTCTCGGCCAGGTTCATGTGGCCACGAACCAGTTCGATATCGTATTCGTAGAATCGCTCGTTTTCGTTGAGCGTGTTGTCCGAGTTGATGTCCTCGACGTCGGGTGTGCTCTTGTAGGCTGTGCTGTAGGATTCCTGGCTGTCGGCTGTCGAAGGGGCATTGCCTTCTGCACCATTAATATATTTGTAACGATTCAGAATCGACACATTGTTGTTGTCCAAAGCGCTGCCACGGAAGTAGTGGTAGTTGTCGCCTGCCGGGTCGTTGATGGGCGAATACTCGTCGTTCTGCCACGATGCGAGCACATCGGGCGAGACTTTTTGGCGAAGCGAATCGACATAGCTTTGATAGGTTGGGAAGGTGGCTTCGTCGAGGGTGCTCAAGCCATCGAGACCAACGTCCTGGGCAGCATGTGACGAAGATGAATTGTCGAAGGCATACACCGTTGAAGTGCGTGTCGAGACGCGTCCCCATGTCGTCTCCTTGATGGCTGAGAGATCGCCGTTGATGTCCAGACCATTCTCGAACGACTTGTAACCATCCTTCAGAATATCTTCCGAAATCTCACCGAGCTGCAGGATGAGCTTGCCTTCGTCGTTGGGCTTCCAGGTGTCGTCACCTTCTACATCGATGAACGGATCCATCATCCAGAATTCGATGTATTCATAGTTGGCCGATTCGAAGTTGGTCACATCCATGGCTCGCATCATACCACCCCAGTTCTCTTGGGGATTGATCAGTGTGCCGTCGCTCTGCATGCGTGACGCACTGACGTTATATTGTCCGCGTTCGCGGGGGTAATAGCTGAGGTTCATCACGTCAAGGATACCCGTCTCGCCATATTCGAGTTCCTTGTTGGGATAGATCTCCTCGAAGGTCACCTGACGTACACGCGGATCACAGAGTTGTACGAGGTCGTTCTTGATGTGTGCTGGAGTAAGGTTGCTGGTCTGTGAAGTGAAGAGATTGTCGATGCGATACCAGGCAAGGTGGGCACGTCGGTCGTTGTAGGCGGTGGAGAACAACATGCCTCCCACATCCCGTCCCTCGATGCTGGCTGGGGTGGAAGAGAGTTGCCAGAGTGTTGGCACGGCAAGGTTGGTCGAAGATTCCGACGACTCGAAGTCATCAATATAAATTGATCCGTTGCTGCCAATCTCGTCGCTATGGCTTGCTATGAGCTGAGCCCATTCGCCTTCGATGCTGAAGTTCGATGGGGTAGTGGCCTTGATCCAAGGGATGGCACCAAGGGCATTGGTCAGCCACATGAAGTCCTTATTCCATTTGAAATTAAAACCGTAGATGGTATTGTTGATAGGGATCTCCGACATCGAGACCTTTCTGGTCAATGGCGTCTCACTCAAGTTGATGACCGTAGCACCAAAGGTAAGGTCCTTCGACCAGTCGTATTGAAGATCGAGGCCCATCATGGTCTTGCGCTGCAGTGAGTATTCCGACTGGTCTTCGAGGCTTACACTGACATTGGTGCCACTTTCGATAATCGACTCGTTGAGGATGGTGACGATGCCCATGGTGTAATCCACAGTATAGTCGGATCCTTCGGTCAACGTGGTGCCACCTGCGGTGACGCGTACCGAACCACGGGCTACATTCATGGCTCCCAGGCTGATCTCTGCACCGCTCGATGCCGTATAGTCGCCTCTGATGCGGAACTTGTTGTGTTCAGCATCCTGCTCGGCATCGGTCAGCGTCTGCGAATAGAGGTTAGGGTAACAGTAGCGGGAGACCAAAGTGGGGTCATTACCCAGTTTCTTGGCCAAATGGCTGCCGAAGGGCTCGACGACGGGGAAGATGATTCGTCCGGTAGATGCCTGAACGGTGTAGCCTGCCACCCAGTCGAACTGTCCATCGGAATGACGTTCCTGATGGGAGTTCAACTGGTCGAGGTTCATGACCTTGATCAGCAACTGCTGGGCAATGGGACCTTCGTTGATGTAGTTGGTATAGACGCCGATCGAGTCGGTGAGATATTGGATCTGCATGGTGAAGTTCGACTGCTGCAAGTTGGTGACACCCAGCGAGTAGATGTTCTTCATCATGAGATCCCAGATGGAGTGCTCAGGATTGCCGGCGGTCGATTTCAGCAGCTTCACATAGAGGGTCTTCGACGTATTGTCGGAGTTGTCGGTGCTGAATTCACCGACCTGATAGGTCTGTCCGCCTTTGGTATATTGGAACGCGACAGCAAGGACACAGTCATCGTCGATCTGTGTCTTCAGGGACAGATAGCCTAAGGCAGAGTTGAGCGAATATTCCGAACTTGAGAGCAGTCGTGCAGACTCGATTTTCTCGTAGTCGGCGCCGCTTTCCATCATATCTGCCGACCCTGGAATCGCAATCGTGGGCATGGTACTCGATACCAGCGTGATGTCACGCAGAGCAGGGTAGTTGTCGCGCAGGGTGGAGTAGAGGGTATTGTTTCCATTGGCTGGCGCAAGGGTACCTGTCGTTGAGGCCCAACCGGGGTGCTGCATCTCTTCAGGATTGCTTTCGCCAAGGTCGGCAAAGGCAAGGATGTTGCGTGCATTGTCGTACGACGACCGCTTGTTGGTCATCCATACTTCGATCTTCGTGATCTCGATACCCGAGGAGATGAGCGGGAGCTTCTCCATGTTCTGGTCATAGGTATCGCGGAAGTAATGACCAAGAAAATAGTGACGGTTCTCGTCGTACTCGGTAGGTAGGATCTCGTACGTGCGTTTAGTCACGCCTCCTTTCGACGACACGGTCTTCGAGGTGGACTCCTGTTTCGCCAGGAGGGCGGTGATGTTCAATTTGCCGAACTTCAACTGCGACTTGATGCCAAAGAGTGAGGCACCGCCCGAGATGAGCGAGTTGCCTGTGGTCATGGAGACGTTACCGGCTTCAAGGTTCTGCACGATGTCGTCCTCTTCGCCTGCAAATGCAAGTTTGAATTGTGTGGCATCGAAGTCAAAGGTCGCCTGGGTATTGTAATTAAGGTCGAACGACATCTTCGAGCCGATGGATGCCTTCATGTTGAGCTGGATCTGTTCGTCGAAGTCGAACGTCCACTGGTCACGTGCCCGCTCTGAGAGCGTGGGGTTGTCAACGACGTTGTGCTTCATGCCCATCGAAAGGGATGCCGATCCTTGCGTCTTCACGCGAATGCCACCGGGGCCGAATAGCTTCTCGGCTGGACCGAGGGAGAACTGCATGTCGAGCAGGTCAAAGTCTCCCTTTCCTTCCTCTTCCTCCACGGCTTTGTGATACTGGTCGAGGAAGTAGGCTCCGCGTTGTTTCCGCTCGGTATATTTGCTATACTCCTGCATCGTCATCGGGATGGGATTGCCGATTTGCTGCTCGCCGAGCATCGTTTTGATCAGGTAGCGGTTGTTCTTCCAGTCGTACTCCACAACCGTCTTCACGTTTTCGGGCGTCTTGAGGTCAGCGGGGTGTGCTTTTTCCAGGTCGGGAGCCATGTCAGGTGTGGTGGGCGCAACGGGGTAACGACTGTGATAAACCGAATCCTTTTCCTCTTCGCTTATCTGTGATTGCGGACCATTAACCTGGCTCTGCGGCAACTCGGGGACATACATTGTTGTGGGAGCATAGCCGTAAGCTAAGCTTCCAAACAGTATCGCGCAAATCATGCCTAACCCAAGCACACGCAACTGATGATTTCCCTTTATTTGTCGCATCCGAAAAAGTATCTAAACCATAAAACGTGAACATAGCGCTTTTATTGTATAAGGAATTTGTCAAAAATAGGAAAAATAACATCTTTGTCAAAAAAAAGCACGAAAATGTTTTTATGTTTCAGAAAAAAAGCTTATCTTTGCAGCATTGAAACACCTTTAAATAAAATAACATGGCTAATAAAATCGTACTTACAGGTGGTTGCGGCTTCATAGGAAGCCACACATGCGTCGAGCTTCAGAATGCTGGCTATGACGTTGTAATATTTGACAATCTTTCCAATTCGGAAGCCTCGGTCGTTGATGGTATCGAGCGTATCACTGGCAAGCGCCCGGCGTTCTATCAGATCGACTGCACCAACAAGGGTGATGTATATCAGGCTTTCCAGAAGGAGGGTCCCATTGCTGGCGTGATTCACTTCGCTGCTTCGAAGGCTGTCGGTGAGTCTGTCCAGAAGCCTTTGCTTTACTATCGTAATAACCTATCTTCACTTATGAACATGATGGAGGCTGCAGCAGACTTCCACCTCAAGGGATTCGTCTTCTCCAGCTCCTGCACCGTCTATGGCGAGCCCGACCAGAGCCCTGTGGACGAGAATGCACCCATCAAGCCTGCCACTTCTCCTTACGGCAACACCAAGCAGATTGCCGAGGAGATCATCAAGGACTATCTCCACACCGGCGTAGGTTTCAACGCCATCATTCTCCGTTATTTCAACCCCATCGGTGCTCATCCGACGGCTGAGATCGGCGAACTTCCCCGTGGCGTTCCTCAGAACCTGCTTCCATACGTTTGCCAGACGGCAATGGGTATCCGTAAGGAGCTGAATGTCTTTGGCGACGACTACCACACCCCCGATGGTTCATGCATCCGTGACTACATCGATGTCACCGACCTGGCAAAGGCTCACGTTTGTGCGCTCGACCGCATGGTTCAGGGTAAGTCGGAAGAGAAGATTGAGTATTATAACCTCGGTACAGGCAATGGCGTTTCGGTGCTCGAGCTTGTCAACACCTTCATGGATGCCACAGGCGTCAAGGTCCCGTATGTCATCAAGGGACGTCGTGAAGGCGACATCGAGAAGATCTGGGGCAATCCAGGTCGCGCCAACAGCGTGCTTGGCTGGAAGGCTCAAGTGCCTCTCAAGGAAACCCTTGCCAATGCTTGGCGTTGGCAGACCAGGCTTCGTGAGAGAGGAGTGATGTAAAGTGAAAAAGTTTGCGGCATACATATTCAACGGATTGCTTGCAATGGCTTCGATGTCATTGCAAGCATCTACATACTATACCCACCCCCTATCGAACGATGTGAAGACCTTGCAGGTCATCACCGATGGTGATTTCCGGAAACTGCCCGTCATCGACAACACCGAGAATTCGAGTCTCGAAATCTCCTTCGATATCCTTTCCGATGAAGAACTCTTCCTCCAGTATCAGGTGATTCACTGCGATGCCCAGTGGGAACAGGACGATCTTTCTGAACTCGATTATGTCGATGGTTTCCAACCGACGCGCGTAACTGATGTGTCTCCTTCGTTCAATACCTTTGTCAACTATTGGCATTATTCTGTCTCCTTCCCTAATGAGGATGTGCAGCTGCTTATAAGCGGCAATTATGCAGTGATTTTCCATCTGGAAAGCGATCCCGATGAACAGTTGGCCATCGCCTGTTTCAGTGTCACCGAGCAGATGGCGTTCGTGAGCGGCGAGGTGAGTGGCAACACCGACATCGACTTCCGTCAGGAACATCAGCAATTGACCTTGCAATGTACATGGAGCCAGAGCAAATTGCCGTTCCTCAGCCCGGCCAGCGACCTGCACCTGGTGGTGACGCAAAATCATCGTCCCGATACGCGTCGCGACATCCTTCGTCCATCACGGATGGAGGCCAGCAAGGCATGGTACGAACATGACCGTGACCTCATCTTCGAAGCTGGTAATACGTTCCGTCGTTTTGAGTTCATCGATCGTCATTATGCGACATTTGGAATAGAACAGTTACGCTATCATGCGCCCTTCTATCATGCCGAGTTGGTGACACAACAGGCACGTAGTGGCAGTTTCTATCGTTATGACCAGGACCAGCATGGCCATTATCTGGTTCATGCCTTGAACAATGTGGAGGATGAGGCCACCGAATGCGAGTATTTCTGGGCCGAATTCAAGCTGGCAGGGGCGATGCCACCCAAAGGGAGTGGCAGCATCTATCTGACTGGGGATTTTACCTACGGCGAGCTGACCGATGCCTACCGTATGGACTATGACCCTGAGCTGCAGTGTTTCGTCGGTCAGGTACTCTTGAAGCAAGGTCATTACAATTATCAGTTCCTCTGTGGACAGGAGTGGGTGCCTGATTTCACAAGCGGATCCGACCCACGCGCCACCCTGTCGGTGTGTGAGGGCAATTATTATGAAGCACGCAATCAATATGACATATATGTTTATTATCGCGCACCTGGAGCTCGTTTTGACCGCCTTTTAGGTGTAGCACAACTCGAACCATAACCAAATCCAAGAATGTATGGCACAAGTAATAGAAATAGAACAGAAGCCGAAGCAAAACCCGATCAAGTATCTGGCTTCGTTATTGGTTCAGGCACCGAGCGATGACCTCGAACAACTTATCGACGACAAGCTGCAGGAGAATGTCGCTTTGGAGAGGGTTGACCAGACCGACACCTTGACCCCTGGCTCCGAGCGTGATGACGAGGGAGAATTTGATGTGAGTGAGGAAGAAAAACTCCCCAATTCTGACACCCAGGCTTCAGCAGATGAGAATGATACATCTATTCCTGACACCGAGAGAGGTGATGTTGTCGCTTTCGACAATGATGATGATGACCCCGTGAATACATCGAGCAATCAAGGTCCTGACGACGAGGATTATAATCCTATCGATAATGCAGCCAACTCGGATTCTTTCCGCGATGATCTCAAGAAACAGGTCGAAGTGCTTGACATTACCCGCGAGGAACGTTATCTGGCTAACTATATCATCGATTGCCTGGACGAGAGTGGTTACCTTCGTCGCCCACTTATCGAATTGGTCGATGACCTCGAGATGACCCAACATTATGAAACTACAGTCGAAGACCTTGAGGCCGTTCTCGTCGAAATCGTTCAGCAGGAACTCGAGCCTAGTGGTATTGGGGCAAGGGATCTGCGCGAATGTATGCTTCTTCAGCTGGAAGCACGCAAGGCTACGCCTGCCACTCTCCTCGCTTACAATATTGTCAACCTGAAGTTCGATGACCTTTCGAACAAACGCTATGATAGGATCGAACAGGATTTGAACATATCGACTCATGACAAATTGGTTGATGCGCTTCGTGTCATCCGCCACCTTAATCCCAAGCCAGGCAATATGCAGCCATCTACGGCAAAGACCGATGAGTTGAAGGTCCAGCAGATCCGACCAGACTTCATCGTGCGTAACGAGGATGGCCAGCTCGTCGTGACGTTGAATGATGGACATGTCCCACAGGTCCGCATCAGCGCCGATTATGAGAAGCTTTACGATGATTTGCAGAAGAGTGTCGAAGGCAAAAATGATGCCACGGGAGAAGGGAATGCTGTTACAAGGAACAAGGAGGCAATCGCCAACGATCGTGATGGCGTCAGGTTCCTGCGTGAGAACATCCAAAATGGACGTGTATTCATCGAGGCGTTGAAGCAGCGGCGGAATACGCTGATGGACGTGATGCAAACCATTGTCGATATCCAGCGTGCCTATTTCCTCACAGGTTTGATCGAGACCCTCAAACCCATGACACTGCAGGATGTGGCCGATCGATGCCATTACGACATCTCGACCATCAGCCGAGTATCCAACAGCAAATATGTCGATACGGAGTTCGGCATCGTTCCGGTGAAGGATCTGTTTACCAATGCAGTCGCTGAAAGCAACCAGTCAGCTGTGATAGAGGCATTGAAACATATCATCGATGACGAGGACAAGCATCATCCATTGACCGACGAGGCGCTTGCCAAGGAACTCAGTAAGCAGGGTTACCCGATAGCCCGTCGCACGGTCGTCAAGTATCGTGAGTCCCTCGGTTATCCGGTGGCGCGTTTGAGAAAAGAAGCATAATCAAGAGATATGACCCAACAGGAACAAATACGAAAAGAGCAGGAGGCACAGATAGCAGCGCCCCGCAAGCCTTATCAAGGCCTTGTTCAGTCCATCAGCAACATTTTTCATCCGTTGCTGGTACTCACCTATACCGCATTGGTCATCTGCATCTTCACCGCGATGAAGGCTTTGCCTTTCCAGGTGAAGGCATGGTTTGTGGGCATGGTCTTCCTCTACACCTTGGTCATGCCGGTTCTGGTGATCACCCTTCTACATGTTACCAATACCATCGGTCATTGGGCTTTGCGTGATCGTCGCGATCGCATGTTGCCATTCTTCACCAATTTTGTCTGTTACCTGGTCAATGCCGTTGTTCTTACCCGCACGGGATTTCTCCCCGATTGGGTACTGATGCCTTACTATGGTTCGGTTATCCTGACGTTTGTGGCATGGATTGTGAGCTGGAAATGGAAGATTTCGGCCCATGCTTCCGCCAATGCTGCTGGAGCCACCTTCTTCCTGATGCTGTTTTTCTTTTTCCCCGAGTCGATGCCGTTGTGGCTGCCGCTTGCTGCCGTCATTGTTGTAGGAATGGTGTGCAGCACCCGTGTGTATTTAGGACGTCATACCCTTGGACAGGTGGCTGCAGGCACCTTGCTCGGCATTTGTTCCATGCTTTTGGCCGATATCTTCACACTTTAAAAACTATTCGCTAATTGTTAATTGTTAATTGTAATTGTTATTTGACAATATGACTCCAGTTGTTTCCATCATCATGGGCAGCACCAGTGACCTTCCGGTCATGAAGAAAGCTGCCGATCTTCTCAACGAGTTCCAGGTTCCTTTCGAGATGCATGCCCTCTCGGCTCACCGCACCCCCAAGGAGGTGGAGGCGTTTGCTACGGGTGCTGCCGGTCGTGGCATCAAGGTGATCATTGCTGGTGCCGGTATGGCAGCACATCTTGCCGGCGTAGTAGCGGCTTCCACTCCCGTTCCTGTGATTGGCGTGCCTCTTACAGGCAGCCTTGAAGGTTTGGATGCCCTGCTTGCTATGATACAGATGCCCCCTGGAATCCCCGTGGCAACCGTTGCCCTCAATGGTGCGATGAATGCAGCCATCCTTGCTGTCCAGATCCTTTCGGTAGGCGATCCCGTCTTGGCTGAGAAGTTTGTCGCATACAAGAAGAATCTGGCCCAGAAGATTGTCAAGGCCAATAAGGAGCTCGCTGAGCTCAAGTATGAGTATAAGTGTGACTGATATGTACAACTATATTAGAAGAAAGTCCACCGAGTGCCACGTAGGCAATGTTACCATCGGTGGAGAGAATCCGATTCGGGTGCAGTCGATGACCAACACGAATACCAACGATGTTGAGGCTTCTGTGGCTCAAATCGAACGTATTGTCGATGCGGGTGCCGACATCGTTCGCCTCACGGCACAGGGCAAGAAGGAAGCACTTGCGCTCAAGGAGATCGAAGCTGGCATTCATCGCGATGGCTACAATGTCCCCCTTGTGGCTGATATCCATTTCAATGCTGCGGTGGCAGACGTTGCAGCCGAGGTGGTCGAGAAGGTCCGTATCAATCCAGGCAATTATGTCGATCCAGGTCGCACCTTCGTGAAACTCGAATTCACCGACGAGGAGTATGCACAGGAGATCGAGAAGATTCGCAGACGTTTCATCCCATTCCTCAATATCTGCAAGGCACATCATACGGCCATCCGTTTAGGCGTGAACCATGGTTCGCTCAGCGATCGTATCATGTCACGTTATGGCGACACCCCCGCCGGTATGGTGGAGTCGTGTATGGAGTTCCTGCGTATCTGTGTCGAACAGGATTTCACCGATGTGGTGATCAGCATCAAGGCTTCAAATACCTCGGTCATGGTCCGTACCGTGCGACTTCTCGTGCAGGAGATGGACAAGGAAGGCATGCACTTCCCTTTGCACCTCGGTGTGACCGAGGCAGGTGATGCCGAGGATGGTCGCATCAAGTCGGCTGTCGGTATCGGTGCGCTTCTTGCCGATGGCATAGGTGATACGATCCGAGTTTCTCTGTCCGAAGATCCTGAGGCAGAAATACCGGTAGCATGTCAGTTGGTGCATTATTTCGAGGAACGTGCATTGCATAAGCGCCTGGATGGTCCGAATGTAGGTCTCAACCTTTACAATCCCATCGAACCTCAGCGCTTCAAGTCCACCAGGGTCGGTAAGTTGGGCGATGGTCAGCCTGTCTGTGTTTGCGGAAGCACGAAGTTTGGTGCCGACGTCAATATTGCAGGAATGATGAATTACAGCCTTGATGAACTCAATACCGACGACTCTATCTTCGAATATCTGCTCGAACATCCTCAGACCCCCGTCATCGCCCGAGCCAACAATCATAATCCTGTGGGAGCGTGGCGTGCTTTCCTCTTTGGTATTCGTCAGATTGGTTGCGTCAATCCTGTCATCATCAGTCGCGATTACTCGTTCTGTAATACGTGGGAGGAGGTTCAACTTTGTGCGGCAGCCGATTTCGGAGTAATGCTTATCGACCAGCTCGTCGATGGTATCATCATCAATCAGGTGAACTTCCCCACCGAAAAGCTCGTCGATCTTGCCTTCAATATCCTTCAGGCTTCTCGCGCACGTTTCACCAAGACAGAGTATATCTCCTGTCCATCTTGTGGCCGCACCCTTTTCGACCTCAAGACCACTCTGGCTCGCATCAAGGAGGCGACCAAGGATCTCAAGGGTTTGAAGATTGGTGTCATGGGTTGCATTGTCAACGGCCCTGGCGAGATGGCCGATGCCGATTATGGTTACGTAGGTGCCGGTCCCGGCCTTGTCTCGCTCTACAAGGGGAAGCAATGCGTACAAAAGGGCATTCCTGCCGAAGAGGCCGTACAACGTATGCTCGACTTCATTCGCGCCGACCAGGAAAGCTAAGACTACTATAGCCCCAATAGCCTTTATAGTTACTTTAGCTGCTATAGTCACTATCTCCCAATAATATCTCCGATGAAGAAACAACTCCTCACTCTGGCTTTTACGGCCACCATCATGGCCCTTTCCGCGCAATATGTGGATAGGCAGGATCGAAAGCTCGTTGCCAATATCCCAGTCTCTGCCTTTGCAGCTTATCAGCACCAGCTCTTCAACTTCGACTGGAAGTTCCAGTTGGGTACGCAGGAGGGTGCCGAGAACCCCGCTTACGACGATTCTGCTTGGTGTACTGTCGATCTGCCTCATGATTTCCAGTTCGAACAGCCGTGGGACGAAAGTGCTGGCGGTGCACGCGGCTTCAAGCCGATGTGCGATGGCTGGTATCGCAAGACCTTCAAGGCTGACGAGGTTTGGAAGAACCGCAAGGTGAGCCTCGACTTTGGAGGATTGATTTTCTATGGAGATGTGTACATGAATGGCCGTAAGGTTGCTTCGACCGAATATGGCTACGTGGGCTTCGAGGCCGATATCACAAGATATCTGCGTTATGACACGCTCAATGTGGTGGCCGTCTATGCTTCTACTGGGCCTTCGAAGGGCTCCCGTTGGTACACGGGCGGCGGTCTCTTCCGCGATGTTTATCTTCAGGTAAAGAATCCGACACACATTGCTCGTCATGGCGTTTACATCACGACGCCTGAAGTGTCGGCCGAGGCTGCCACGGTGCAACTGCAAGTCGAGGTGGATGGGTGGCAGAAGCATAATGCCAGTGTCCAGGCCCTCATACGTGATCCTCAAGGTAACGTCGTTGCCGAGACGAAAGGCCAAATGCCGCAGTTCACGCATCAACAGCGCAGTGAGGTGAAACTCGACCCCGTGACCTTGACTACCCCACAGCTATGGGACTTAGATATGCCGAATCTCTACACTGCTGAAGTGGTAGTCACTGCCGACGGTGTCACTGCCGACAGCCTTGTCGAGACGTTTGGCATCCGTAAGATAGAGTTCTCGAAGGACTTTGGCTTCATACTCAATGGTCGAAAGGTGTTCCTTCAGGGCATGGCCAATCATCACGACATGGGTGGCCTCGGCGTAGCTTCCTTCGATCGTGGTATTGAGCGACTGATGCTGCAAGCCAAGGCTTTTGGCTATAACTGTATCCGTTGTTCGCACAACCCTTATAGCGAGTCGTTCACTCGTATTGCCGATAGGGTAGGCATGCTTGTGGTCGATGAACTGATCGACAAGTGGAGCGACAATGATTATTGGGGAGGCCGTAAGCCTTTCACCAGCGTATGGCACCAGCTCATCCCCGAGTGGGTGAAGCGTGACCGCAACTGCCCATCGGTGATTCTTTGGAGCCTTGGCAATGAGCTGCAGACGCGCAACGATTGGTCGGGTTTCAACACCAACGACTGGGGTGTCACCACCTATCGCATTTTCAACGACTACCTGAAGCGTTGGGACGATACGCGTCTGACTACAGTCGCCATGTTCCCTTCGCGTGCCGGTGGTCTTCGCAAGGAACCTGATGGCAGCGACATGGAGCATTGTGTTGCCCCCGAGTTGGCACAGGTCACCGAGGTCTCTTCCTTCAACTACCAGAGCAACTGCTATAGTGAGTACCTCCAGCATAACCCCGACATGATACTGTTCCAGAGTGAATGCCAGACATCGCAGTTCCTTTGGGGATTCTTCAACATGGATCGCGACAAGATGGTCGGCCTTGCCTATTGGGGTGCCGTCGAGTATTGGGGGGAATCCAACAAATGGCCCAAGAAGGGTTGGAACTACTCTTTCTTCGATACTGCACTGAATCCTTATCCCACCGCATATCTCATCAAGAGTGCCTTTGTTCCCGATGAGCCGCTCGTCCGCATCGCCGTCAATGCTGGTGAAGGCGAAAGTGTCAACTGGAATGATGTTCAGGTTGGCAGTCTGCGCCTCGACGAGAACTGGAACAAGGCCGAAGGCTCTACGCAGACCATCTACACCTTCAGCAACTGCGAGGAGGTGGAGCTCCTGCTCAATGGCAAGAGTCTGGGTCGTAAGCCAAACAACCTTTGGACGAGCAACGAGGGCCTTGACAAGTACGATGTGGGGATGCCTAACTCCAAGAAACATATCATCCAATGGCCTGATGTAACTTTCGCAAAAGGCAAGCTGGTGGCTGTTGGGTACAACGATGGCAAGGAAGTTTCCCGTCATCAGATCGAAACGACGGGCCGCGCTGTGGCACTTCGTGCAGAAGCCGAGACACCCAATGACTGGAAAGCCGACGGCATGGATTTGCAGTACATCAAGGTGTGGGCTGTCGATAGCAAAGGTCATCGTGTGTTCGATGCTTCCGGAGACGTGACCTTTGAGGTCAATGGTGCCGCTTCGCTCTATTGTCTCGACAATGTCGATCACTACACCGACCTGCTCTTCACCTCCGACATTACCAGCAAGCCACTCAAGTCGGGCTTCATGCTCGGCATCCTGCGTTCTACACGTTCTGCCGGTCCCGTCACCGTCAAGATCACCTGCTCAGGCATGAAACCTGCCCAGCTCAAGTTGACAACAAAATAGACCTGGTTCCTCTAGATTCTCTAGAAATTCTAGATTATCTAGATTCCCTTGAAACAATTAGCCCCGCACCTTTGTTGGTGCGGGGCTAATCTATGAGGGGTTACGTCTTACAGGATCGTGCATCCTGCACAGGGCTTCAGCTGCTTGAAGAAGTCGTTGCCCTTGTCGTCCACGAGGATGAATGCGGGGAAGTCTTCGACGGTGATCTTCCAGATGGCCTCCATGCCGAGCTCTGGGTACTCAACACATTCGATCGACTTGATGCTGCTCTGCGACAGTACGGCAGCTACGCCGCCGATGGTGCCCAGATAGAAGCCTCCGTGCTTCTTGCAGGCATCGGTAACCTGCTGCGTGCGGTTGCCCTTGGCAATCATCACGAGCGAAGCGCCATTGGCCTGGAACTCATCCACGTAGGGATCCATGCGGTTGGCTGTTGTCGGGCCCATCGAGCCGCAAGGATAGCCTGCGGGTGTCTTGGCGGGTCCTGCATAGAGGATGGGGTGATCCTTGAAGTACTGCGGGATGCCCTCACCTGCATCGAGGCGTGCTTTCAGCTTGGCGTGTGCAATGTCACGGGCTACGATGATGGTGCCCTTGAGGTTCACGCGAGTTGAAACGGGATACTTGGTGAGTTCGGCACGCACAGCGTCAATACCCTTGTCGAGGTCAATCTCGATGCCCTTGCCACCTTCGCCTGGGTTGCGGTATTCTTCTGGAATGAGTTCAGCCGGATTGTCATCCATCTTCTCAAGCCAGATACCGTCCTTGTTGATCTTCGCCTTGATGTTGCGGTCGGCCGAGCAGCTTACGCCCATACCGATGGGGCAGCTGGCACCATGGCGTGGCAGACGTATCACGCGGATGTCGTGAGCCAGGTACTTGCCGCCAAACTGTGCGCCCAGTCCGATCTTGAAGGCCTCCTTGAGCAACTTCTGCTCGAGGTCGATGTCGCGGAATGCACGTCCTGTAGCATCGCCTGTCGTGGGCAGGTTGTCGTAATACTTGATCGAAGCCAGCTTCACGGTCAAGAGGTTCTTCTCGGCCGAAGTGCCACCGATGACAAATGCGATATGGTAAGGAGGACAGGCTGCAGTGCCCAGGTGCTTCATCTCCTCAACGAGGAATGGCAGCAGCGTGCCTTCGTTTTGGATGGTGGCCTTGGTCATGGGGTAGAAGTAGGTCTTGTTGGCCGAGCCGCCACCCTTGGCTACCATGACGAAACGGTACTCGGCGCCCTCTACAGCTTCGATATCGATCTGTGCAGGCAGGTTGCAGCGAGTGTTGACTTCGTCATACATGTTCAGCGGAGCATTCTGCGAATAGCGCAGGTTGTCCTCTGTATAGGTGTTATATACACCAAGGCTCAAGGCCTCTTCATCTTCGAATCCGGTCCATACCTGCTGGCCTTTTTCGCCATGGATGATGGCGGTGCCGGTATCCTGGCAGAAGGGGAGGATGCCCTTGACCGAAGTCTCGGCATTGCGGAGGAACTGCAGTGCCACATACTTGTCGTTCTCTGAAGCTTCGGGATCCTGGAGGATCTTGGCTACCTGCAGGTTGTGCTCTCGACGCAGCATGAACTCCACATCGTGGAACGCCTGCTGGGCAAGCAGAGTCAAGGCTTCCTTCGATACTTTCACGATTTCATGGCCTTCGAAAGTGCTCACGGTTACACCCTCCTTGGTAAGGAGGCGGTATTCGGTCTTGTCTTCGCCCATCTGGAACATAGGCGCATACTTAAAGGGAACGTTTGCCATAACTTTTACAATTAAAATAGATGAGTGATGGTATTTGGATTATAATGATGTGCAAATATACAAATAATTTTTCGAAACCTCATTTTAAAAACAGAATTTAGGTCAAAAAACTGACCTAAATTCTTATATTTGTGCAAAAATCGCTATCTTAGCACGTCAAAAAAACGCTTCTCCCTCAGTCCGAGCTCCTAACCCTTCGGAAGGCAATCATGTTCGCGAATCTCCACGCGACGGATCTTTCCGCTGATGGTCTTGGGCAGTTCATCTACAAACTCGATGACACGAGGGTACTTGTAGGGAGCCGTCTCATGCTTCACGTGGTCCTGTAGCTCCTTCACCAGTCGCGGACCGGCTTTCTGCTTGTATTCCGCTGCCAGCACGATGGTAGCCTTTACCACCATGCCTCTGATTTCGTCAGGCACGCCTGTGATGGCACATTCCACCACGGCCTTGTGCGTCATTAGGGCCGACTCGACCTCAAAGGGACCGATGCGGTATCCCGAGCTCTTGATCACGTCGTCGGCACGCGACACGAACCAGTAATAGCCTTTCTCGTCGTAATAGACCACATCTCCCGTGTAATAGATGTTGTTGTTGTACGCTTTCTGCGTCAGTGCAGGATTGAGGTAATATTCCTTGAAGAGGCCGTAGGGCTTGCCATCGTCCGTGCGTATCACCAGTTGTCCGTGCTCCATCGGTTTGCACCTGTTGCCTTCGCTGTCGAGTACGTCAACCTTGAATTGCGGATTGGGCACACCCATCGATCCTGGTTCAGGCTTCACGTAGGGATAAGTGCCCAGCACGAGTGTCGTCTCGGTCTGTCCATAGCTCTCGCAAATCATGATACCCGTCTTCTCCTTCCATTCCAGAAACACATTGGGGTTGAGGGCTTCGCCTGCTGTAGTGCAGTATTCCAGGGAACTGAGATCATACTTCGAGAGGTCTTCGCGAATCAGGAATCGATAGACCGTAGGCGGTGCGCAGAACGAGGTGACATGGAAGTCCTGCATCATCTTCAACAGGTTGGCAGGTTCGAAGTGTCCTTCGAAGTCATACACAAAGACGGTGGCACCCGAAATCATCTGGCCGTAGAACTTGCCCCACACGGCCTTGCCCCATCCCGTGTCGGCGAGGGTAAGGTGCAGGCTGCCCTCATGTACGTTGTGCCAGTATTTGGCCGTGAGGATGTGGGCTAGGGGATAGGTGTAGTCATGCATCACCATCTTCGGCTCGCCTGAAGTGCCGCTGGTGAAGTACATCAGGAAATTGTCGGTGGCCAGGTTCTGTCCTTTTTGGCTCACGAAGTCGGGAGCATCGAACAGACCTTTCCAGAAATTATCCCATCCTCGCGGTACCCTGGGTCCTATCGAGATACAATGTTCAAGTGACGAACAGAACGCGCGTGCACCAATCACGTTGCGCAGGATGTCGAATTCACCCACGGCAATGATGGCCTTGATGTTGGCCTCATGGCAGCGATAGATGATGTCCTTGTCGGTCAGAAGGTGGGTGGCAGGGATGGCCACGGCTCCGATCTTATGCAGCGCTACCATCGTGATCCACCACGCCAGACGGCGCTTCAGGATGAGCATGACGGTATCGCCACGATGTATGCCGAGCGTCAAAAGGTAACTTGCCGTCTTGTCCGAGAGTCTCTTGTAGTCTCGGTAGTTCAGATGCTTCACCTCGCCTTGGTCATTGGTCCATAGGATGGCATCTTTCTCGGGTTGCTCCTCTGCGTAGGCATCGATGACGTCATAGCCGAAGTTGAAATGCTCCGGAACGATGAGCTTGTAGTGTTGCATGAAGTCTTCGTAACTCGAAAACTCCGTCTGATTCAGAAACCGTTCAATCATTTTTTTGTTTGGCTGGAATTTATTTTCCAAGGTGCAAATATGAGAATATTTAATGATTTTTGCAATTCGTTGAGATAAAATTAGGATTATTTTATTATTTATTTTCCGAATTGGTACAATTATAACATCTGAAATGTACAAATATTAACAAATAATAAGTTTTTTCTTTTTCAAAATGATGCGATATATTCTTGATTCTGGCGTAAAAGATTTCCAAAAATTTCAAAAAATGGACCGAAAATTTGGCCGACTCGAAAATTGTTCGTATCTTCGCACCGTCTATTGATTACTATGACACACAAATGAATCACCAGAGGCACATCTTTTTATTAATTTTTCTCGCCATTTTGCTTGCATCTGCAAGAGGGTACGCATATAACGACGAGTCGGAACGTTGGCTTCAGCGGTTGGACTCCGTTGTGCAGCAGCGTGAGCATATCAACGAGCAGAAGCGCCATCGTCTGCAGCAGATGCAGACTATGCAGCGCGGCATGAGTGATGTCGAGGAACTGTATCAGCTCAACCGTACCATCTATGACGAATGCTTTACTTTCGACAGCGAGTTGGCCATGAGTCTGGTCGATGCCAACCTGCAGATTGCCAGCCAGCGTCACGATGCCCATGGCATGGCCGAGTGGCAGATACAGCGCAGTTTCATCTTGGCTTCCACGGGTCAGTTGCTTGAGGCTACCAATGCCTTGGAGGGCCTGAAGCCGAGTCTGTTGGACCGTCATCTCCGGCTCGACTACTATGCCCAGCAGGAGTATCTCTATTCCCACCTCGCACAGTACTCGTGGTCCGAACCCATGAAGGAGGCTTACCAGCAACAGGCGTGGACCTACACCGATTCCATCTATCAGATCATGGAGCCCACCGACGACAACTATCTCTGGTGGCAGTCGTGGCGTGCCTACAGTGTGGGCAATGGGCATGAGGCCATCCTGGCGCTCCGCCCTGTCGTCGATACCTTGAAGCTCACCACCCGTCACGATGCGATGTTGGCCTATTGTCTGGCTCGCATGTACCAGGAGCAGGACGACGAGGACCTCTACCTGCAGTACATGGCGCGTTCGGGTATTGCCGACCTCCGTGCCGCCAACCAGGATATCGCTTCTCTCGAGGAACTCTCCTCCGTCCTTTACGACATCTCTCAGCGCGATTCGCGGCGTGGTCATGGCCTGTTCGGGTCAAAGGATCAGAGTGCTGTCGATCTGTCGCGCGCTTATACTTATATCAATGTCTGCCTCGAAACGTCGCGCATCTACAACAACCTGGTGCGCACGGTGAGCATCGCCCGTGTGATGGACGACATCCTCGCCAGCTATCGTGAGCGAGTGTCCGAACAGCAGCGCCGCCAGCAGGCCATCACCTGGATCTTGGCCATCCTCTTCGTTATCCTCCTCGTGGCCGTCATCATGGGCTGGCGTCAGCGCCGAAAGCTCAGCCAGAGCCGTAGCCAGCTCGAGGTCACCAACATGCAACTCAGCGAGCACCGTGCGGCACTTACCCATGCCAATGCCGAGCTCACCGAAGCCAATCGTAAGCTGCAGGCCGCCATGGAGCAGCAGGCCGAAGTCAACCGCGAACTCCAGGAGTCGAACTACGTCAAGGAGGAGTATGTCGGCTATGTCTTCTCGCTTTGCTCCAACTACATCAGCAAGATGGACGAATACCGCAAGAACATCAACCGCAAGACCAAGGTGAAGCTTTACGACGAGGTGCTCCAGATGACCGAGAAGACCACGCTTGTGCAGGACGAGCTCAAGGAGTTTTATCACAACTTCGATGCCCTCTTCCTCCATATCTACCCCGACTTTATCACCGACTTCAACAACCTGTTGCAACCCGAGGAACGCATCGAACCCCGTAAGGGCGAATTGCTCAACACCGACCTGCGCATCTATGCCCTCGTCCGACTGGGCATCACCGACAGTGTCAAGATCGCCGAGTTCCTTCACGTCTCACCACAGACCGTCTATAACAACCGCCTCAAGATACGCAACAAAGCAATCGTTCCGAAGGAGCAGTTTGTTCAATATGTGCGACAGTTAGGCCGTTTCAGCGATTCCTAACTGCGCAACCAAAGTTTACCGATTCATTTTTCTAATCTATTGAAACACAGTCTATTCTTATATCGTATAACTTACCGATACACATTACTTGCTAATACAACATGTTGAAATAAGCCCTATCTTTGCACCGTCGAAAGCGACAAAGGGTTTATCCCTGCTTTTTATTACTCTCTACGAAACAATGTTCTACACATATTATAATTATTAATCAAAACATCATTAGCATGAGAAAATCTTCTGACAAGTGGATGTCAAGGGCTATATTGCTCCTTGCATTATTCCTGTTCACACCATGGGGGGCATGGGCCCAGCAGATGGTGGTGAACGGCGTCGTTGTAGATGAGATGGGCGAACCCATCCTCGGTGCCAGCGTCGTGGTGAAAGGCACCTCGACGGGTACGGTGACCGATCTTGACGGCAACTTCTCGATTTCCAATGTTCCAAGTAATGCCACCCTCGTGTTCTCGTTCGTGGGCTACATCACCCAAGAGCAGGCTGCTCGTCCCCAGATGAACGTCGTTCTGGTCGAGGACAACAAGCTCCTTGAGGACGTTGTGGTCGTTGGTTACGGTGTGCAAAAGAAGAGCGTCGTAACGGCAGCCATCGCCAAGGTCAGCAGCGATGACCTTTTGAACAAGACCCCCATCCGCATGGACAATGCACTGAAGGGTCTCGCAGCCGGTGTCAACGTCACCGCCAACTCTGGTCAGCCTGGTGAAGCTTCGCGTGTTCGTGTCCGTGGTACCGGTACCATCAACGACTCCGATCCTCTCTACATCGTCGATGGCATGCCCATCGAGGGAGGTCTTGACTTTGTGAACCCCAACGACATCGAGAGTATCGAAGTGCTCAAGGATGCCGCTTCGGGCGCTATCTACGGTGCACGTGCCGCCAACGGTGTCATCCTCGTCACCACCAAGAAGGGCAAGAAGGGCAAGGCTCAGATCAACTACAACGCTTCTTGGGGCTGGCAGACAGCTTGGAAGCACCGCGATGTAGCCAACGCCACCGAATATGCCGTTCTGCAGAACGAGAAGTACATCAACGCCGGCCAGGATGCACCCTACGCCGATCCTTATCATCTCACCGATGCCATGGGCAATGCTATCCCCGTCAATGGCGGTACCGATTGGCAGGAGCTCGTCTTCAACGACAATGCCCCCATCGTCAATCACGACATCTCGGTGAGCGGAGCCAGCGATATGATGAACTACTACCTCTCCATCGGCTACTTCAGCCAGGAAGGTATCGTCGGCGGCAACTACGGTCAGTCCAACTACAACCGTCTGACCATCCGTTCCAACAACAATTACACCCTGCTCGATGCCACCAAGGAGCGCACGTTCCTCAACAAGCTCGACCTCTCGGTCAACCTCTCTTACATGCGCACCCACAGCACCGGCATCGCCACCAACTCCGAGTTCGGCTCTGTCCTCGGTTCTGCCCTCTACATGTCGCCAATCCTCACCCCAACCGTTACGGGTGGATATGCCGAGCAGATGAAGGCCACCTATGCCGACTATGACCTGCCTGTCGATGCTGCTGGCAATGTCTATACCATCGCCAGCTACGGTGGAGCTTATCAGGAAATGAACAACCCACTCGCCATGCTCGACTGCATCAATCCTTCCAAGAACTGGAGCCACAAGTTCGTGCCCCACTTCAACGTCAGCCTCGGCCTTTGGGATAACCTCAAGTACAGCTTCTCCTACAGCACCGACCTCTCCTTCTGGGGTTACGATGGTGCCGTGAAGAGCCTCTACTACCTCTCGGGCAACAACAAGCAGGAGCATACCTCCGCTTCGCAGTTCTCGGCTAAGTCAACCACATGGCAGCTCGAGAACGTCCTTTCTTACGACAAGACCATCGGTCTCCACAGCTTCAACATCGTCCTCGGTCAGTCGGCCTTCAAGTCGAAGGGTGACGAGATCGGCGGCAGCCGCTGGAACCTCGTTAACATCAACAAGCCGTCAATCAACTACTCTACCGGCAACATCGAGTTCTCGTCCGATGCCGACGGCAACATCACTGGTGCCACCGTCCAGTACAGCGTCTGGGGCGGCCCCTATACTTCCCACACCGTTTCGTCACTCTTCGCACGTGGCAGCTACAACTACGACGAGCGTTACATGCTCCAGTTCACTGTACGTCGCGACGGTTCGAGCCGCTTCGGCTCCAACAACAAGTACGGTGTCTTCCCATCGTTCTCTCTCGGCTGGAACTTCGTACGTGAGCCGTTCTTCAACTTCCCCGCCTGGCTTTCCATCGGCAAGCTGCGCTACAGCTGGGGCAAGAACGGTAACGACAACATCGGTGACTTCACCTACACCACCCTCACCTCGATGGGCAACAACGTCCTCTTCGGTCGTATGGCCACCAAGCAGAACGGTTCGAAGGCCAATCGTATTGCCAACCCCGACCTCAAGTGGGAGGAGTCCGAGCAGCACGACTTCGGTATCGACCTCGGTTTCATGAGGGATGCACTCACCCTCAGCGTCGATTACTTCATCAAGAAGACCAACGGCATGATCATCACCATGCCTATCCCAAGCTATGTGGGCGAGACCAAGCCTCTTGGCAACGTGGGTGACATGGAGAACAAGGGTGTCGAAGTTGAACTCGGTTGGAAGGGTCACGTTCGCGACTTCCACTATTCTCTCAAGGGCAACGTCTCCTACCTCAAGAACAAGCTTATCAACCTCGGCAATACCGAAGGCTTCCTCAATTTCGACGGCATCCAGGGTATCTCCGGTGGCGGCACACGTGCCGAGAACGGCCAGCCATTCCCCTTCTTCTATGGTTACAAGACCGATGGCATCTTCCAGAATATGGACGAGGTACGTGCCTACACCAATGCATCGGGCGAACTCATTCAGCCCAAAGCTGTGCCTGGTGACGTTCGCTTCGTCGATGTCAACGGCGATGGGTCCATCACCACCGACGACCGCACCAACATTGGTAACGGTACTCCCGACTGGACCTTCGGCTTCAACGCCAACGCCGACTGGAAGGGCTTCGACTTCAATATCTTCCTCCAGGGTGTTCAGGGTGCCGATGTCTTCGATGCAACCTACCGTAGCGACGTATATTCCGGCAACTATCCCAAATGGATGCTCAACCGCTGGACCGGCGAAGGCACGTCCGACAAGTATCCGCGCCTCGCACTCAGCGACGAGACCAACTGGCAGGTGTCTGACCTCTATGTATGCGATGGTTCATACCTCCGCATCAAGAACATGAGCCTCGGCTACACCCTTCCCGCCAAGCTCACACGCAAGGCCTTCGTCGAGCGTCTTCGCGTTTACGGCATGGTCGAGAACCTCGTCACATGGACCAAGTACTGGGGCTTCGATCCCGAAATCGCCTCGGGTGGCACCTCCCTCGGCATCGACCGCGGTGTCTATCCACAGGCTCGCACTTGGACCGTCGGATTCAACATTTCATTCTAATTAATTGTTAATTATTAATTGTTAATTATTAATTGAAAACAAGCTTATGAAAACTCAATATACAGCCCTGCTGATGGCTGCTGCCACGCTTGCCATGACAGCTTGCAGCGACTCGTTCCTTGAGGTGGAGAATCCGTCAGGCGAACCCCTTGAAGAATACTACACCACCGATGCACATATACAGGAGGCGCTCATCGCCGCCTACGATCCTATCCATTGGCCCGACTGGGGTCTCGGTCAGTACAACGCACTCAACATCGACGCCGAAATCATGGGCGACCTCTTCTGGGTAGGTGGCTCCAACCTCGCCGATATGCAGAACTGGCACATGCTCTCCAACTACCAGGCCAACGAGAACAATACCCTCTCGTCACTCTGGACCGTCGATTACAGTGGCGTAAAGCGCTGCAACGACGTGCTCAAGTACATCGAGTACGAGGTGCCCGATATGACCGCGACCAATAAGTCATCCTACGAGATGCAGGCACGCAGCCTCCGTGTGTTCTACTACAACATGCTGTGGCACTACTTCGGCAATATCCCCTTCTATCTCGAGAACCTCACCGCTCCCTACACTGCTCCACAGCTCACTGCCGACGAGGTCTATGACCAGCTCATCGTCGAGCTCGAGGCAATTGCCGCTTCGAATGTTCTTCCCATGCGCTGGGACGACGCCAACTGCGGTCGCATCTCGCAGGCTATGGTTTATATGATGTATGCCGAGATGGTGATGTATCAGAACGACCAGAGCCGCTACAGCAAGGCCCTCGGCTTCATGAACGAGATCATCTCTTCCGGCAAGTATGCCCTCAACCCCGACTACGCAAACCTCTGGGAGGAGTCGGGCGAATGGTGCGACGAGTCCATCTGGGAGATCAACTACGAGGATGGCAACAACGAGCGCGGATGGGGCAGTCCCCTCGCCATTGGCGGCACCGTGCTTCCCACCCTCATCTCACCCAACTCATGGCCCGGTGGTGACGGCTGGAACTCTGGCGCCGACGGATGGGGCTTCCTCCCCGTGCGCACCGCTACCTACAACATGTTCGAGGATGGCGACGTACGTCGCGATGCCACCTGCTGGGACGTACGTGGTGTGGAATATACCAACCGCTTCCAGGACACCCACATCTGGCTCAAGAAGTATCGTCCACAGACTGCCAACAATGCCGATGCAGGTTTTGACAACAACCTCAACTACAACAACAACCTGCGTTACTACCGCTTTGCCGAGACGCTGCTCAACGCTGCCGAGCTCATGCTCCGCGTCGGCTCCGGCGATGCCAAGTCGCTGCTCAACCAGGTGCGCCAGCGTGCCGGTCTGGGTGCTATCGATGCCACTATCGACAACATCATCAACGAGCGCAAGCTCGAGTTCGTGGGCGAAGGCAAACGCTACTGGGACCTCGTCCGCACAGGTCTCGCTCCCACAGTCCTCGTTCCCACTCCCTGCGATGGCACCAACCCCAACGACCAGGGCCGTGTAGGCACATGGACGCAAAGCAAGAAGTACATCCCCATCGCTCAATCTGAGCTCGATTCCGATGTCGCTCTCAAGCAGAATGAGTATTAATCCAAACAAATTCTACTAATATGAAAATGTCATTCAAATATATATTCAGTGCCCTTCTGATGGCAGCATCCCTCGCTGCCTGCTCACCCGACGAGATCGAAGGGCTCAACGAGAGCGGCGTGCCTGAGGCTTCCAGCTTCGCGGACATGATCGAGATCAATGTCGATCAGTCCATCAACCAGGTCACCTTCAACCTCAAGGGTGCCAAGGGTGTGTATCCCGTTTGGAACATCAACACCGGCAAGAAGGTTGAGCGCAGCACCGTCAACGGTTTCCAGCGTATCTTCGCCTCTTCGGGCGACTACAGCGTCGATGTTCAGATCGGCAGCCGCGATGGCATCAGCGATGGCGTGGTCACCAAGACCTTCCACATCGACAACACCATCATGGACTTCACCCGCTACACCACCATGCTCTCTAAGGCTCCCTGGTATGTCGATAACCAGACTGTCGGTCACCTCGCCTGCGGTCCTTCGGTCGAGGATCCCACTGGTTGGTGGAAGGCACAGCCCGACGACAAGAAGGGTACCGGCCTCTACGACAACTCCCTCGAGTTCACCGATGACTACCACTACACCTTCCACGCAGGAACCAACGGTACGATGTATGTCAACTACGGCACCGCAGCCCTCAACACCACAGGTGCTACCGAGGACTTCAGCTTGCCCGTCGGTGACATGAACTCCACCTATGCTTTCGAGGTCGATGGCGACAACCTCTACCTCACCTTCCCTGCCCAGACCTACTTCCCCTACATCGCCAACGATGCCATCTGGCAGGATCCACGTTACCTCGTGGTCAACATGACCACCAAGTCGATGACACTCGTCAGCGAAGCCCCAGGCATCGCATGGCAGTACATCCTTACCACCACTCACGAGACCGTCTTCGCTGGCTTCGACTTCAACAGTCCCGACAACCTCTGGAAGCAGGCTAACCCGACCTTCAACACGATCTGGTATGCTCCAGGTTGGTCACAGATCGCCGACTTCCCATACGAGTTCGATGGCAACAGTGTCAAGGTAAGTCTCCCCGAGGCAACCACCGACCAGTGGATGGCACAGTTCTCGCTCCACACCGCACTCGACAACGTCATCGTGCCCACCGGACAGAACTACGACTTCTCGTGCGTCATCACCTCTACGCAGGATCACCCGGGCATCACCGTCAAGCTCGTCCAGACCGGAGCTGGCAATGATGGCAACTTCATCTGCGCCGACCGCGTCAAGGTAAGTGCTATGGAGGACTACATCTATTACTTCTACGACGTGCCTGGCATCGACCTCGGCGGTCTCACCTACGACCTCTTCCTCGACTTCGGTGGCAATGCTGCCGGCACCGAGGTGACCATCAAGAACTTCTGCTTCATCGAGCACTCCAAGAACACCATCGTTCCTCCGAGCGACGAACCCGAACCTCAACCGCAAGTCGATTGGTCGGGTCAGAACATCCTCGAAGGCATGCCCGTCGAGCTGCAGTACTGGTATGCACCAGGTTGGTCGCAGATTGCCGATCCCGAGTGCGAAATCAATGGCAATGCCTACACTTGGACGCTGCCCGCAGCTACCACCGATCAGTGGATGGCACAGGCCGGCTTCCACAACACCGGCATCACCCTCAGCAAGGATCTTACTTATGACTTCCGCTGCAAGATTGTCTCCAACACCGATCATCCCGGCGTGACCGTCAAGATCACTCAGGAGGACAACGATAACCTCTTCATCACTGCCGACCGTCATGCCCTCACGGCATACGAGGAAAAGTGGATTGAGCTCGTCAACCTCCCGATGGTTGCCAGCGGCACCGACATGGCCGACATCACCAACATGAAGATCGTCCTCGACTTCGGTGGCAATGCCGACAACGCTGTCATCACCATCAGCGACATGCACCTGCAGGAGCACAAGGGTCCGAAGACCATCGACTGGGACCTCACCGGCGACCGCAACCTCTGGCTCAAGGGCGCACATCCCACGATTTCGTTCTACTATGCTCCAGGTTGGGCACAGATAGCCGATCCCGAGACCGTCGTCGAGGGTAACAGCTACTCCATCGTGCTCCCCGAGGCTACCAGCGACCAGTGGCAGGCTCAGTGGCACATCGCTACCGAGCTCGGTAAGGCCGACATTAGCGCCGACAAGAAGTACAACATGCGCTTCACGCTCTACTCCAACCAGGATCAGCCCGGCGTAACTGTCAAGTTCACCGAGAATGGCAACGACGACAACTACCTCACCGCCGACCGCCATGCTTGTGCAGCATACGAGGAGACTGTAGTCGAACTCACCGACCTCGCCCTCTCGAAGGGTGACATCACCAACGAGACCTTCAAGATGGTATTCGACTTCGCTGGCAACCCCGCTGGCAGCGAAGTCACCATCAAGGACATCATCATCCAGGAGGCTGAATAGTGTGTAAGTAGTTATATATATGTGTGTGTGAGCGCTGCCTGATGTGCCCGTCAGGACACGTCAGGCAGCTTTTCTTTACCTCTACTATGATCATTGGTTAAGATCACTGATAACTAAGATCTAACGGATTATGTATCGTCGATAGTTATCTTTGAGTGCATTACTTCGTCGCACTCAGAACAGATAACACAGATGCTTGACGCGATCATTCTTTCCGTAATTGGTTTTAAAAGATTTATGGAACTTTACTATTCTGAAGATAGTTACAAGATCAATGGAGCTGCTCTAAAGGTCTATAATACGCTGGGTCCTGGTTTCCTTGAAGCTGTTTATCAAGAAGCTCTGGAAATTGAATTCAAGAAACTGGGTATTCCTTATGAGCGGGAAAAGAAACTTAAAATTCACTATGATGGAGTTGAACTGACTCAGACTTATGTGGCCGATTTTGTTTGCTATAATAAAATTATAGTTGAATTAAAGGCGGTTGCAGAGATTGAAACCGTTCACAAGAATCAGGTATATAACTACCTTAAAGCAACAGGTTTTAAGCTTGGTCTTCTGTTTAATTTTGGGCACTTTGATAAATTGGAATTCACTCGAATTGTAAAGTGATGACTAGTTTATCTGACCAAACATCCGCTTTATCCGCGCTGAGTGCGACGAAGTAATGCACTCAGAATTCCTCTTTCTACAGGCTAATATCCGTTAAATCCTGGTTATCCGTGATCTTTTATAAACCTTTTCGTGCATTCAATAGTTAACAAAAATACAATGAAAGCAATGAATATCCTTACTGTCGCTCTGAGCACCCTGCTGGCCCTCTCGGCCTGTGGCGGTGGCGATGACAACGAAGATCCCGTTGCCATCCAGCTCACTGCTACGCCCACAGCCATCAGCATGGCCGCTGAAGGAGGCACCGCCAGCATCAGCGTCACCGCCGACCGCGAATGGGCAGCCTTTGCCACCAATGGCGAGACATGGTTTACCGTCGCTCCCGCCAATGGAAAGGCAGGCTCCACAACCCTTACTGTTACCATCACCGAGAACGTCAACTACGAGGCCCGTGAGGGCCAGATCACCGTCAAGGCAGGCACCCAGCGTGAGTTCATCTCCGTCAGTCAGGCTGCCGCCACCAAGCCCAGCATCACCTGTCCTATGGGCGATGAATTCAAACTTGTCTGGCACGACGAATTTGAGAAGGACGGTACCATCGACGAGCAGAACGGCTGGACCTACCAGGTAGCCAATGCCGGATGGGTCAACCACGAGCTGCAGACCTACGTCAACGTCGCATCACCTGGTGGTCGCGAAGTGGCCACCGTCAAGGGAGGCATCCTCTCCATCAACTGCTTCAAGGAGAACGGCAAGATCTACTCTGGCCGCGTCTATGCCCACGCCAACAAGGGCTGGCAGTATGGCTACATCGAAGCCAGCATCCGTCTGCCCAAGGGCAAGGGTACATGGCCCGCATTCTGGATGATGCCTGTCAACTTCCGCGCATGGCCCGACGATGGCGAGATCGACATCATGGAGGAGGTGGGCTACCATCCCAACTACGTTTCTTCGAGCCTCCATGCCAAGTCACATGTGCATTCCAACGGCACGCAGGTCACCCACGAGATGTATTGCGCAGGTGCCGAAGGCGAGTTCCACACCTATTCCATCCTGTGGACCGAGAGTAATATCACCACCTTCGTCGATGGCAAGGTACAATTGTCGTACGACAACCGCGGTCTTGGCCACGACGACTGGCCCTATAACGCTCCTTTCTACGTCATCCTCAACCTCGCTTGGGGCGGCGACTGGGGTGGTGCCCAGGGTGTTGACGAAAGCGCACTCCCCGTCTCCCTCGATGTCGATTGGGTGCGTGTATGGCAAAAGTAATATTTCGTGATAAAAATGAAACCTCATAATCTGATAATTCTTGCATCGCTCCTCACAACAGGTACCCTTCAGGCCCAGACCTTGCCCGTCTATCTCGACGAGAGCAAGACCATCGAGGAACGTGTCGATGACGCCTTGTCGCGCATGACGCTCAACGAGAAGATCGCCATCATCCATGCACAATCCAAGTTCTCCAGCCCAGGCGTAGGCCGTCTTGGCATTCCCGAACTTTGGTGTACCGACGGTCCCCACGGTATCCGTCCCGACGTACTTTGGGACGAATGGGAGCAGGCTGGCTGCTCCAACGACTCGTGTACAGCCTTCCCCGCCCTCACCTGTCTTGCCGCCACCTGGAACACCGACCTTGCCCTGCGCTATGGTCAGTCCATCGGCGAAGAGGCTCGCTACCGCAACAAGTCCGTCCTCCTCGGCCCAGGTGTCAACATCTGTCGCACGCCCCTCAATGGTCGTAGCTTCGAGTACATGGGCGAAGACCCCTACCTCTCGGGTCGCATGGGCGTAGGCTACGTCAAGGGAGTGCAGCAGCAGGGCGTGGCCGTCTGCGTGAAGCACTATGCGCTCAACAACAACGAGCACGAGCGCTACACCTCCAACGCCATCTGTGACGAACGTACCTTGCGCGAGATCTATCTGCCCGCCTTCGAGGCCGCTATCCGCGAGGGTGGTGCCTGGACGCTCATGGGAGGCTACAACCTCTTCCGCGGCCAGCACGCCTGCCACAACCAGTATCTCATGAACGAGATCCTCAAAGGTGAATGGGGCTTCGACGGCGCCATCATCAGCGACTGGGGAGGCACACAGAGCACACAGGAGGCTATCTACAACGGGCTTGACCTTGAGTTCGGCACATGGACCGATGGCCTCTCGATGGGTGCCACCAACGCCTACGACAACTACCTCATGGCCAATCCCTACCGCCAGCTCATCCTCGATGGTAAGGTAGGGGAGAAGGAGCTTAACGACAAGGTGCGTCGCGTCTTGCGTCTCATCTTCCGTACCACCATGAACCGCAATCGCGGCTTCGGCTCCATCAACAGCGAAGCCCATATCCAGCTGGCCCAGCAGGTAGGTGCCGAAGGCATAGTCCTCCTCAAGAACGACCTCTCAAACCCTTCAAACCCCTCAAACCTCTCAAACCCCTCAAACCTCTCAAACCCTTCAAACCTTTCAGAACCCTTACTTCCCCTGACCCTGTCTAAGGTTCGCAGCCTTCTTGTCGTTGGCGAGAACGCCATCAAGATGATGACCGTAGGCGGTGGCTCCAGCAGCCTCAAGGCGCAGCACGAGATCGTGCCCCTCGATGGCATCAAGGCACGTCTGGCCGGCACGCATGTCAATGTGAGCTATACCCGTGGCTATGTGGGTGACCCAGGTGGTTCCTACAATGGTGTATCTACCGGTCAGGACCTCAACGACTCACGCAGTGCCGAGGAGCTTTGCGACGAGGCTGTACGCATGGCTGGCGAGGCCGATGTGGTCATCTTCATCGGTGGTCTCAACAAGTCCGGTGGACAGGACAACGAAGGCACCGACCGTGCCGACTACGCCCTTCCTTACGGACAGGACGAGCTCATCAAGGCTCTTGTAAAGGCTAATCCGCGTCTCGTCGTGGTCAACATCTCAGGCAATGCCGTGGCCATGCCATGGATCAACGACGTGCCCGCTGTCCTTCAGGACTGGTATCTCGGTTCCGAGGCAGGCACCTCGCTCGCACAGGTCCTCTTCGGCGATGTCAACCCCTCGGGCCATCTGCCCATGACGTGGTATGCTTCGCTCGACCAGTGCGCCGTCCATGCTCCCGTTCTCAAGCAGGGCCGTCAGCGTGTGGCCGATCCGCGCCGTTATCCCGGCATCGAGCGTCAGGACAGCACCGTCCATCTCTGGGACATCTACTATGACGAAGGTCTCGAAGTAGGCTATCGCTACGTCGATCGTCAGAAGTTCCAGCCCCTCTTCCCCTTCGGCTACGGACTCAGCTACACCACCTTCACCATGCACGATGCCGCAGTGGTCGATGCCACTCCAGGTGCCGTCAAGGTCAACGTGAGCGTCACCAACACCGGTTCCCGTGCAGGTGCCGAGGTCGTTCAGCTCTATGTCCAGGATGTCAAGTCGTCGGTCGCTCGTCCCCTCAAGGAGCTCAAGGCCTTCCAGAAGGTTTTCCTCCAGCCAGGTGAGACCAAGGTGGTTACCCTCACTCTCAACGACCGCGCCTTCCAGTTCTACGACGTTGCCGCCCGCGATTGGCGTGCCGAACCCGGCCGCTTCAACTTCCTCATCGGCAACTCCTCGAAGAACATTCTCCAGTCCCTCGCCTACGACCTGAAGTAAGGCTCATACAACATTCACCTCCCCAATGACAGAGCCCCGGCACATGCCGAGGCTCTGTTGTTCTTCTCCCATCAATAAATAACATTCTTCGAATGGAATCCCTGCCGCAGAAACTGCCCATCAAACACAAGCGAAGAGGCACAAAACTGAGGATTCATATAGTTCCGCAGATAGACCTCCAGAATCTTGAGATCCTTGTTGTAGAGGTAGTTCGAACACTTGCAGTCCAGCCCGCGGTCCATCGTCTGGGTAGGGTATAGATGGGGGATGGTGTCGAGGCAAATCTCCGAGAAATCAACATAATGGCTACGGCAATAGTCGTTGACCTTCATGAGTGAGACGAAGCCCAGACGCGGGAGGCCGAGTGAGAGAGCGAAGTCGAGCATACGTCCCACTTCTTCGGGCGTGTCGATGTAGCCTCTGATGAGGTTGCAGCTGGCATTCACCTTCTGCAGGTCGATGCCCTCAAACTGGAAGGCCGTCTGTGGGATGCGGGTGTCGTAGATCTCCGAGAGTTTGCCGAGGTCGTAGTGATGGAGCGACATCGAGATGGAGTTCCATCGGGGATGCTGCATCAGGGCCTGCGACTGGGGGAGGAGCCCGTTGGTGTTGAGGTGGACGTGGATATCCTGATAAGGCGCATGGCACAACCGTTCGAGGATGCTGGCGACGCGTGGAGTGACCACAGAGGGCTCTCCACCCGTGATGTTGATGCGGTTGACGATGATGTCATGGGCCAAGACCTCGTCGATGCATTCGAAGAGCTTGTCGGTATCGAACTCACCCGTAGCATGCGTGCCTGCATTCGAGCAGAAGAGACAACGTGCATTGCACCCTGCGGTCACCTTGACAAAGAGGTTGACCGCAGGGGGAATGGGTTGCGCGGGGATGCCCGGCCTGTTGCAGCCGTGCGTCTTCAGCTCGATAGGGTGTCCGAACAGGCTATGATTGCTCATCATTCTTCTCTTGTGCCTTGTATTCCTTGAGTAGCCGCATTAAATAGAGTTTCTTGTCTGTTTCGTCGCGGAAGACGACTTTGCCATTGTCGTTGTAAATAGGCCGTGAAAAATCGCGAATGGGAAGGTATATACTATAATAATGGATGTATTCGGGATCATCACCCTGGCAGAGACGTTCAAGGACGGGGGTCAGGATTGGTAACTCATATTTCCCTGGGGGAAATACTTGCCTGCGAGTAGCACTGCATAGCTTTAAATAGTTACCATCCTCGAGGTCCCAATAGATGGGTCCTGTACCACCTGTCTTGGGGTACATTAAATTGGTCTGGCAGTAGTCGTTTTCATAGTCACGGCGGATAACCTCATCGAGTCCTAGGGTCCTGACACGCATCTCATGTTTGCCGATTAAGAACTTCTCCAGCTTATCGTTGTCGAGGTGTTTCTCATTGTCGATCACGAGTTGCCAGTGTTTTTTTAGGCTATAATGGAGGTTATAGGTAATAAAATCGTCGTTCCATCTAAAATATTGGTCGGAACAATCATCCGTCTTACGTTCAAACGCCATGTGGATGTCATCCATCAGGGTTTGCGGGTCGGTAAAACGTGCAATCTCATTCATCAGCATTACAAAGTGCCCGAGTTTGGCATAGGCACGACGCTCGTAGATGAGGTCGAGAGCTGTCGTGGCATCGTTGTCGATTTCGTTCTCGAGGTGTGCAAACATCTGGTCGGTGTCGAAGTGCCCGTCTGAGAACCAACTGCCGGCGTTTTTGTCCATCATCAGCTTGAAGCTTTCGAGGGCATCGTCTGTGATTGTGCCACGCTCCATATAGTCGCTTATTTGTTGTTGGAGGTCTTCGTAGAAATCATTTAGTTTTTTGTAGTGGTGCTGCTCATTGAGCGCCTTGGCGATATCGGCCAATGTGCGCACTTGTCCGTAGTTCTTTAGTTTGACGGCCATGGGTATCTGTTCTTCCATATCAATTCGTTTTAATGTTTTTGTGGTTCAAATAGAATAATGAAAATACGGCGCCGTAGTGGAGGAACCCCTTGCGGGTGATCTGCACGCGGTCGTTGTCGAGGGTGAGCAATCCTTCATCGAGGCAAAAGGCGAGCTCGTCGCTGAAATGCTCGCCGGCATCGTGCCCGAGGATGTTCGAAGCAATGTCGAGCGAGAAACCGCCGCTGTAGGCTGCGATGGCGATGTACTTCGAGAGCAGTTCCTCGGGTGGCAGGGCGTAATGTGTCTCTTCGTCGAAAGTGGCGCGGTCGAGGAAGGACGACAACCTGTGCTCGTTCTTCCCGGGGTTATAGGCGATGCCAGCGGCACTCATGCTCTGTGCCGAGATGCCGAAACCGCGATAAGATGTACCCTTGAGCATACGGTTACGCAGGTATGACGAGACGCCGAAATCACTGTCGGAACGCGAGAAGGTGTTCTGTCCGAAGCGGGCGTGGTAGCCCATGCCGATGAGCGCTTCGTAGCAGGAGCAATAGGCATTGTAGAGTTCCTCCTTGCTCGCCGACTGTACCCCAGGCAGCATGTTGACGCGCAGTTCGTAGAGCGTGACCTGCTCGGGCATGAGGTGGTGAATCACGTCAAGGTCGCGTTGCCTTGAAGCATCGTCCTGCCCAGCGAGGCCATACATCAGGTCGAGGTTGACCTTGCGGATGCCTGCTGCATGGGCTTGGTCGAGGATGCGTTGCATAACGTCGGCATCGACATTGTTGCGTCCTTGTGCATTCAATACGGTGGAGGAGGAGGTCTGCACACCAAGCGAAAGGCGGCGGATGCCCGCCTGGGCGATAGCGTCGAGCTTCTCGTTGTCGAGGGTAAGGAAGGTGCCTTCGATGCTGGGTTCGAAATCGGAAGTGAGTTGCACGCGGCGCACGGTGTCGGCATAGAGTGTCATCAGGCGCTGGAAGTTGTCGAGAGAGAGAGCCGTAGGCGTGCCCCCTCCGATGTCGAAGCCTTGAAGCACCGTGTCGGGGTGCGCAGCAAGGAATCGTTCGATATCCTGTGCAAGCACATCGAGGTAACGCAGCTGACGCATGTCATCAGGCAGGCTCATGCGCGTATATTCGCAGAAGCGGCACAGATGACGGCAGAAGGGGATATGCAGGTAGAACGACATCGGCCCAACGTCATCATACGGCAGTGTCCCTTCCACACGATAGGCGAGCCAATCTTCCTTGTGCAAGGGATAGGACGTATTCAGCAGCGGACTCAATGTCCTTGCCAGATAAATGGTTTTTGTAGTTTGTGAAAGCATGCGTATTTATACAGTGGTAAAAATGTAGTCCATTCACCTATATATGAAGGAAACTACAAAAAGTAAACGTTTCCACGTATTTCGATTGGTTAAATTGCTCGCTTCTATATACCAAAAACGGTTTAAGTGTTTATTTCTAATTCTTGTGAAAATGGCAGGAGACAGCGGGCTCAATAGACTTGGATCCGGATGGATTTTATGCGATAGCAATTTTATGTCGCCATTGAGGCGACAATTTTCCGGATTGTGAGACGGGCTATTGAAGCCCACGTCTCAAATCCATTTTCACCTCCTTTACATGTTATAATTCGTCTTTGTTTTCGACTTGTCGAAATGGTCGCTGCAAAGATACACATTTCTTGTCATCCCACCAAATAATCTTCCACTTTTATGATGGAATATACGATATTATTCTAAGCTTTGCCCTTTTCCCTTCTTCACAAGGTGGAGTTTATATAAATAACAGTCATGCAGAATTTTTCAAATAATTAGTTGGTACAGAATTATTTTTTAGATTTTTCTACGAAGCGACCATTTCGATAATCGCAAACAAAAGCAGATAATAACATGAGTGAAACCGAAGAAAGATCACGGATAACCAAGATCTGACGGATATAGTTGGGCCGCAATGGATGGCTGAGTGCATTACTGTGCCGCACTCAGCGCGGATCTGCACTGATGTTTGACGCGACCCGCATCCGCGTTATCAGCCCAGTGTTTGGCGAAGCGATAAACACTGGTTCCGTGATGGCGAACCAACGAATCCGTTCAATCTGGCAGATCCGTGATCTTTAAACACGAATCAGCGCTCATCTTCATGGATCCATTATTCGCCTTTTATTTCTCCCTTTTCGTCAGAAAAAAGAAATAAAATCTTGGATATTGAAATATTATTCGTATCTTTGCACCACAAAATCGAACCACTATGAATCAGACCCCTCCTCTCCACTACAGCGACTCCGGCAAGACCTTAGTCAACTGCGACAAGAGCTGCACCGGCGAACTGACTATCCCCAACCATGTGACAGCAATCGGGAATTGGGCCTTCAAAGACTGCAAGGGCCTCACCTCGATCAATCTCCCCAACGGAGTCACAGAGATTCGGGTTGCAGCCTTCAGCGATTGCCCCAATCTCACCACTATCAATCTTCCCGAAAGTGTCACCGAGATAGGAGGCTATGCCTTCAGAGGATGCACCAGCCTCACCTCGATAATGCTCCCCAGCAATGTAAGAACAATAGGTCTATGGGCCTTCCACGAATGCACTAGCCTCACCACAATCGAAATACCCGGCAAAGTGACCGAACTTGAGAGCAATTTATTCAGTGGTTGCGAAAGCCTCACCTCGGTAAAGATCCCCCACGGCGTGACCAAGATCGGATGCAGTGCCTTCATGGGATGCACCAGCCTCGCATCGATCGAAATCCCCGACAGTGTTACAGTGATTGAGACAGAGGCCTTCGACTACTGCACCAGTCTCACTTCGATAGAAATACCCGACAGCGTAACCGAGATTGGAGAAAATGCGTTCAGTAATTGTACAAGCCTCACCACGGTAACGATTCCCGCCCGTGTGTCAAAACTCGGTATTTGGGTATTCGAAGATTGTTCAATCCTCACCGAGATACATCTCCGGCATACAAAGCCTGTCGATTTCCCCAATACATTCTTGGGAATTGATTTGTCAAAGATCACGTTGTATGTGCCTGCAGGTTCCCGTATCGACTATGCCAATCATCCCATATATAGTATGTTTAGGGACGTGAAGGAAGAAGAATGAAGCTTTTTTACATTCCAAAACAAAAAAATGGGAGAAAAGATTTGGTATTTTCAAAGAAATACCTTATCTTTGCACCCGAATACATCGTAGTAAACATTAAATTCTTTTCTATAACAAGCCCCCCTGTGAAGGCCGGCTTGTTTTTTAAAAAAAATTAACGACAATATGAAAGAACTGAAATGTCCAAATTGCGGAAGTGTATTCACCGTCGATGAAGCAGACTATGCATCAATCGTAAACCAGGTGAAGAATGCAGAGTTTGATGCTGAGGTAAGTCGTCGCATCGCCGAGCTACATGCACAGCATCAGGCCGAACAGGCTGCTGCCGAGGCCAAGGCCGCCACTGCCTATCAGATGGAGCTCAGCAGGAAAGAGCAGGCAATGGTCAGGAAAGAAGCCGAGATGCAGACCATGAAGAATCAGCTGTCTTCCGAGATCAATCGCCTCAAGGGTGAGCTCAGTGTCATCAGGCAGCAGGGCGAGGATGCCAGGAAAATTGCTGTGATAGCAGAAGTTTGGCAACAACTACCGTTTAGCAAGCGAGAGGTTCGCCAAGGCCATCGAGGAAATCGACAAGTCCATCGAGCACCTCCAGAAAATCAAGGATGCGCTCCTGGGCTCCGACAGGAACCTTCGTCTCGCCAACGACAAGGCCGAAGCGCTGACCATCAAGAAGCTGACGCGCAACAATCCGACCATGAAGGCGAAGTTCGAGGAAGCCCGTCTGCTGGAATCTGATGAATGAAATGCAATGGCCCGCAGTTAAGAACAAATCGCGACAATCATTTTTTTAATTTTTTCAACAAAACTCTTGCAAGAAATCTCAAAAAGGTGTATATTTGCAGCGTCAAAAATCTCAAAAAGGTGTAAAATATGGTAGGACAGAAATCTCAAAAAGGTGCAAATGACATCATTATGAAGCGAAAAATTTATCAACAACTCCTTGACTGGAAGGAGAAAAGAAACGGTGAGGTGGCACTACTCGTAGAAGGAGCGCGACGCATCGGAAAGAGCTATATTGTAGAAGAGTTCGCCAAGAATGAGTATGAGTCATATATCCTCATCGACTTCAATAAGGCTCCCCAGATGGTCAGAAACTGGTTCGACCTCTATTTGGAAGATCTTGACACGCTGTTTCTCTATCTGAGTCAGCACTACAAAGTGAGACTCCATGAGCGCAAGTCACTAATCATTCTTGACGAGATTCAGTTATGTCCCAGAGCGAGAGCTGCCATCAAGTTTCTGGTGGCCGACAGAAGGTATGACTATATTGAGACAGGATCCTTGGTAAGCATCAAGAAAAGTACGCAAGGCATCGTACTCCCTTCAGAAGAACGTCCTATACAGATGTACCCGATGGACTTTGAAGAGTTCCTTTGGGCTACAGGTAACGACATGTTGATGGACTTGATACGGAAGATGTATGCAGAGCGGAAACCGATGGGGCAGGTTTTCCATCGTCAGGCTATGGATGCTTTCCGTCTCTATATGATAGTTGGAGGAATGCCGCAAGCCGTCAAAAAGTATATTGAAACAAAGGACTTTGATGCCGTAGATGCTGCCAAGCGCGATGTGCTGGCCATCTATCGTAACGACATCTTCAATTATGCTAATGAGATAGCCGATAAGGTGGTGTCAATCTTTGATCAGATTCCTCCTCAGTTATCCAAGCATGAAAAGAAATTCCGTCTGTCTGCCCTAAAGCCAGGTGCGAAATATCGTGACTGGGACGATGCTTTCTTCTGGTTGAAGGATGCGAGAGTTGTCAACATCTGCTACAATTCGACAGAGCCGAACATCGGACTAAAGATGAACGAAGACCGCACGACATTGAAGTGTTATATGAACGATACGGGCTTGTTGATCAGTCATGCTTTCGATGAAAAGGGCATTGTGTCGTCTGAAATTTGCCAGAAACTGCTCTTTGGGAAGTTGGAGGTGAACGAGGGAATGCTCATTGAGAATATCGTGGCCCAGATGCTAACCGCTAGCGGTAACAAACTCTTTTTCTATAGTAAGTCATCAGAGGAAGCCGAAGAACGCATGGAAATCGACTTCCTGCTCCAAAAGGGCAAAGTGACCAGCCGCCATAATATCCGTCCAATAGAAGTCAAAAGCGGCAAAAACTACACGTTATCTTCCCTAATGAAGTGCATGAGTAAGTTTGGAGAGTATATGGACACTCCAACTATTTTGCATGCAGCCGACTATAAGGTAGAGGATGGTATCACCTATCTTCCACTTTACATGACACCTTTATTGTAAGTACAATAAGATATTCTTTATGCGGATTCTTTAACACGAACTATCACGAATGATCATGAATTTTATCCCATAAAGGGGGCGGGCAAATCCATTTTCCATCCTTTTACAAATCGTAACATGTCCCCCAATGGTCGCTGG